>JANPCX010000026.1:0-39379 GCA_031431125.1 Burkholderiales bacterium
GAGATGGTGATGCCAGGCGACAACGTCAGCATCACGGTCAAGTTGATCAACCCGATCGCGATGGAAGAAGGCCTGCGCTTCGCCATTCGTGAAGGCGGCCGCACCGTTGGTGCGGGTGTCGTGGCCAAGATCATCGAATAAGGATCCTTCATGTCAACCAAACAAAAGATCCGCATCCGTCTCAAGGCATTCGATTACAAATTGATCGATCAATCCGCCTTGGAAATTGTTGACACCGCCAAGCGCACTGGTGCGATCGTCAGGGGCCCCGTGCCTTTGCCGACCCGCATGCAGCGTTTTGACATCCTGCGCTCGCCGCACGTCAACAAAACCTCGCGCGACCAATTCGAAATTCGCACCCACCAGCGTCTGATGGACATCGTGGACCCCACCGATAAAACGGTGGACGCCCTGATGAAACTCGACTTGCCAGCGGGCGTGGACGTCGAAATTAAGCTGCAGTAACACCGTCATGTGAGTGCGGAGCAGTTGCAGCGTGAGCTGCAACTGCTATACTCACAGGCTTTTCTTGGTTTGAAGGCCCTGCGCCTGAACCCAGAGAAGATCAAAGTCAGCCCGGCCAATCGATGTCGGGCCTTCGTAACAAAGGCTTCCTCGCCGTGTGTGTGATGGGGGCTGGAGAATATTTATGACGACCACAGATCCAGGCCATCGCCTGGGATTGCTGGGCCGCAAGGTGGGCATGATGCGCATCTTCACAGACGACGGCGACGCCGTTCCTGTGACGGTGCTGGACGTGTCCAACAACCGCGTGACCCAGGTCAAAACCACCGAGACGGACGGCTACAGTGCCCTCCAGATCACCTTTGGTAGCCGCAAGGCCTCCCGCGTTTCTAAGCCTGAAGCTGGCCATTTGGCCAAAGCCGGCGCTGAAGCGGGTGAAATCCTCAAAGAATTCCGCGTTCCTGCTGACGTTGCCTCGGCTTATGCGCCTGGCGCGCAAGTCCCTGTGAGCGTGTTCGCTGTGGGCCAGATGGTGGACGTGCAGGGCACCTCCATCGGCAAGGGCTTCACCGGCACCATCAAGCGCCACAATTTCAAGTCGCAGCGCGCGTCGCACGGTAACAGCCGTTCGCACAACGTGCCCGGCTCGATCTCCATGGCGCAGGATCCTGGCCGTGTGTTCCCTGGCAAGAAGATGTCAGGCCACCGCGGCGACGTGACCAAAACCGTTCAAAACCTCGATATCGTGCGCGTTGACGAAGCCCGTCAGTTGCTGCTGGTGCGTGGTGCGGTGCCTGGCTCCAAAAATGGCCATGTGGTGGTGTGCCCCGCCATCAAGGTGAAAGTTAAGAAGGGAGCCAACTGATGCAGCTCGAGCTCCTGAATGAGCAGGGTCAGGCGACCGCCAAGGTCGAAGCGCCTGATACCGTGTTTGCTCGCGAATACAACGAAGCCCTGGTGCACCAGATCGTCGTGGCCTTCCAGGCCAATGCACGTCAAGGCACCCGTGCGCAGCTCGACCGTGCCATGGTCAAGCACTCCACGAAAAAGCCTTTCCGTCAAAAAGGAACTGGCCGCGCTCGTGCGGGCATGACATCTTCGCCCCTGTGGCGCGGAGGCGGCCGTATTTTCCCGAACAGCCCGGACGAGAACTTCACGCAAAAGGTCAACAAGAAGATGTACCGCGCTGGCATGGCGTCCATCTTCTCGCAGCTGGCCCGCGAAGGCCGTTTGGCTGTGGTGGACTCGCTGACCGTTGATTCCCCCAAAACCAAGGTGTTGGCTGCCAAGTTCAAGGCCATGGGCCTGGACTCCGTGCTCGTCATCACCGACGACTTGGACGACAACCTGTTCTTGGCCTCGCGCAACTTGGTCAACGTTCTGGTGGTTGAGCCCCGTCACGCCGACCCGCTGGCACTGGTGCACTTCAAAAAGGTGCTGGTGACCAAGGCTGCGGTTGAGCAAATCAAGGAGATGTTCGCATGAGCACCTCAACACAAGCTGTCGTGCGCCCCAAGCACAGTGCTGACCGCCTGGCCCAAGTGCTGGTGGCGCCCATCATCAGTGAGAAAGCCACTGCTGTTGCAGAAAAGAACAACCAAGTGCTGTTCAAAGTTCTGCGCGATGCGACCAAGCCCGAGATCAAAGCGGCCGTTGAACTGATGTTCAAGGTGCAAGTGGAGTCTGTTTCCACTGTGATTCAAAAAGGCAAAGTCAAACGTTTTGGCAAGTCCATTGGCCGCCGTGACCACGTCAAGAAGGCCTATGTCTCGCTCAAGGCCGGACAAGAACTGAACTTCTCCGGGGAGGCTGCGTAATGGCCGTCGTTAAAGTCAAACCAACCTCACCTGGCCGCCGTGGCGTGGTCAAGGTGGTGCATGCGCACCTCTACAAAGGCCGCCCTGAGGCGTCTTTGCTTGAGCCGCAAATTCAAAATGCGGGCCGTAACAACAACGGTCACATCACGATTCGTCACCGCGGCGGTGGGCACAAACAGCATTACCGCCTGGTCGATTTCGTTCGCAACAAAGATGGCATTCCCGCGAAAGTGGAGCGCATTGAGTACGACCCGAACCGCACGGCCCACATCGCTTTGGTGTGTTATGCCGACGGTGAGCGTCGTTACATCATTGCCCCACGCGGCATTGAAGTCGGTGCAACTGTTTTGAGTGGTGCGGAAGCGCCGATCAAAGCTGGAAACACTTTGCCCATCCGCAACATTCCCGTGGGTTCCATCATCCACGCGATTGAAATGCTGCCAGGCAAGGGCGCCCAGATTGCCCGCTCCGCAGGCACTTCGGCGACATTGCTCGCTCGTGAAGGCGTGTACGCCCAGGTGCGTTTGCGCTCAGGTGAGGTTCGCAAGATCCACATCGACTGCCGCGCCACCATTGGTGAAGTGTCCAACGAAGAGCACAGCTTGCGCCAGTACGGCAAGGCTGGTGCGATCCGCTGGAAGGGCATTCGTCCTACGGTTCGTGGCGTGGCCATGAACCCTGTGGATCACCCGCACGGTGGTGGCGAAGGCCGCACTGGTGAAGGTCAGGCCCCAGTATCTCCGTGGAACACCTTGACCAAGGGTTACCGCACTCGCAATAACAAGCGCACGCAGACGATGATCGTCGCGCGTCGCAAGAAGTAAGGGGAACGGACAATGACTCGTTCACTCAAGAAGGGCCCGTTTGTCGATCAACACTTGCGTGTCAAGGTCGAAAAAGCGGTTGCCATCAAGGACAAAAAGCCGATCAAAACTTGGTCGCGCCGCTCCACCATCCTTCCCGATTTCATTGGTGTGACGATTGCCGTGCACAACGGCAAACAGCACGTGCCGGTCTACATTTCGGACCAGATGGTTGGCCACAAGCTTGGCGAATTTGCGCTCACCCGCACGTTCAAAGGGCACCCGGCCGATAAAAAAGCCAATAAGAAGTGAGGATGACGACGATGGAAACCCGTTCAATCGTCCGTGGTGTTCGGCTGTCTGCCGACAAAGGCCGCCTGGTGGCGGACTTGGTGCGTGGCCGCTCCGTGGCCCAAGCCCTGAACATCCTGACATTCACCCCCAAAAGAGCAGCCGGCATCATCAAGAAATGTTTGGAGTCCGCGATTGCGAACGCCGAACACAACGATGGCGCAGACATCGACACCCTCAAGATCAAAACGATCTATGTGGAGCAAGGTGCCACGCTGAAGCGTTTCTCCGCTCGGGCCAAGGGCCGCGGTAACAGCATCAGCAAGCCGACTGCCCACATCTACATCACCGTGGGCAACTGAGAGCACGACCATGGGACAAAAAATTCATCCAACAGGCTTCCGTCTGCCTGTCACCCGTAACTGGGCTTCCCGTTGGTACGCGTCGAACGCTAACTTCGCCACGATGTTGGCCGAAGACTTGAAGGTTCGCGAGTACCTCAAGGCCAAACTCAAGAGCGCGGCCGTGTCGCGCATTTTGATCGAGCGTCCCGCCAAGAACGCACGCATCACCATTTTCTCGGCACGTCCGGGTGTGGTGATCGGCAAGAAGGGCGAAGACATCGAGAAACTCAAGTCCGAACTGGCGCTGATCCTGCGTGTGCCCGTGGCGGTCAACATCGAAGAAGTGCGCAAGCCCGAAGTCGATGCCCAATTGATTGCTGACTCCATCACGCAACAGCTAGAAAAACGCATCATGTTCCGCCGCGCGATGAAACGCGCCATGCAGAACGCCATGCGCATGGGCGCACAAGGCATCAAGTTGATGTCTTCCGGTCGCCTCAACGGCATTGAGATCGCACGTTGCGAGTGGTACCGCGAAGGCCGCGTGCCACTTCACACCTTGAAGGCCGACATCGATTATGGCTTCTCTGAAGCCAAAACGACCTACGGCATCATCGGCGTGAAATGCTGGGTCTACCGCGGTGACCGCTTGGCCAATGGTGATGCCCCTGGCATCGTCACGCCGCCAGGTGCCGAAGATGACCGTCGCCCACGCCGCAACGCACGCCCAGGCGGTGCACCGGATGGCCGTGGTCGTCCAGGTGGTGGTGGTTTTGACCGTGGCGCGCCACGTTCTGCTGCGCCAGCAGCGGGCCGTCCTGCCGATGCCGCAGCAGCCCCAGCCGGTGACGCACCCAAGACGCCAGCAGTCAAGCGCGTTCGTAAGGTTGCAGCACCTGCTGCTGCGCCTGACGCCAAAGGAGAATAAGAATGCTGCAACCTGCACGCAGAAAATTCCGCAAGGAACAAAAAGGCCGCAACACGGGTGTTGCCACCCGTGGCGCAAAAGTGTCTTTCGGCGACTTTGGCCTCAAGGCCACCGAGCGCGGTCGTTTGACTGCCCGCCAAATCGAAGCTGCACGCCGTGCGATTTCCCGTCACGTCAAACGTGGTGGTCGCATCTGGATTCGCATCTTCCCAGACAAACCCATCTCGCAAAAACCCGCCGAAGTTCGCATGGGCAACGGCAAGGGCAATCCAGAGTACTACGTGGCTGAAATTCAGCCCGGCAAGGTGCTGTATGAAATCAACGGCGTCGCGGAAAGCTTGGCTCGCGAAGCGTTCACCTTGGCTGCTGCCAAGTTGCCGCTGAAGTGCACCTTCGTCGCTCGTCAAGTCGGCGCCTAAGCGCTACGGAGAATTGAATATGAATGCCTCTGAACTCCGCGCCAAAGACGTCGCTGGTCTCGAGAAAGAGATCGCCGAATTGCTCAAAGCGCATTTCGGTCTGCGCATGCAGCGCGCCACCCAGCAGTTGACCAACCACACGCAGCTGGGCAACACCCGCCGTGACATCGCGCGTGCCAAGACTATCTTGGCGGCCAAGAAGAAAGAAGGAGCCGCCAAATGAGCGCATCCACACCTGAAGTCACGCCAGCCGCCAAAAACACCCGTACCCTCGTAGGTAAGGTGGTGAGCGACAAGCGCAACAAGACAATCACCGTGCTGATCGAGCGCCGCACCAAGCACGCGCTTTACGGCAAGATTGTTGCCAAGTCCAGCAAGTACCACGCCCATGACGAAAAGGGCGAGTACAAAATGGGCGACGTGGTTGAAATCGCCGAAAGCCGTCCCATCTCCAAGACCAAATCTTGGGTTGTGACGCGTTTGGTGGAAAAAGCTCGCGGGGTCTGATCGCGGTTTGATTTGGGCGCTAAGCCCGCCACTGTGCAGGTCCTTTTGAAGGCTGCGTCAACATCAAGGCTGGTTCGCTGACAAAATAGCGACCAGCCTTTTTTATCGACCGCCACGCGCGGCAAACTCACTCATACGACCGGAGAACATCATGTTGAAAATCGGTGACAAACTGCCTGCCGCTTCGCTCAAAGAATTCATTGAAGTGGAGGGCAATGGTTGTTCTCTGGGGCCCAACAGCTTTGAGATCGCAGCATTGACTGCCGGAAAGAAGATTGCTGTGTTCGCATTGCCCGGTGCTTTCACGCCGACTTGTTCGGCCCAGCATGTGCCAGGTTACGTGGCCCAGTTTGACGCCTTGCGCGCTACGGGCGTTGACGAGATCTGGTGCGTCTCCGTGAACGATGCCTTTGTGATGGGTGCCTGGGGCCGTGACCAAAAAACTACCGGCAAGGTACGCATGATGGCCGATGGCAACGGCGACTTCACCAAAGCCGTCGGCTTGACGGTGGATTTGAGCGCGCACGGCATGGACCAGCGGTCGCAGCGTTATTCGATGCTGGTGGTCGATGGCGTGGTCAAGTCCTTGAATATCGAGGGACCGGGCAAATTCGAGGTCAGTGATGCTTCGACGATGCTCAAACAGGCGCAGCAGTTGCTGGCCTGAGTCAAACAAAAACGAGGAAAAGGGACAGCCTCACTTAAAAGCTTTCGCCAAAAAGCTTGACAAGTCTCTTTCCTAAGGTAGATAATCACAGACTTCGCTGAAAGTTCTGGTTCGCCTTAGCGGCGGGCAAAGAGTTTGGCTTCGCCCCAAGTGGGGTTTGTAGGTTGCAAGTGCTGAGCGCTAACAGGCGAACCAAGTTCTTGCGAGTGCAGACAACAACGGGCCCAAGACTGATCGCGACGCACTGGCCCTGGTGGCAGGTGCCCGGGGTGCAAGTTGGGAACACACAATGATTCAAATGCAATCGCGACTCGACGTCGCAGACAACACTGGCGCTAAATCCGTCATGTGCATCAAGGTGCTCGGCGGTTCCAAGCGTCGTTACGCTGGAATTGGTGACGTCATCAAGGTCAGTATCAAAGAAGCTGCGCCACGCGGCCGGGTCAAAAAAGGCGAGGTTTACAGCGCTGTGGTTGTCCGCACCGCCAAGGGCGTTCGTCGTCAAGACGGCTCTTTGGTGAAGTTCGACGGCAACGCTGCTGTGCTTCTGAACGCCAAGCTGGAGCCCATCGGCACCCGCATCTTCGGCCCGGTGACGCGCGAGTTGCGCACCGAGCGTTTCATGAAGATCGTGTCGCTGGCCCCTGAGGTGCTTTAAGCGCGCCTCTAAGCGCGCACCCTTATTCGGCAATCAGCCCAGCAGCAGCCAGGCCATAGCAGGACACAAGTTCATGAACAAAATTCGCAAAGGCGACCAGGTCATTGTGTTGACCGGCCGCGACAAAGGCAAGCGCGGGACTGTGTCCCAGCGTGTTGACGAAGACCGCATCGTGGTTGACGGTGTGAACATGGTCAAGAAACACGTCAAGCCCAACCCGATGAAGGGCACCACGGGTGGCGTGGTCAGCAAGACGATGTCTATTCACCAATCCAATGTGGCCATCTTCAACCCGGCAACGGGCAAGGCAGACCGCGTTGGCATCAAGTTGCTCAGCGACGCTGAGAAACAAGCCCGCAAAACCCAGGACAACGGCGTTCGCGTCTACAAGTCCAGCGGCGAAGAAATCAAGGCGTAAGAGGCGGCATATGGCTAAACAACAAGCTCAACAACAAGCTGCCCCCAAAGTGGCGCGTCTTCAAGCGATTTATCGCGACAAGATTGCTCCGGAACTCTCCGCCAAATTTGGTTACAAGTCGCCCATGCAAGTGCCGCGCTTGACCAAAATCACCTTGAACATGGGTGTGAGCGAAGCGGTGTCGGACAAGAAGGTCATGGAACACGCGGTCAGTGATCTGACCAAAATTGCAGGCCAAAGGCCTGTGGTGACCAAGTCCAAGAAGGCGATTGCTGGTTTCAAGATTCGTGACGGCGTGCCCATTGGTTGCATGGTGACCTTGCGCGGCGTTCAAATGTATGAATTCCTGGACCGTTTTGTGACCGTGGCCCTGCCCCGTGTTCGCGACTTCCGCGGAATTTCTGGCCGCTCCTTCGATGGCCGTGGCAACTACAACATCGGCGTCAAAGAGCAGATCATTTTTCCTGAAGTCGACTACGACAAGGTGGATGCGCTGCGCGGTTTGAACATCAGCATCACGACGAGCGCAAAAAACGACGAAGAGGCCAAAGCCCTTCTCGCAGCGTTCAAATTTCCGTTCAAGAACTGAGGGGCAGAACGTGGCCAAGACATCGCTTATTCAGCGTGAACTCAAGCGCACGCAGCTGGTTGCGAAGTACGCGAAAAAGTACGCAGAGCTCAAGGGCACTGCCAACGACGCGAAAAAGTCCGACGAAGAGCGTTACGCCGCTCGTCTGGCGTTGCAGCAGTTGCCCCGCAACGCTTACCCAACTCGCCAGCGCAACCGCTGCGAGTTGACAGGTCGCCCTCGCGGCACCTTCCGCAAATTCGGTTTGGGTCGTAACAAGATCCGTGAACTGGCGTTCAAGGGCGACATCCCCGGCATCATCAAGGCCAGCTGGTAATCGGTAGGAGATATTCGAATGAGCATGAGTGATCCTATCGCTGACATGTTGACCCGCATCCGCAACGCGCAGATGGTCGACAAGCCCAGCGTTGTGATGCCGTCGTCCAAAATCAAAGCTGCCATCGCGCAGGTGTTGAAGGACGAGGGTTACATCGACAGTTTTTCTATTGTTGGCGAACCAGCCAAACCTCAGTTGCAAATCGCACTGAAGTACTACGCTGGCCGTCCCGTGATCGAGCACATTGAGCGTGTGAGCCGTCCTGGCTTGCGCATCTACAAAGGCCGTCACGACATTCCTAATGTGATGAACGGTTTGGGTGTGGCGATTGTCACCACCCCCAAAGGCGTCATGACCGACCGCAAAGCGCGCCAAGTGGGTATTGGTGGCGAAGTGCTGTGCTACGTCTCTTAAGAAAGGAGTCAAGCAAATGTCCCGCGTAGGAAAAATGCCTATCTCCATTCCCAAGGGTGTGGACGTGTCGGTGAATACCGAACAAATTACCGTCAAGGGCGCTTTGGGCACCTTGGTTCGTGTGGCCAATCCTTTGGTCAGCGTGAAGAACGATGCCGGTGTGCTGAGTTTCTCCGCCGCCAACGACTCCGCCGAAGCCGATGCCATGACGGGCACCATGCGTGCGTTGTTGGCCAACATGGTCAACGGCGTGAGCAAGGGTTTTGAGAAAAAACTGAACTTGGTCGGCGTGGGTTTTCGCGCTCAAGCCCAGGGCCAGAAGCTGAATTTGCAAATTGGTTTTTCACACCCCGTCGGCAAAGACATGCCTGCCGGCATCAAGGTGGAATGCCCAACACAAACGGAAATCGTGATCAAAGGCGCTGACCGCCAAGTGGTAGGTCAAATTGCCGCCGAAGTTCGCGCGATCCGTCCGCCGGAGCCCTACAAAGGCAAGGGCATTCGTTATTCCGACGAAAAAGTCTCCCTCAAAGAGACCAAGAAGAAGTAAGGGGCGTTTGACATGTTGAACAAAAAAGATCAGCGCATTCGTCGCTCACGCCAGACCCGGGTTCGTATCGCCATCCAGCGCGTCGCGCGTTTGACGGTGTTCCGCACCAATCTGCACATTTATGCCAGCGTCATCTCTGACGACGGCGCCAAGGTGTTGGCCAGTGCCTCCACGGCTGAGAGTTCGGTTCGTAAAGAGCTGGGCGCCTCGGGCAAGGGTGGCAATGTGGCTGCGGCCACATTGATCGGCAAACGCATCGCAGAAAAAGCGAAGGCTGCTGGAATTGAAAAAGTCGCATTCGACCGCGCAGGTTTTGCCTATCACGGACGCGTCAAGGCTTTGGCCGATGCGGCACGTGAAGCAGGTCTCCAGTTCTGATCGCCAGGCAAGCGCATAGCAAGGATTCAAAATGGCTAAATTTCAAGCACGTGGTCCCCAAGAGGGCAGCGAAGACGGCCTGAAGGAAAAGATGATTTCCGTCAACCGCGTCACCAAAGTGGTGAAGGGTGGCCGGATTCTCGGTTTCGCAGCCTTGACCGTGGTCGGTGACGGCGATGGCAAGATCGGCATGGGCAAAGGCAAGTCCAAAGAAGTGCCCGTGGCCGTGACCAAGGCCATGCAAGACGCCCGTCGCAACCTGTTCAAGGTGTCACTCAAGAACGGCTCTATCCACCACAAGGTGGAAGGCGAGCACGGCGCATCGCGTGTGCTGATGGCGCCTGCCGCGCCTGGTACCGGCATCATTGCCGGCGGCCCGATGCGCGCTGTGTTCGAAGTGTTGGGCGTGACTGACATCGTGTGCAAGAGCCTGGGTTCCAACAACCCTTACAACTTGGTTCGCGCCACCTTGGACGCGCTGAAGAACACCACCACGCCTGCGAACATTGCAGCCAAGCGCGGTCTCACAGTTGAACAAATCTTCAACTGAACCCGCAGGCACGGAGAACGACGATGAGCGAAAAAAAAATGGGCGACAAAAACACCGTGACGGTGAAGCTGGTGCGCAGCATTGCGGGCACCCGTGAATCCCACCGTGCCACTGTGCGCGGATTGGGTTTGCGCAAGCTGAACAGCCAGTTCACTTTGGAAGACACGCCCGCTGTGCGCGGCATGATCACCAAAGTGGCTTACCTGGTGAAGGTGCTTTAAAGCACCCCTGCTGAGGAATTGAAGATCATGGAACTGAACACCATCAAGCCTGCTGAGGGCTCCACCCACTACAAACGCCGCGTCGGTCGCGGCATTGGTTCGGGCATTGGCAAAACTGCCGGACGTGGCCACAAGGGTCAAAAGTCCCGTGCCGGTGGCTACCACAAGGTGGGTTTCGAAGGCGGCCAAATGCCTTTGCAGCGCCGCTTGCCTAAGCGTGGCTTCAAGTCGGCACAGTTGCAATTCAATGCAGAAGTGAACCTGACCGACCTCGAGCGTCTGGGTGCAGACGAGGTGGATTTGTTGTCATTGAAACAAGCACGTTTGGTTGGCGAGTTGGCCAAGACGGTCAAAGTCATCAAGACCGGCACATTGACCCGCAAGATCGTGCTCAAGGGCATTGGTGCCACCGCAGGCGCCAAAGCGGCCATTGAGGCTTTGGGCGGTTCGGTCAGCTGATCGGCTGACCTTCGTATACTTTTCGGACACCATTCTTCGTGGCTACCAACCCAACACAGCTCGCAAAAAGTGGCAAGTTCGGCGACCTCCGTCGTCGACTTATCTTTTTGGTGCTCGCTTTGGTGGTTTACCGGATTGGCACGCACATTCCAGTGCCCGGGATTGATCCGAATCAGTTGGCTCAGTTGTTCAAGAGCCAGCAGGGCGGCATTCTGAATTTGCTGAATATGTTCTCGGGTGGGGCCTTGTCGCGCTTCTCGGTGTTGGCCCTGGGCATCATGCCTTACATCTCCGCCTCCATCATCATGCAGTTGATGACCTATGTCGTGCCGACATTGGAAGCGCTGAAAAAAGAAGGCGAGGGTGGCCGCCGCAAAATCACCCAATACACGCGCTACGGCACCTTGGGTTTGGCCATCTTTCAAGCGCTGGGCATTGCCATCGCGCTCGAGGGTTCCGCTGGCCTCGTGATTTCCCCAGGTTTTGGTTTCCGTTTGACTGCAGTGGTCAGCCTCGTGGCCGGCACCATGTTTTTGATGTGGTTGGGCGAACAAATTACTGAGCGCGGTTTGGGTAACGGTATTTCCATTCTGATCTTCGCTGGTATTGCTGCGGGGTTGCCCGGCGCATTGGCACAGTTTGGGTCTTTGATCGGTAGAGGCGAGATAGGTAACTTCGCGGGTTTGGTGATTGTTGTCTTGGTCGCTGCTGTCACGTATGCCGTGGTGTTTGTTGAACGTGGTCAGCGCAAAATTTTGGTTAACTACGCCAAACGCCAGGTGGGCAACAAGGTGTATGGGGGTCAGTCATCGCACTTGCCGTTGAAACTCAATATGTCTGGCGTGATCCCTCCGATTTTTGCATCTTCGATCATTTTGTTGCCAGCAACGGTGGTGGGTTGGTTCGCCACGGGTGATGGCATGACTTGGTTGCGTGACATTGCGGCCATGGTCTCCCCAGGGCAACCAATTTATGTATTGCTGTATGCCGCCGCGATTGTTTTCTTCTGTTTCTTCTACACCGCCTTGGTGTTCAACAGCAAAGAGACGGCAGACAACCTGAAGAAGAGTGGTGCCTTTATTCCCGGCATTCGCCCAGGCGATCAAACGGCGCGCCACATCGACAAGATTCTTTCGCGGCTGACGCTGGCCGGGGCGGTTTACATCACGGCGGTGTGTTTGTTGCCTGAATTTTTGGTGCTCAAGTACAACGTGCCTTTCTATTTCGGTGGCACCTCGCTCTTGATCATCGTGGTGGTCACCATGGATTTCTGGGCTCAGGTGCAGAGTTATGTGATGAGTCAGCAATACGACTCTTTGTTGAAGAAGGCCAGTTTCAAGCCGAGCTAATGCTCACTTGAACATAACGAAACGGCAGGCATGGCGAAAGACGATGTCATTCAAATGCAAGGCGAGATTCTTGAGAATCTTCCCAATGCCACATTTCGTGTGAAGTTAGAAAACGGGCACGTGGTGCTCGGACATATTTCGGGGAAGATGCGCATGCACTACATCCGCATCCTCCCAGGTGACAAGGTCACCGTGGAGTTGACGCCCTACGATTTGACCAGGGCGCGGATTGTATTCAGGGCCAAGTGACAGGTGTATTGACACCAGTTGTTGGGTTGAACGGGTTTGATTTTTTTTGAACGGGCCTTGTCATAAGGCTTAGAGCTTAAGGCTTAGGAGAAAAGCATGAAAGTTGCAGCATCGGTGAAGAAGATGTGCCGGAATTGCAAGGTCATCCGTCGCAAGGGTGTGGTTCGCGTGATCTGTACTGATCCGCGCCACAAACAGCGTCAGGGCTGATTTTTGCCCTGCGATTGAACAGACGCGACGAGCGAATTAGAGGACGAACATGGCACGTATTGCTGGTATCAACATTCCCCCGCACAAGCACACCGAAATTGGCTTGACTGCGATTTATGGCATTGGCCGCACCACGGCGCAGAAAATCTGCTCCAGCTGCGCTGTGCCTTTTGATCGCAAGATCAAAGACCTGACTGACGCCGATCTGGAAAAGATCCGTGAAGAGATTGGTCGCTTGACCATCGAAGGCGATTTGCGCCGCGAGATGTCCATCAACATCAAACGGTTGATGGACCTGGGCTGCTACCGTGGATTCCGCCATCGCCGTGGCTTGCCTGTTCGCGGTCAGCGTACAAAAACCAACGCACGCACCCGCAAGGGTCCGCGTAAGTCGGGTGCCCTGGTGAAGAAGTGAGCTGTTTAAGCCCACTTGAACACCACCCGCTTGGTCGCCCATTTATCGATCAAGATTTGACAGAAAGAGCATATGGCTAAAGCACCGAACACCGCCGCACAACGTGTGCGCAAGAAAGTCCGTAAGAATGTTGCTGACGGCATTGCCCATGTGCATGCGTCGTTCAACAACACCATCATCACCATCACTGACCGTCAAGGTGGCGCGCTGTCTTGGGCGTCCAGTGGCGGCCAAGGCTTCAAGGGCTCTCGCAAGAGCACGCCTTTCGCAGCCCAGGTTGCGGCTGAGGTGGCGGGTCGTGCGGCTCAAGAGCAGGGCATCAAAAACCTCGACGTGCGCATCAAGGGCCCAGGCCCAGGTCGTGAGTCGTCGGTGCGTGCGTTGGCTTCGCTTGGCATCCGCATCAATTTGATCTCTGACGTGACGCCAGTGCCGCACAACGGCTGCCGTCCCCAGAAGCGTCGCCGCATCTGATGCATCCCAGGATTGGCGACTGATTTGTTTTTCCCTTTGGTCGGCGTTGCCTTGAAGGCACCGTCGGCTTTGTCGTTTCAGTGCTGCGCGGAGATTGCAAAGCATTGAAGTCATTGAAGCCCACCGTCTGAGCGCACAAAAAAGCATACGCCAGACTCGCGCAGCCAGTTCTGCGTCAGATTGAATAAGGAATCATCGTGGCACGATACCTCGGCCCTAAGGCCAAACTCTCACGCCGTGAAGGCACGGACCTGTTCCTCAAGAGCGCTCGCCGCCCCATTGGAGACAAGGCCAAGTTCGACAGCAAACCCGGTCAACATGGCCGCACGTCGGGAACGCGTACCAGCGACTTCGGTCTGCAGTTGCGCGAGAAACAAAAAGTCAAGCGCATGTACGGTGTGCTGGAGCGCCAGTTCCGCCGCTATTTCGCAGAAGCCGAGCGCCGCAAAGGCAATACCGGCGCGAACTTGCTGCTGTTGCTGGAGTCACGCCTGGACAACGTGGTGTACCGCATGGGTTTTGCCTCCACCCGCGCTGAAGCGCGCCAGTTGGTGTCGCACAAAGGTGTGACGGTCAACGGTGAGGTCGTGAACATTGCCTCGTTCTTGGTCAAGGTGGGAGACACCGTGGCCGTGCGCGAAAAAGCGAAAAAACAGTTGCGTGTGACCGACGCCTACAAACTCGCGGAATCCATGGGCATGCCGGCTTGGGTGCAAGTGGACGGCGCCAAACTCGAAGGCGTGTTCAAGAAGACGCCTGACCGCGACGAGTTCGCCTCCGACGTCAAAGAAGCGCTCATCGTCGAGTTGTATTCACGTTAAGTTCGTCATGTGGCGGCCCGTTGTGTACTGCAGAGATCGCAGCGCGCACAGGCCGCTGGTGTCGCCTCCAAGCGTTCGGTTCGCCGTCACTTGGAACCTGCTCAGCCTTATCGGTGTAACGAACCGAGGGTATTGAAAGAAAGACCTCATGCAAACCAATCTGCTCAAACCCAAAGCCATTCATGTTGAACCCCTGGGTCACAACCGTGCCAAGGTGACCTTGGAGCCTTTCGAGCGTGGCTACGGCCACACCCTGGGCAATGCCCTGCGTCGTGTCCTGCTCAGCTCGATGGTCGGCTACGCACCAACGGAAGTCACCATCGCTGGCGTGTTGCACGAGTACTCCGCCATCGACGGCGTGCAAGAAGACGTGGTTCACATCATGCTGAACCTCAAGGGCGTTGTTTTCCGTTTGCACAACCGTGATGAAGTCACTTTGGTGCTGCGCAAAGAAGGCGAAGGCCCCGTGACCGCCGCTGACATCCAAACCCCACACGACGTGGAAATCATCAACCCAGGCCATGTCATTGCCAACCTGTCGCAAGGTGGCAAGCTCGACATGCAAATCAAGGTTGAAAAAGGCCGTGGTTATGTTCCTGGCACGATGCGCCGTTATGGTGACGAGCCGACGAAGTCCATTGGCCGCATCGTGCTGGACGCTTCTTTCTCGCCCGTGGCCCGTGTCAGCTACACCGTGGAAAGTGCGCGTGTTGAGCAGCGTACCGACCTCGACAAATTGGTGATGGAAATCCACACCAACGGTGCAATTTCGCCTGAAGAGTCGATCCGCGCATCGGCGAAAATTTTGGTGGAACAACTCGCGGTGTTTGCACAGCTTGAGGGCAGCGAGATCGCCGCCTTCAGCGAGCCTCAGCAAAACAACACGCAGTTCGACCCCATTTTGCTGCGTCCTGTCGACGAGCTCGAACTCACTGTGCGTTCGGCCAACTGCCTCAAAGCCGAGAACATTTACTACATCGGCGATTTGATTCAGCGTACCGAAACCGAGTTGCTCAAGACGCCAAACCTGGGTCGCAAGTCGCTCAACGAAATCAAAGAAGTTTTGGCATCGCGTGGCCTCACACTGGGCGCACGCCTCGAAAACTGGCCACCCCAAGGCCTCGATAAACGTTAACTTTTTGAAGACGACCGATGGTTCAAGTCGGTTGGCTTAAATCCAAGGGTTGCTTTGCAACCCGGTGCACCCGGCAGTACCTGATACGGCTGTCGGTTTTATAAAGAAAGGTCAGCACCATGCGTCACCGTCACGGACTCCGTAAACTCAACCGCACTTCCGAGCACCGCCTTGCGATGCTTCGCAATATGTGCGTCTCCTTGCTTCGCCACGAAGCCATCAAAACCACGGTGCCCAAGGCCAAAGAGCTGCGCCGCGTCGTGGAGCCCCTCATCACCTTGAGCAAAGAAGCAACGCTGGCCAACCGCCGCTTGGCCTTTGACCGTTTGCGTGACCGCGACATCGTCACCAAACTCTTCAACGAACTTGGTCCCCGCTACAAGGCGCGTCCAGGTGGTTACACACGAATCCTGAAAATGGGTTTCCGTGTTGGCGACAACGCACCGATGGCCTTTGTAGAGCTGGTGGATCGTCCTGAGATCGCAGAAGCGCCTGAAGCGGATAAAGCCGAATAACGACGCCGAGCAATCCACCGGCAGCAACTCCGCCATTGAACGAAAGCCGACCACGAGTCGGCTTTTTTATTGGCGCTTCGCTGATGAACCGAGTTGAACAGCCTCCTTCCTTTTCTTCGCGCCACTGCATCGAAACACGTCGCCAGCCTTGCTTTGCTGTAACGCATGTGCCATACTCGTAGGCTCAGTCGCGGGGTGGAGCAGTCTGGTAGCTCGTTGGGCTCATAACCCAAAGGTCGTAGGTTCAAATCCTGCCCCCGCAACCAAATTCAACTTGATTTGCCTTTAACTACGCCCACCTTGGATCGAACCGAAGTGGGCGTTTTGTTTGGCGCTTGGGCTTGTTGTCCCCGCAGTCGCCAGGGGAAGAGTCAGGTATCACCCGAATACAATCAAAGGCTTATTTACATGCGGCGTCGCTGCGCTTAGTTAAGCGCAGTGTTGGGCGCCGACAGACTGAAACGCCATCAATAAAAGGAATCTCCCGTGTTCATCTCCAACGCATTCGCACAAACTGCCCCCGCTGCAACTTCCGGCGCTGATTCCATGTTTGGCAGCCTGGGCTCCATGCTGCCTTTGATTCTGATGTTCGTGGTGCTTTACTTCGTCATGATCCGCCCACAAATGAAGCGCCAGAAAGAGCACCGCGCCATGATTGATGCGCTGGCCAAAGGCGACGAGGTGGTGATCGCTGGCGGCGTGATTGGTCGCATCGCGAAAATGGGCGACAGCTATGTGCATGTTGAAGTCGCCAATGGCGTTGAGATGCAAATTCAACGCGCGTCTGTGATTCAAGTGTTGCCCAAAGGCACGTTCAAGTAAGCCTTGATCACTGGTGCCTGCTGCAAGAGCGAACTGCCAATGAACGCTACGCGTTCGGCCCTGCAAGAAAGTTGAAATGAACCGCTACCCTGTTTGGAAATACGTGGTGCTGGCACTGGCCCTGGTGCTTGGGGCCGTTTACACCTTGCCCAATTTTTTCGGCGAAGCGCCCGCCGTGCAGGTGAGCAGTGGCAAGGCCACACTCAAACTTGATGCCAGCATGGTCAGCCGGGTACAGACCGCGCTCGATGAGGCCAAGATAGCCAGCGACTTCGTCCAGTTCGAAGGCACGTCTGTCAAGGCGCGGTTTGCCAACACCGATACCCAAATCCAGGCCAAAGACGTCATCAGCAAGGCCTTGAACCCCGATCCGGCAGACCCTAGTTACATCGTTGCGCTGAACTTGCTCTCCCGGTCGCCCCAGTGGTTGACCAAACTGCACGCGCTTCCCATGTACTTGGGGCTGGACTTGCGCGGTGGCGTCCATTTTTTGATGCAAGTGGACATGAGGGCCGCACAGATCCAAGCCATTGCCACATACGCCAGCGATGCGCGAAGTTTGTTGCGCGAGAAGAAGGTGAAGTTTTCGGGCTTGAACCGCGACAGCGGCGACCTGGTCATCGAGTTCAGCGATCCCGTTGAGGCCAAGCGTGCACAAACTCTGCTGTCTGATCAGTTCCCCACCTTACGTTGGCGGCAAGAGCCCGTGGCCAATGGCAGCAATATCAACTTGATGTCGCAGTTTGCACCGGGCGCGTTGTTGGAGATTCAAAAACAAGCGCTGAGCAAAAACATTGAAACACTGCACAACCGCGTCAACGAGCTGGGCGTGACCGAGCCCGTGATACAGCAGCAGGGTGTCGACCGAATCGTGGTGCAACTCGCTGGTGTGCAAGACACCGCGCGGGCCAAAGACATTTTGGGTCGCACGGCAACTTTGCAAATCCGTCTTGCCGAGGCCTCGCCAGATGGCGCCGCGGAAGTCGTGCCACAGCGCGAGCGTGATGGGCGGGTGACGCGGGTGGGATTGAAGCGTGAGGTGGTTGCAACTGGGGATCAGCTCAAACAAGCGTCGTCTACCTTCGATCAGAACCAGCGCCCGGCGGTGTCGGTGCGTCTAGACGATGTCGCCGGTAAAAACATGCGCCGCATCACACGCGAAAACATAGGTAAACCCATGGCCATCGTGCTCTATGAAAAGGGCAAAGGCGAAGCCATCTCGGTGGCCACGATTCAAAGTGAATTCGGCAATCAGTTTCAAATCACCGGCAACTTCACGCCCCAAGAAACCGCTGACATGGCGCTCTTGACGCGGGCGGGCTCGCTGGCGGCGCCCATGGAAATCATCGAAGAGCGCACCGTGGGCCCGACCTTGGGTGCCGAGAACATTCAAATGGGGTTTAACAGCGTGCTCTATGGTTTCGCCGCCATTGCCGTTTTCATGTGTTTTTACTACATGCTCTTTGGCGTGTTCTCTACCTTGGCTTTGGCGTTCAACCTCTTGCTCTTGATTGCGATGTTGTCCCTGATGCAGGCCACCTTGACCTTGCCGGGTATTGCGGCCATCGCCTTGGTGTTGGGCATGGCCATTGACTCCAACGTGCTTATCAACGAGCGTATTCGTGAAGAGCTGCGCGGTGGGGCATCGCCACAGGCGGCCATCAACACGGGTTATGAAAAAGCCTTTGCCACCATCGTGGACTCCAACGTCACCACCTTGATTGCGGGCTTGGCGTTGCTGGCGTTTGGGTCGGGGCCGGTGCGCGGGTTTGCCGTGGTGCACTGCTTGGGTATCTTGACGTCGATGTTCTCGTCGGTGATGTTCTCGCGCGGTTTGGTGAACCTGTATTACGGCGGCAAGAAAAAACTCAAAACCATGTCTATTGGCCAGGTGTGGAAACCAGAGGGCAGTAGCTCGACTTCTGGCGCAGAGCTGACCAAATCCTGAGCGGTAGGCCGTTCAATCCCAGACTAATAGGACAAGCACATGGAGTTCTTCCGCATTCGCCGCGATATTCCGTTCATGCGTCATGCTTTGGTGTTGAACGTGTTTTCAGCCCTGACGTTTTTCGCCGCCGTATTCTTTATCGCTACCCGGGGGCTGCATTTTTCGGTGGAGTTCACCGGCGGCACTGTGGTTGAAGTGAAGTACGCAGCAGCGGCCGATATCAATAAGTCCCGTGAAATCGTCGAGGGGCTGGGTTTCGGCGAGGTTCAGGTGCAGAACTTTGGCAGTTCGCGCGATGTCTTGATTCGGTTGCCGATCCGGGGTGAAGTGAAGCAGACCGATGTGGTTGCAAGGGTGTTTGAGGCTTTGTGCAAAGCCGAGGGCAGTGCGGTCACCACACAAGAGGTTCAGACGGACAAAGGCGAATCGCTGCGCAAACCCGTTTGCGGCACACCGGGCTCCGAGCCCGTGCATTTACAGCGCAGCGAGTTTGTAGGGCCATCTGTCGGTGCCGAGCTGGCGCGTGATGGTGCTATCGCCTTGGCCGTGACGGTGATTGGCATCATGATCTACCTCGCGTTTCGTTTCGAGTGGAAGTTTGCGGTGGCGGGCATCATCGCCAACTTGCATGACGTGATCATCATCGTCGGGTTCTTCGCCTTCTTCCAATGGGAATTTTCCTTGGCCGTTTTGGCCGCGGTGTTGGCGGTGCTCGGCTACTCGGTGAATGAGTCGGTGGTGATTTTTGACCGCGTCCGGGAAGCGTTCCGCAAGTACCGCAAACTGAACTCGCGAGAAGTGATTGACCACGCCATCACCAGTACCATCAGTCGCACCATCATCACCCACGGCAGCACCTTGATGATGGTGGTCGCGATGCTGATTTGGGGTGGCCCTACCTTGCACTACTTCGCTTTGGCGCTGACCATTGGTATTTTGTTTGGTGTTTACTCGTCTGTCTTTGTTGCGGCAGCGATTGCAATGTGGTTGGGTGTGAAGCGCGAAGACTTGATCAAAGCCGGCCCTGGCAAGGAGACCGACCCCGACGATCCAAATGCTGGTGCCGTGGTGTGAAGGCTGGTGTAGAGTTCAGCGGTCTTCACCCTATGGTTTACCACTGACTCTTCATGGCGAAAGACGCCAATTCTCTTGCCCTGGCCGCACGTGCCCGGCGCAGCTTCGTTGAGGGATTGCTCAACGCCGTACCCAGCGTGGTTCAGGCGGTAGAGCAAGCCGCCCGCCATCAGCTCAGCCAAGTGGCCGAGCGTGGTTTGGTGATGCGCAGACGTGACTTGGTGGACGATCTGCAAAAAACCGCGCCCTTTTGGCTCAGCGGCATGGTGACCACCCTGCAAGACGCCTTGAGCACAGGCTCGGTCCCAATGTCGCGTTTTGGCGACTTGTCCGGGCCGGAAGGCCGGGCCAACAAAATGAGCCTGGTCGACAACGACACCATAGAAGGCGAAATTCTGAGTTCAAGGCTGGCCCTGGCCATGATGGACCGCGCATCTTGGGAGTTCACCGACCTGCGCTCACGCGTCAGCGCCTTGGAAGGCCGCGACGAGTTTGAGAGCAACGACATCCTGCGGCCCCATGTTCTCGCGCGCATTGCAACCAACGCCTGGCGGCAGGCGGGCCTGAGTCATGACGGTTGGCAACTGTTACAAATCCCTTTGCACGATGAGTTGTCTCATTTTGCAGAAGAGGCCTATCACGAGACCAACCGCTGGTTGATTGCCCAGCACGTGCTGCCTGAGATTGATCTGCGACCCTTCATCCGACGCTCGCGTGCGACGGCGGTGCCCGCACCTGCAGGGCCGCCCAACTATGCTTCGACCACGGCCATGGGCGCACCGGATCGTGTCGGCGGCTACGACGACACCCGCCCCGCTACGCAAACAGGCCCTTTGGCGCGTGGCGCCGACCATGCGCAGGCGGTGCTCTCTCGTTTGAACAAGATGGTGAGTCGCCATCTGCCAGAGTTTGCGGACACGGCCCACGCCCACCCAACTTCTGCAGGTTTGAACGCCGCCATTTCCTTGGCCCAACAAGGGGTGGTGCAGCGGATGCAGCCGACGCCGGGATCGGACGCGGTGGTGGCCACCCAGACAGAGGCGGCCAGCGCCCCCATGATGTTGGAGGAGCTTGCCCAGCGCAAACAAGCGCTCAAACAAGCTGCTGCCAGCCCGGTGGAACGGGCCACGATCGAGATCGTGGCCTTGCTGTTCCAAAGCATCCTCATGGAGGAGCGTATTCCGGCCACCGTTAGAGTGTGGTTTGCTCGCTTGCAAATGCCGGTCCTGCGGGTAGCGGTGTCTGAGCCAGATTTTTTTGCAGCTGCCGAACACCCGGCGCGCCGTCTGATTGACCGCATGGGTGCCTGTGTGATGGGCTTTGACAGCCACAGCAGCCCACTGGGTGAGACTTTGGAAAAGGAAATCAAACGTATCGTGCAAGTGGTCGAGGCTTACCCCGACACGGGACGACGCGTGTTCCAAACAGTGCTCAACGAGTTCGAGAAGTTTTTGGAGAACTATTTCAGCAAAGACAACGAAACCACACGCAAGGGGGTCTCGTTGGCGCAGCAGGTGGAGCAGCGCGAAACCTTGGCGATTCAGTACACCATTGAGCTGCGCAAAATGCTCAGCGATGTCCCTGTGCAAGAGGGCGTGCGCGACTTTTTGTTCCAAGTCTGGGCTGATGTACTCGCGATGACGGCTGTCAAATCTGGCAAGTTCGGCGAAGAAATCAAGGAAATGAAGGGCGCAGCCGCCGACTTGATTTGGTCGGCCAGCGCCAAGGTGACACGGGATGAGCGCGCCGACGTGATCCGGCGCTTGCCCCCTTTGCTCAAGTTGCTGCGCGATGGCATGCAAAACGCCGGCGTCCCTGTTGCGAAACAGGATGAGCACATTCAAACCCTGAATGACTCACTGGCCGCCGCCTTCACCGCAAAAACTGCCTCCATACCGCATGCGCGGCTGGAAGAACTCAAAGCGCGCCTGGAAACTCTGGAGGAGTTGCTGCCCGAAGCCGATGACATGGAAATCGACAGCAACATGGTCATGGATCTGTCGGGTCATGAAAGCGCTGAGCTGGAGGTGGTGGCTTCCGGTGGATCGGCACCGACGCCTGCCATGCTGGCTTGGACCAAAGATTTGCAGGTGGGCGGGTGGTACAAATTGGACTACCGCGACCGCAACGAAGCCGTGCAGCTGGCGTGGCAGGGCATGCGCAAGCAACTGCATTTGTTTGTATCACCCCAGGGCCGTGGCATTTTGTTCCAACAGCATAGGCTGGCGGCGTTTTTGCAGTCGGGCTTGCTGGTGCCTGCGCAGGACGAATCGCTCACAACGCGGGCGACCCGCAACGCCATGGCCAAACTGGATGCAGATCCGAGCCGCTTGTTGGGCTGAATTGGGGTGAGTGGCGGTTCAAGCTCGCCACCAGGAGCGGGTTCAGTGAATCAGCCTGTCCTCCTCGTCAACGAAGAGTTCGTCCAAGATGAGTGCATCGGGCTCCTCGCCCAAACTCCAAAACACCATCAAGAGGATGATTTTCAAGTCCTCCAGGTCCAGTGGACCCCCAGGAATGGCGTTGGCACGGTCCACCACCATTTCACGCATCGGGGGCGGCAAAACGCCGGCTGATTCCAAGAAGCTGATGAAGCTGATGGACTCTAGACCGAGGTGGTCTTGCTCGGCAGGTGAGTACACACGCACGCTGTGTTCGGCTTGTTCACCTACATATGACTCAGCGGCACCGGCCAAGCCATCCAGCCAGGTCAGCGCTTCTTGAATCTCGTCGGACTCGAAACCCACCGACGAAAGTTTGCGAGTCAACTGGTCGTGGCCTGGACAGGCGTCCGGTCGCCAGTAGTTTTCGTACAGGTAGACGAGAACATCAAACATGGGTTCACTATACATGGACTGGCCGATGCCGGCGCACTCAAGAAACCCCTTCTAAGGCTTGATCATCCCTGACCCAAGCGTTGAAAAAGCTGACCCGGCAGGCGGGCCACCTGGCCGCCGAGCTCCAATTCCAGCAGGGTTGCGCTGAGCGTCTCGGGCGCGGTGCCGCTGCGCTGTGACAAACTGTCCAAGCTGATGGGGTCGTAACCCATCAAATCGAGCAGAGGGCACACTGTCGATGACTCTGGTTCCGCGGCGGAGTCCAGCGCGGTCGCTGGGCGCAGCAAACCGGTCATGGACGCGAGTTCTTCCAGGACATCTGACGCGGTCTCGACCAGTTTTGCCCCCTGTTTGATCAGTGCGTGGCAGCCACGGGATTGGGGTGAGTGAATTGAACCTGGAATGGCCAGTACTTCGCGACCGCACTCGGCGGCGAGCTTGGCCGTGATCAAAGAACCTGATTTCAGCGCGGCCTCGACCACCAAGGTGCCACTGGCCAAGCCTGCGATGATGCGATTGCGCTGAGGAAAGTAACTGGGCAAAGGAGGTGTGCCCAGGGGGTATTCGCTGAGCATCAGACCCTGCTGTGATATCTGATGAGCCAGCGCGTGATGGTCTTTGGGATAGACACGGTCCAGACCGGTTCCGACGACAGCGATGGTGCTGCCCACACCTTCAAGCGCGCCTTCATGGGCGGCTCCGTCGATGCCAAGCGCCAACCCCGACACAACGGTTAAACCGGCTTGACTCAAAGTGCGCGCGAAGGCTCTGGCGTTCTGTAACCCTTGGGGTGTCGGGTTTCGGCTGCCCACGATCGCGATCTTGGGTGCTGCCAGCAACGACAGATTGCCTTGAGCGTAAAGCAGCAAAGGCGGATCAGCGGTTTGAAGCAAGGCGCTTGGGTAGTGCGGATCGCCTAAGGTCAGGACATGCCGTTCTGCGGGGGTTGCCTCTGCAAGCCAAATATTTGTCAGATCCAGAACGGTCTCAAAGTCGTCCGGGGCCCGCGCCAGCGCAGCAATCGCTTTTTTTGTGCCGACGTGGTCCTGGAGCGCGTTGGGTGGTGCCAGAAAGATGGCTTGGGGCGAACCAAAAGCCACCAACAAGCGTCGCATGGCGTCGCGCCCCAATCCCGGCGTGGTGACCAAACGCAGCCATGCCGAGAGTTCATTCCGTTCCATCATCTGGATGCGACGCCCCGTAGCCGCCTAACCGAGACTCAAGGTTGTGTGAAGCGGTCCCCGACCTTGACGGGTTCCTGCACGTTCAAGATCAACGCATAAGACATGCGGTCAAAAACGCGGAATACGAAGAGCAGACCGTGCCGCTCGTCAGGTAACTTGAGCAGCGGACGTGTCGGGTCGGTGCGATCCACTGCACGCGAGCCATCACGCCAAAGCGCCAGGACGTGGCCGCGTTCTAGCCCATCACGAGCACCCTTGTTCAACGCGACAATCTGATTCTGCCCGGCGTTGAGGCCTTCGCCGTAGATCGACGCCAATTGCCCGCCAATGGGATTTTGCGGTGGGCGGGGGACATAGTTGGTGAACTCTCGTTGCTGTACCGGCGCCAAACGGTCACCCACGCCAGCTTCCATGCGCAAACTGGTGAGACGGAAGGTCGCGGGAACAATTTCGGGTTTGCCGTCTGCACCCGAGCGGGTTTCACCGGCACGGATGTAATCTGCCGAGCCTACATAGGCTGCTTCGAAGCCCAGCACTTCTTTGGTTGTGGGGTCGAGCAAGGCCCGGGGTTCGCGGAAAACACGGTAAGCGGTGTTGGTGCCCAGGTCACCGCGGACATACGCGGTTTCGCCTTTGCCCATCATGACCCGGCCCTCCTGCGCCGCGACGATGCGAGGAGCACTCTCCAGCTCATTCTTATCAAAAATCACCGCTTCATTCAGAAACGGTTCTATGAGGTGAAACGGAATGGACGCGATGGGGTTGCGGCCAATGTCCGCACCACGCACCCTCGGTGACAGACGCAAGGTGTCACCCACGGGCTCGCCAACTCGCAGGCGGGCGCGATCGCCAATGCGTTCTAGGATCAGGATCTGTCCAGGGTAGATGAGGTGAGGATTGCGAATTTGCTCCAAATTCATGCCCCAGAGCTCAGGCCAACGCCACGGGCTTTTCAGGAACAATTTTGAGATGTCCCAGAGGGTGTCGCCACGCTTGACGACATGTGAATCGGGCGCGTTAGGGGCCAACTCTGACAATGGAATGCCCGCAGAAGCGACTTGTTGGGCCGTGCTTCGCTGGTTTGGCGTAATGGGAAAATTGGTGGCGTTGGCCTGTGTTGCCGCCAAGCCCAGAGCGGCGCTCATGCCCCACAAAAGCCAGCTGCTGGGCGAGGCCATACGCTGGATCGGTTTGAGGTTGAAGGCGGGGCGGCTTTGTTGGGTCATGGACGACTGTCTCCGAGGGCGGTGCGACGCACCGTTCGATGGGAATGAATCAAAAGAGTTTGCCGCGTGGGGATTTCCAAACGGCCGCCAACCTGGCTAGGCCAAGATCGGCGAAAATTCCTCAATCAGTTTCACAGATTCTGCCTCTAAACCCTTGATATCGCAACGAAAGTGACCCGCTGAAGCAAATCAAATCAGCTTGCTTGCTGGCTTCTTCGTTGCGCTGCGCCCACAAGTTGTTTCAGATTGATGAACAGCGGTGAGGGTGGTTTTCGGTTTTATCTTCTTGTTCCTTGTTTCCCCTTGGATGTTTTTGTATGGCCTTGCTGCGTATTCTTCGATATCCCGACCCTCTGTTACATACGGTGGCCCGGCCTGTGTCTGTGGTGGAGGACTCCACCCGGCAGTTGCTCGACGACATGCTGGAGACGATGTATGCGGCCGAAGGGATAGGTCTGGCAGCCACACAGGTCAACGTACACCAGCGCGTCATCGTGATCGACGTCTCGGAAGAGCGTGACCAAGCCCTGGTTTTGATCAATCCGGAGTTGATTGAGCGCAGTGAGGAAATGGCCTTGGGCCAGGAAGGGTGCCTCTCGGTTCCCGAGGTCTATGACAAAGTGCCTCGCCACGCCCGGGTTCGCGTGCGAGCCTTGGGCCGGGATGGGCGGCCTTTCGAGCGTGAAGCGGAAGGTTTGTTGTCCGTGTGCATACAGCACGAGATGGATCATTTGATGGGCAAGGTGTTTGTCGAGTACCTCAGCCCGCTCAAACGCGACCGCATCAGAACCAAAATGATTAAAAAAACGCGTGATGAACAGCAGTGAAGCTGACGGCTCTGGCCCCTCTTTGAGGGTCGCGTTCGCAGGCACACCGGAGTTTGCCAAGGTTGCACTGCAGGCCTTGGTGGAGGCGGGTTTCACTGTGCCCTTGGTGCTCACGCAGCCGGATCGGCCTGCTGGCCGCGGCCTGAAATTGCAGCCGTCTTCGGTCAAGGCCTATGCGCTGGTCCAGGGTTTACCTGTGATTCAGCCGCGCAGCTTGAGACTCGATGGCAAAACGCCCGAGGACGACGTGGCCGCGCAGCAGGCCTTGGAGCAAGCCCAAATCAATGTGATGGTGGTGGCCGCCTACGGCTTGATCTTGCCGCAGTGGGTACTGTCGCTGCCGCGACTGGGTTGTTTGAACATCCACGCTTCCTTGCTGCCACGCTGGCGGGGGGCGGCGCCGATACACCGCGCCATCGAAGCCGGTGACGCAGAAACAGGCATCACCTTGATGCAGATGGACGCGGGGTTGGATACAGGTGCCATCTTGCGGGTGGCCACCGTCGACATCGAAGCTTCCGATACCACCGCGTCCTTGCACGATCGCCTGGCCGCCCTGGGCGCCGCACTGACGGTCGCTGCCATGCCTGACTTGCACGCCGGTCGTTTGTCACCGCTGCCGCAACCATCAGAAGGGGTGACCTATGCCCACAAAATAGAAAAAGCCGAGGCATGGATTGAGTGGCAACAACCCGCCCATGTCATTGAGCGCCGTATCCGCGCTTTTGACCCGTTTCCCGGTGCGGCCATCTTTTGTTCTGGTGAAGTGGTGAAGGTGTGGCGGGCCGAGGTCGTGCCCGGATCGGGACCCGCGGGTGAGGTGTTGCACAGCGGCCAAGGCGAGCTGATCGTGGCTTGCGGCCAAGAGGCTCTGCGCCTGCTGGAACTGCAGCGCCCCGGTGGAAAGCGTTTGCCCAGTGCCCAGTGCCTTCAGGGCCGGTGGCCTGCACTACATGACCGCATGGAAGCGCAAACCTCGCCCTAGACAAGTTGCGTGTTGCCCCACGCAATTCCCCTTAAGTTACCCCAGCAACAGCCGATAGAGCAGACATGGAAGGAATCCCCATGTCACGCTTGGCACTGACCGTTCTGATGTTGTCCACCACCTTGTTGGCTGGCTGCGAAATGCTGGGCATCGAATCGCCCGAGAAGTTGGCGGCCGCCCGTGATGCTGAAGGGCGTGCGGTCGGCGGCGCTTGCCGTCACGCTGGTCGTGCCATCGAAGACTGCTATGTCCTGAACCGCAAAGCTGACAAAGCAGCCGTATTTGCGGGCTGGCGCGACATGAACGACTACATGCGTGAGAACAACATGGAAGCCGTAGTACCTGAGGTGTCAGGTCAAAACGCTACCAAAGCAGCGGATGCGTCGGGCGAAAAGTCCGGTGACAAGGCGGCGGGCAAAACTGGCGATAAAAAGTCAAGCGAAACCGCGAGCAAGTCGAAAGACGGCAAGGGCTGAGTCCGGCCGCCACGGTCGGGCTCCACAAGAGGCTCGTGTCAAGCGCGGCGCGCTGGATGCCGCGACAATGGCCGGATGGCTCCACTGCGCAGTACCTTGACACACCCCCAATTCGTCCTCGGCGCGAAAGACATGGCCGCGGTCAGCCTGGGCATCTCTGCCTGGGGTTTGGTCACAGGCGTGGCCATGGTCAAGAGTGGGCTCTCTGTGCCCTTGGCCCTGGTGATGACTTTTGTGGTGTTTGCCGGCAGCGCGCAATTGGCCGCCTTGCCCTTGATGGCTGCGGGCGCGCCGATCTGGGTGGTGTGGGCCACTGCTTTTTGCGTCAATTTGCGTTTTGTGATTTTCAGTGCGCAGTGGCGACCGTATTTCCTTCATTTGCCCGTGCCCAAACGTTTGGCCTTGGGCTACCTGGCGGGTGATTTGAACTACGTGCTCTTCATGAAACGTTTTGAAGAACCCCGGTCCGACCAAGGGCAGATTGAATACTTTCTTGGCGGCGGTGTTTTCAACTGGTGGGCTTGGCAAATCCCGTCGGTGCTGGGCATATTGTTGGCCGATGTGGTTCCCACCCAGTGGGGTTTGGGTTTTGCCGGGGTGCTGGCGCTGTTGGGTTTGGTCTGTGCGTTGCTCTCAGACAAAGCCACCCTCGTCGCAGCGGTGGTGGCAGGCTGTGCTGCGATTGCCGCGTTCGCGCTGCCGTTTAAGTTGCACATCGTGGTGGCGATTGCGGCTGCTGTGTCGGTGGGATTGATGATGGATGGGGGTGATGATGCAGGCCGCAAAATGCGCCAATGGCTGTCCCGTCGTCCCGCATCTAAAGCCGGTGGCCATGAGCAGGAGCCACCCAAGCAACAAGAAGGCGCAGTGCCATGACAGACGCCGAAATCGTCATCACCTGTTTAGGTTTGGGTGTGATTTCCCTGCTGACGCGCGGTTTCTTCCTGGTGTCGCAGAAAGAATGGGTGCTCCCCGCTTGGGCGCAGCGCGGTCTGCGTTATGCACCGCTGGCCGCATTGGCCGCCGTGGTGGCCCCTGAGGTGCTGCTCACACAGGGGCAACTCATCACCACCTGGTTAGATGCCCGGCTCTTTGGCGCCGCTGCAGCCGTTGGCTATTACCTCTGGCGGCGCGGTCTATTGGGTACCATCCTGGCCGGCATGGCGGTGTTTTTGCCCCTGAGGGTTGTTTGGGGCTGGTGAGCGTGTGCTGCAGGGTGACCATAGGACGCGCCCCTATCGTGTCCAATATCGGCTTGGCGCAATGGTGTTTGGGAACCGCTTGGTAACTCAAAAGGCCGTATTCGGTGCCACTCGTCCCTAGAATCCACCCACTCTTTTCAGATCACCCATGAACGTTCTCCGATTCCAAGACCTCGTCGCCCAAGGCCAAGTTGCTGCCAAGCGGGTATTCATTCGTGCTGACCTCAATGTGCCGCAAGACGATGCAGGCCAAATCACCGAAGACACCCGCATCCGTGCTTCGGTGCCGTGCATTGAAATGGCTTTGAAGGCCGGCGCGGCGGTGATGGTGACGTCTCACCTCGGTCGTCCGACTGAAGGCGAGTTCAAGCCTGAGGACTCTTTGGCCCCCGTGGCCACCCGTTTGGCTGAACTGCTGGGCAAGCCCGTGCGTTTAGTCACCAATTGGGTCGATGGCGTGGCCGTGGCCCCTGGCGAGGTGGTTCTTCTGGAAAACTGCCGCGTCAACAAAGGCGAGAAGAAAAACGACGAGGCCCTGTCGCGCAAGATGGCTGCTCTGTGCGATGTCTATGTGAACGATGCTTTCGGTACCGCCCACCGCGCCGAAGCCACCACCTATGGCATCGCGCAGTACGCCAAAGTGGCTTGCGCCGGGCCACTCCTGGCGGCTGAGATTGATGCCATCACCAAGGCATTGACCGCACCGAAGAGGCCCTTGGTGGCCATCGTGGCGGGCAGCAAGGTCAGCACCAAACTCACGATTTTGAAAGCGCTTTCCAGCAAAGTGGACCAGCTCATCGTCGGCGGTGGCATCGCCAACACCTTCATGCTGGCCGCTGGTTTGCCGATTGGAAAATCATTGGCAGAAGCTGATTTGGTGGGCGAGGCCAAAGCCGTGATCGACGCCATGAAAGCGCGTGGCGCGGCCGTGCCCATTCCCACCGACGTCGTCACCGCCACGCGTTTTGCAGCCGATGCCCCGGCCACCGTCAAGGCTGCACAAGATGTGGCGCCCGACGATTTGATTTTGGACATAGGCCCGCAAACCGCGAAACAACTTGCCGAACAACTGCAATCCGCCGGCACCATCGTTTGGAATGGCCCGGTGGGTGTGTTTGAGTTCGACGCGTTTGCGAACGGTACCGAAACCTTGGCCCGCGCCATTGCGGCGTCCAGTGCTTTCAGCATCGCTGGCGGCGGTGACACCTTGGCCGCCATTGCCAAATACGGCATTGAACAACAAGTGGGCTACATCTCGACCGGCGGCGGTGCTTTCCTTGAAATCCTCGAAGGAAAAACGCTGCCCGCTTTTGACATTCTGCAAAAACGCGCGGTGGCCTAAAGAAATTTAGGGCGCTGCTCCTTCCTCCCGACGAAAGCCATTCCATGTCCCGTGCCACCAAGATTGTTGCCACCCTCGGCCCTGCTTCCAGCTCTCCCGAGGTGCTGGAGCGCATGATTCGCGCCGGGGTGGATGTGGTCAGGCTCAACTTCTCCCACGGCAAAGCCCAGGACCACATTGACCGGGCGAACCTGGTGCGTGAAGTGGCGGCGCGTGCGGGCAAAGAAGTGGCCATCATGGCCGACTTGCAAGGCCCCAAGATTCGCGTCGGCAAATTTGAAGGCGGCAAAACGGAACTCACGCCGGGTCAGAAATTCATTCTGGACGGGGCGACGACAGAGCTTGGCAACAACGACCGCGTTGGCCTGGACTACAAAGAACTGCCCCGCGATGTGAAGCCGGGCGACACCCTGTTGCTCAACGATGGTCTGCTCAAACTCACTGTGGATGCCGTCATCGGTGAACTGGTTCACACCACTGTGGTCGTGGGGGGGGAGCTGTCTAACAACAAGGGCATCAACAAAGCCGGCGGGGGTCTCACGGCACCGGCCCTCACCGCCAAAGACATGGACGACATCAAAACCGCCATGAGCTTTCAGTGTGAATACCTGGCGGTGAGTTTTCCGAAGAATGCGACCGACATGGAAATGGCCCGGCAACTGGCCAATGTGGCCGGCGAGCCCTGGCGCCACAAGCCCGCCATGATCGCCAAGATTGAACGCAGCGAAGCGATTCCGGTGCTGGAGGCCATCATCAAAGCCAGCGACGGCATCATGGTTGCGCGCGGTGATTTGGCAGTGGAAGTCGGCAACGCCGCCGTGCCTGCACTGCAAAAGCGCATGATCAAAATGGCCCGTGCGCTGGACCGTGTGGTGATCACTGCCACGCAGATGATGGAGTCCATGATCGTCAACCCCGTGCCCACGCGGGCTGAGGTCAGCGACGTCGCCAATGCCGTGCTCGATGGCACGGATGCCGTCATGCTCAGCGCAGAGACTGCCGCCGGCAAGTACCCGGTGGAAACCGTGGAAATGATGGCCAGCATTTGCATCGAAGCCGAAAGCGCTGAAGACGTGACGCTCGACGCCGACTTCCGGAACAAAACCTTCGGTCGCATCGACCAGTCCATTGCCATGGGCGCACTCTTCACGGCTTACCACCTGGGGTGCAAAGCCATTCTTGCGCTGACCGAGTCAGGCTCCACCGCCTTGTGGATGAGCCGCCAGAAAATTCACGTGCCCATTTACGGCCTCACGTCGCAGCTCAAAAGCCAGCGCAAGATGGCGCTGTACCGCAATGTGCGGCCGCTTTTGATGCCCAACTGCGAAGACCGCGACCAAGCACTGACACAAGCAGAAGCCTTGCTCGTGGCCAAAGGCGTACTCAAACCCGGCGACACCTATGCCATCACCTGCGGCGAGCCCATGGGCCACCCGGGCGGCACCAACATGCTCAAGGTCTGCCAGGTGCGCTAAGGGCCAAATTGTTGGAATTGTCATTCCCGCGAAGGCGGGAATCCAACAAGGTTTCGGATCGCGTCAACGAATCGTTTGGAGTCACCGATGGATTCCCGCCTTCGCGGGAATGACAGTTTGGACGATGATTTCTATCGCCTGAACACGGTTTGCGAACGAAGTTCGTCCTAAACCCGCACGCTCTCCACCATGTCCGCCACGGCGGCGCTCATGTTGATCGGCACCAAATCGAGTTCTGGCGATTGGGCGCGCGTCACACGAAAGAGTTCGTCGGCAAAACTGTGGCCAATCTCTTTCACGTCCTTGAAGTCCACTTCGGCGCGTTTGAACAAATCCAAACGCGACGCCACCCGGCGCGCTTGAGCGCGTGACTCCAAACCCGATTGACTCGACGTCAGCAAACGCAGCGGTACCACCGTGCGCTCAAAGCCGAGGGTCTGGCCGCTGAGGCTGTATTGGCGCATCACCGCATCCAGGGTGAGTTGGGTCTCCAGCGCAAAAGCCGCATAGATGGATGTGCCTTGGCGCTTCAAAGCGCGGCCCGGTGTCCAACCTCGGGCGTCCCAGCCCCGGTGCTGAAACGCCAGTTCATTGGCGTGCAAGTCAAAAACATCGGCGAGTTTGGAGGTGAAGAACAAACCGCGTCCCGTGTGGCGCTCGGGGGCGGAGGTTAATTTGCCTTTGCTCAGCTCCAGCATGGCGAGTTGTGGATCGTCCAGCGAAAAAGCCTCGTGTACTTTGTTGAACAGGCCGCGGCCATCGTCAGACACCAAAAGCTGCACGTGCGATGGCGTTTGCCGCAGCGACACCGTCACCTGTGTGCCTTCGCTGTGGTCAATCGCGTTGTTGAGCAGTTCGCTGAAGGCGTGCTGGGCAATGCGCTGCACATGACTGGGTAAGTTGAAGTAGGGCGCAAAGTCGCGCGCCCAAGGAACGTCCTCGGACAGTCCATCTATGGCGTAACGCTGCACTACTTGGCGCAACAAGCCGGGTTTGTAGTGCGCGCGGCGTGATACCCCGTCGCGGATCAGCCACTGGCCTTGCACCAGGCGCTGCAACACCTTGCTCGCCGTGCCGCGCGAGCAGTTCAGTTTCTCGGTCAGGATGCGGGGCAGGTCCTGAGGGTGGTCAACGGCAGCAGCCGCAATCCACAGAGTGATCGAATTGAAATCAATGCGAGCCATGACAGCCCCTCTTTTCGAGTGTTCGGGCGTTCAGTGTCGGCGCTGTGGCGCCGACACTGAAGCTTGAAAAGAGGGGGTTTTGGGGGTCAATTGAGTTCCGCCACCGCAAAGGCCACCGTCTGCTGTTACTCGTTGAACAGGCCACCTTTGTTGCTGCGGCAGGCCATGGGAACTTGGGTGTTACTCAGCTCCTTGCTGTGGCCACAAGTCCAAGAGATTTTTCCGTTGCCTTCGTCTTGTGGTGTCAAGAGGAGCTCGCCGTGCGGCGTGATGACGGTCAGCTCCATATTGTTGGGGTTGAGTTCCAAGGTGGATCCGTCAGCCTGTTCTGGTTTGATGCCTACTTCCTTTAAAGAGTCTGGCACCAATTTGGTTTTCGCGTAGTGTGCGCTGAGCGCATTGCGCGCGACTGCGGTGTGTTCGTAGGCCGTGGTGACTTCGGATCGTACGGCCAGGTCATGTGTTGCTGCTTTGGCGCGTGCCGCGTAGTCCTGATATGCCGGCAGCGCGACGGCGGCCAAAATACCAATGATGGCCACCAAAATCAGTGGCCCTGCTGCGCCACCCAAGCGACCTGCATAGGGGACAAATGCAGCCAGAAGGCCGGCCAACTTGTTGCGCCGTGGCATGACGGCCTCTGGGTTCATGACGCGCAGCACACGTTTGGTCGTCCAAGGGTAGCCGCTGGTGAGCTCGTGGTAGGACATCCAGAATCCGCTGCTGCTTTTGACTTGTTCGCCGAACGCTGCAAGGTTGATGGTTCGCCAGCGTCGCTCACCAGCCGCAATCGCCGCCAGGGCATGGGCCGCATGTTGGGGCGAGGTGCTGCAGGCGGCACCGTGGCGGTCGCAGGTGGACTCTTGCGCACGCGCATAGGCAGCACCGAGCAAAGGAATCCACAGGGCCGGCCAACGCCAGAAGCGACCCGTGAAGTGTTTCATGCGGATATGGCCCAACTCGTGGCCAATGTAAAAGTTCACGCCATCGGGATGATCTTCCAGCGCATCCACCACATTGGAGAGCAAGAGCACATAGTGGCGCCCCAAAAAACGCGTCGCGAAGGCGTTGAACATGCCATCACCCATCAGCACATAGGCCTCGGGCCGCTCTGACAGGCCCAGCTTGTCACAACAAGCTTCAAAACGTTGGTGCAAGTCGGGGAATTGCGCGGCACTCAATGCCACGCCGTTGCCCTTGACATAAGAGATCAATGCTGACTGGGCAAACAAATAAATGACAAAAAAGAACAACAGGTAAATCAGCGCAATGCCCAAAGTGCCCAGCACCATCAAGGCCCAAAACAACAAACCGATCACGAGTGTGATGGTGCCGAGCGTGCGCTCGCGTGGATAAACCAATGGATCCATTTTTTCCTCCTGTGTGTGTTCTGTGTATTGCCGAGCGGCGGGATGATACGTCTGCAACCAGCCGCAGGGCCTGCGAGCCCCCGAGAACAGGGGGTGTGATGGAAGAGTTACCGCAAATCCAGGGGCCATTGCTGCTGCGCACCAGGCACCGCCGCTAAAATCGAGCCAGTTACGGCCTTGGTACAGCCGGGCTCACGCCCCACCATGGCCCGCCCCGCCTTCTCACTTCAACCCACAGGTGTTCCCATGCCACTCGTCTCCATGCGCCAATTGCTCGACCATGCTGCTGAACACGGCTATGGCATTCCGGCTTACAACGTCAACAACCTGGAGCAAGTCCAGGCGGTGATGGCGGCGGCGGATGAAGTCGGCTCCCCCGTGATTCTTCAAGCCAGCGCTGGTGCCCGCAAATACGCCGGCGAAGCCTTCATCAAACATTTGATCTCGGCGGCGATTGAGACCTACCCCCACATTCCCCTGGTCATGCACCAAGATCACGGCCAAAGCCCCGACGTGTGCAAAGGCGCCATCGAGTTGGGTTTCAGCTCGGTCATGATGGACGGCTCACTTCAAGCGGATGGCAAAACCATTGCCAGTTTTGACTACAACGTCGACGTCACCCGCAAAGTGGTCGACATGGCCCATGCCCTGGGCGTCACCGTGGAAGGCGAACTCGGTTGCCTCGGCTCCTTGGAAACCATGAAGGGCGACAAAGAAGACGGCCACGGCACCGAAGCCACCATGACCATGGACCAGTTGCTGACCGACCCCGAAGAAGCCGCCGAGTTCGTTAAACGTACCCAGCTCGATGCCCTGGCCATTGCCATCGGCACCAGCCACGGCGCCTATAAGTTCACCCGCAAGCCTACCGGCGATATTCTGGCCATCAGCCGAATCAAAGAGATCCACCGCCGCATTCCCAACACCCATTTGGTGATGCACGGCTCCAGCAGCGTGCCGCAAGAGTTCTTGGCCGAGATCCGTAAATACGGCGGCAACATGAAAGAAACCTATGGTGTGCCGGTGTCGGAAATCCAGGAAGCCATCAAACACGGCGTGCGCAAAATCAACATCGACACCGACATTCGTTTGGCCATGACCGCCGCCATCCGCAAATTCTTTGTTGAGAACCCCGAGAAATTCGACCCCCGCGACTACCTCAAACCCGCCCGCGAAGCCGCCAAGGCGGTGTGCAAGCAGCGTTACCTCGAGTTCAACTGCGAAGGCCAAGCGGCCAAGATCAAGCCGCAAACCTTGGTGCAGGTGTCGCAGCGATACGCCAAAGGCGAGTTGGCGCAGACGGTGAATTGAGGGTTCCGCGCTGCGGCGCCGAGTGAGCAAACCATCGACAGTGCCATTCGCGCGAGGAGGGTTTTTTGCCGAGAAAGCCCGAACCGCCCCTGGTCACTGACGCGCTGAAACACCAGCAAGACGAGGGTGTCTTGCTGGTCACGGGCTTTGAGCCTTTCGGTGGCGACGAGACCAATTCCTCCGAGCTTGTAGCCCGGGCCCTGCACGGGCAGGTGATCGGTGGGTTGACGGTGGTGTCCGTCGTGCTGCCTTGTGTTTTTGCCACCGCACCCGTTGCCCTCCAACAAGCGCTCCAGCAGTGGCAACCCCGTTTGGTGCTGGCCTTGGGGCAAGCGGCGGGTCGCTGTGAGCTGTCGCTGGAACGAGTGGCCATCAACCTGATCGATGCGCCGATGGCGGACAACGGGCGGGAACAACCCACTGATGTCCCCGTCGTTGTTGGTGGCCTGCCTGCCCATTTCACAACGCTGCCCGTGAAGGCCATGGTGAAGGCCATGCGCGACGCTGGACTGCCCGCTGGGTTGTCAAACAGTGCGGGCAGCTATGTCTGCAACCAAGTTTTTTACTGCTTGCAGCAGCAGCTCGCGGATGCCCAACCCCCTGTACCTAGCGGATTCATGCACTTGCCAATGCTGCCCGAGCAAGTGGCTCAGCGCGGCGCGGGTCGTGATTCAAATGCGCAAGGGCCGGGATTGTTCTTGCATGACATGGTGCGCGGTGCCCTCATTGCCATGACGCAGGCGGTGGCGGCGTTCGACGGGATTGACTGAGAGTACGAACGAAAAAAGGGTCACGAACAGCCGAAGTCGGGTCTCCGATCTCCCCTTCTCTGCCTTGGCGACCAACCCGGCTGTCCGACAGGCCGGATTCGCAGCCCAATGGCGTCATCGTCATGTCCCCTTGCTGGTAGGCCGGGTACAGCGCCTGGTCTCGATCGCCCCGACACTGGGCCAGCCAGACCGATCCGCTTTGCGTGCGTCGGCGCGGTACTTTGGGTATCTGCTTGTCGTGTTGATGCAGCGCATGTATCTGCGCTTGCATGCGCTGCACAAAGTTCTCATCACCCAAGTACACCTCGTTTTGCAGGGCGTCACGCCAAAACGTGGCGTCTCGTGCTTGGCTGTTCTCCACCAATGCGGCATACCGCGCACAGGCATGGCGCGTGTCGGCCGCGCTGGCCACCGGGTGGGTGTCCGAGCAAGTAACCGTGCAAGCCCGCACTGTCCAACCCCGTCGGCGTTGCGATTTGCCCCACCAGGGCGTGCCTCTGGTGGTAGGCCTGGGTGTGCACGCCATTGTCAAGTGGCGCATCAGCCGAGACAAACAAGCAGCAAGCACCCCCTGTGCATCAAACCGATCCATGGGCTGCGCCAGAACGTCCAACTGCGCGTGGCGATTTACCTCATTCCAATGAATCGGCTCACGCTGATCGCCACGAGCCGTGACGTAGTAGATGGCGCAGGGGAAGTCGATGCGCAAGGGGGGCAATGGGTAACCCCGAAATCGCCCCGAAACTGTGTGAAACCGAAAATTGTGCGAAATTGAACCCCCCGAAATTGACTGCGGCGCACCGGCGGCGCTTGGCGGCGCAGGTGGTGGCGTACCGCGCACCATGAGTGGCCCTTGGCAAGGGGTCTTTCGCAGGTCAGCCCACTTGGCCGAGGTACTTAGGGCGCATTCCGGATGGGGTGCAGCGGCAGTGGCAAGCCAAGCCCCAAGGCTTGGCGAAGCATGGACTCAGAGAGCGAGTTCGGCTCACCGGGAGTCGAAATTGGCAGACCAAACCAATGCGCGACCGGGGCTTCGAACGCGAATTCGATTGCCTTGGCATGGCGAGTATTTCGATTGACCGAGCTGTCGAGCAGCGAAAACCAGAGTCGCTCAAACTCTGAAGTAGCCAGTTGCGGCTCGACGACGCGGATGGCGCCAACGCTGCGCCAGGCATCGACACAACCGATCTCGGCGAAGGCCGGCGGCTGGCTCGGAACAGGACATCCCAGCTCGTGGCGCAAAACATCGAAGAACGATTGCTGAGCGCGGACGGCTCGGAAGCATTGGGTGGCGAAGGCTTCAACTTCGAGGGTTGAACCGGTGATGCGGGCTCCGAAGAACGAGCGGCCGAAGAATGCTTCAAAGGCAAGCTCTGTCCTGTGCGAGAGGTAGGCGGCCAATTCAGAGGCAGGCGGCAGGCGCCCGCTCGGAAATGACCAAGCGCTCTCCCATGCTCCGTCCTTGGCGAACTGGCACAACGTGGGTGCAGACATGAACTGCGGCAGACGGTCGAACATTGATGTGTCCTTGAGGTTATCGGGCGACGGTTTTGCTGAACTACCCCCCAGCTGTCTCACCCGAGAACGTGGTCGACCAGCGTGTTTTTGTCCATGGCAGTATGCCCGTCCAACAGTCGACCTAGATCAAGGAAGCGGGAGACATCCGTGACCTCGATTCCGATTCGGCGTGACCCCGATCCGCTTCGACATGCCAGCAGCAGGCTTAGCGCCCGGTTACTTTTTTAATCGTCGGCTTGATACTGTCACGCCGAGCGGGCAATACGGGTGCGCTTTCGCGCAAGGCGTTCAGGACAATGCAGGTGGCCGTTTCAGTTATGACACAGAACTTTGTCACCACCGCATCCAAATGTGCCACATCAATGACGGCTATCTCAAGCACCCAACTGTCGTCACCAGTCACGTTGTATGCAGTGATGATTTCGGGGGTTTGTTCGACCAGCTTGACGATACGTGCGTATTCAGCCCGACCCACCCGCACGACCGCACGAATGCCGTAACCCAGGCGTTGGTAGTTGACCTGAGCGCGATAGCCCGTGATCACGCCCGACAGCTCCAGCTTGCGCACCCGCTCCGTGACGGCGGGCTGACTCAAATGCACCAGCCTGCCGAGCTGTGCCATCGTGATGCGGGCGTCCTGTTGTAGCGCGGCCAGAATCGATGTGTCGTAAGCGTCAAATTCACTAATTACTGTAGGTATCTTCATAGACGTTTAAAAGTAAGGTTTTGTGCAGCAAACACATTTAATGTTGCATGACTAATCTCGGTTTGGCAAATTAGCATGATGGCCATGACTACTTCCGCCACATCCGTCAATTGCCCCCCCGCCGCCGCACGCTGGTTGATTCCTGCTTTGCTGGCTTGCTACCTCGTCTGGGGTTCCACCTACCTGGCCATTCGCTTTGCGCTGGTCAGTTTCCCACCCTACTTTCAAATGGGCTCGCGCTTTGTGATTGCCGGCGCGCTGCTGTTGGTCTGGATGCGCTGGCGTGGCACGGCCTGGCCTACTCGACTTCAATGGCGCAACGCTGCCATCATAGGCAGCTTGATGCTGGCGGCGGCCATGGGTTGGCTGGCCAGTGCGCAGCAATACATTGGCTCAGGTCTTATTGCCACATTTGTTGCCACTGTACCAATGGTGGTGTGCGCTTTTGGCTTGCTTGCGGGCAAGCGCCCCACGCGGTTTGAATTGGCGGGGATGGCTCTGGGTGCTCTGGGTGTGTTGCTGCTGGTGCGTGGAGCCAGTTTTACGGCCTCACCCGTGGGGGTTACTTTGATGGTTGGTTCTGTTGTCGCGTGGTCGTTGGGCTCGGTATTGCAAACCACGCGCTTGCCCCTAGGGCCTGGCCCGATGGGCTTTGCCAGTGAAATGCTGTGTGGCGGTGCGGTGTTGATGGTGATTTCATTCGCACTCGGCGAACAACCAGGCTGGCCGCCACAACCCCTGGCGCTGGCGGCATGGGTGTATTTGTTGTTGTTTGGCTCGCTGGTGGCTTTCAGCGCTTATTTGTACTTGCTGGCCAACGCAGCACCCGCTCTGGCTACTAGCTACGCATTTGTGAACCCAGTGATTGCGCTGGGCCTCGGGGTCGCGTTGGGTGGCGAGGTGATCAGCGATCGCGAATGGCTGGCTTGCGCTGTGATTTTGGTGGGTGTTGTGCTTATATTTTTAAGCAAGACAAAAAAAGCATAGGCAGAAAGTGGCCTCGATACTGTGCATGCGGCCACCCTGTAGAGAGCAAATGATCTGTCCGGAGCTGTAGCAAGTAATCTGTCCGGTTTAGGGGAGGTGCGATGTTCGCACCACAACTGAGCCGGGCGCACTTGATGCAAGGAAGCCGGATCATGAGATTTGAAGAGGTTTACGAG
>JANPCX010000027.1:0-52607 GCA_031431125.1 Burkholderiales bacterium
CTGGCCAGCCTGCCCGCCGCACTGCGCGGCAAGGCCAGCGGATTGCTGCAATCCAGCCCGGCGCGCCGGCCGGAGGCCAAAACCAGCCGACACCTGAGGGCGCTGATGGTGGGCCACTTGCGGGACCTACAATCACCGCAAACTTATTTTGAGGCGGCGCGCCGGCTGGCCGGCCGAGCCGACATCCTGCTCGACCACATCGGCGCTGATCTTGATCCGGCGCTTGGCGCCCAGGCCCAGGCGCTGGCCGCCGCCTGCCCGCACTACCGCTGGCTGGGCGCCCAGCCCCATGCCGCCACCCGGGCCCGCATCCAGGCCGCCCATGTGCTGGTGCACGCCAGCCGGATGGAGGGCGGCGCACATGTGGTCATGGAAGCGGTGCGCAGCGGCACGCCGGTGCTGGCTTCACGCATCCCGGGCAATATCGGCATGCTCGGCACGAGCTACGGCGGCTACTTTGAACCAGGGGATGCGGCAGGGCTTTGCGAGTTGCTTCTGCACTGCCGCGACGATCGGACTATGCTGCCTGCGTTGCAGGCGCAATGTGCCAAGCGTGCACCGTTGTTCGACCCCGCGCGAGAACGTGCAACGCTGCACCGCCTGCTCGCCGAACTGCTGGAGACATCGACATGAACGCCCCTGAAAAACCCACCGAGCCCCGCCTCACGTCGCTGTCGCACGGCGGCGGCTGCGGCTGCAAGATCGCGCCCGGCGTGCTCAGCGAAATCCTCAAGGGCACCAGCCAGATGCCGGTGCCCAAAGAATTGCTGGTCGGCATCGAAACCGCCGACGACGCCGCGGTGTATCAGTTGAACGACGAGCAGGCGCTGATCGCGACGACCGACTTCTTCATGCCGATCGTCGACGACCCTTACGACTTCGGCCGCATCGCCGCCACCAATGCCATCAGCGATGTCTACGCCATGGGCGGAACCCCCATCATGGCCTTGGCCCTGGTGGGCATGCCTATCAAGGTGCTGTCCACACAAACCATCGGCCGCGTGCTCGAAGGCGGCGCGTCGATGTGCCGTGCGGCGGGCATTCCGATTGCCGGTGGTCATACGATTGATTCGGTCGAAGCCATTTACGGCCTGGTGGCCCTGGGCCTGGTGCACCCGAAACGCGTCAAACGCAACGCCGACGCCAGGCCTGGTGACGTGCTGGTGCTCGGCAAGCCGATCGGTGTCGGCGTGATGTCGGCGGCTTTGAAGAAAGACCTGCTCGGTGCCGCCGGCTACGACCACATGATCGCTGTCACCACCCAGCTCAACACCCCCGGCCCTGACTTGGCCGCCTTGGCCGGCGTGCATGCGCTGACCGACGTCACCGGGTTTGGGCTGGCAGGCCACGCGCTGGAGCTGGCACGTGGGGCGAAATGCCAGGTGCAAATTGACTGGCCCGCCGTGCCGCTCTTGCCTGGCGTGTTGCAGTCGGCCGAACAAGGTTGCATCACTGGGGCGTCAAGCCGCAACTGGGCGGCTTATGGTGCAGAGATCGCCCTGCCCGACAGCTTCAGCCCTGTTCAACAAGCCTTGCTGTCCGACCCGCAGACCAGCGGTGGCTTGTTGGTGTCGTGTGAGGCTTCAGCGGTTGGCGAGGTGATGGACGTATTCCGCCGCCATGGGTTTGCCCACGCAACGCCTATAGGTCAAGTCCTGGCGATGCCCACTGAAGGCCCACGTCTGCAGATTCGCTAACGTCGCTGGCAGGTTGTAGGCGCACAAAAGACAAATGGGGGTGCCCCGTCAAGGTCACCCCCATGTCAGTTTCGCAGTCGGCTGTGCGATGGCACGCCTTGAATCAAGTAGTCCATCTGGTCCGCGAGGATCTTGCGCTTCTCCAGAATGAAGGCCTCGTGCACATTGGGCACATAGGGCACATAGACCAGAGGCATGCCCGCTTCTTCAGGCGTGCGGTTCGCCTTGATGCCGTTGCAGCTGGCGCAGGACGACACCAAGTTCGCCCAACTCCAAGGCCCGCCACGCGACTCGGGAATCACGTGGTCAGCGGTGAGCTCTGATTCGCGGTAGACGCTGGCGCAGTAAGCGCAGGTGTAGCGGTCGCGTTTGAACAAACGTGAGCGCTCGCAAGCCATGGGCCGATAGGCGCGTGAAGCATGGGCTTCACCGCGAATCGCCACGATGGGCGGCAGCGCGAGCACAGACTGAACTCCGGTCAAAGCGTTCACACCACCACGCAACACGGTGAAGGGCTCGCCCACAGACCAAGCCACCTTGCCCGAGGTCAAATAGTGGGCGGCTTTGTCAAAGTCCAGCCATTGCTGCGGAGTGCCCGCGACATCGAGTTGAAGCACATTCATCGAACCCTCCTTCTTGTTGTTGTGCCCCTGGGATGCGGGCAACTGAGTTGTATGCAAAACACTGATTTGTGCCGGGGGTGACAGGATTCGAACCTGCGTGCGCCGGTTCAAAGCCGGCTATCTGAGGCCACTCGATTACACCCCTCATGTGTTGGCGGAAGATAGAGGGATCGAACCTCTGAGCCCCTTGAGGAGCCACGGTTTAGCAAACCGCTGCATTGCCGCTCTGCCAATCTTCCTGATGCGCTTGACGGCCGGCCTGTTTGCATTCACACAGCCAGGTGGTTTTGGATCTCGCTTGCCGTCAAAAATTAGTGGTGCCCAAGGGGGGCTTCGAACCCCCATGCCCCGAAGGGCGCCAGATTCTGAGTCTGGTACGTCTGCCAATTTCGCCACCTGGGCATCGATTCAATCACTGGTGCCCGGGGCAGGGTTCGAACCTGCAAGGACTGTCGTCCTCCACCCGCTCAAGGTGGCGCGTCTGCCTGTTTCGCCACCCGGGCGTTTTTTATCTGGAGGCGGTCATCAGATTCGAACTGATGTGGTTGGATTTGCAATCCAATGCCTGACCGCTGGGCTAGACCGCCAAAAATGTTTGTTGTTGTATGGTGGTGATGAAGGGGCTTGAACCCATGACCTGCCGCCTATGAAACGGCCGCTCTACCGACTGAGCTACATCACCCGAATGTGAACCGTCACCTGACAGTTTGGAAGCGACGCAGCCGCAAAAAAACTGCTGCGAACGTTTGGCGGGCACTGAGGGCATCGAACCCCCAACCTCTGGTTTTGGAGACCAGCGCTCTGCCAATTGAGCTAAGCACCCGGAAAGTGAAGTTGGAGCGGGCGACGAGATTCGAACCCGTCTGTGCCGGTTTGGAAGACCGACTGTTCACCAATTGACCACCCGCAAAAAATTGAAGTCTTCGCATCGCTGGACATCACTGAATTTGGCTCCGACGGCAGGCTTCGAACCTGCAATTGCGTTGCTGCGCCTGGTTAACAGCCAGGTGGGTCTACCGGTTCCCCCACATCGGATTTGATCGTTGAAACTTGTTCATCACAGGCTGCAAAGCGGGCTGTGATGAACACTCTCAATAAGCTGGTGGGGGCACCCGGCTTCGAACCGAGAACCTACCGGTTAAAAGCCGGTTGCTCTGAACCAATTGAGCTATGCCCCCCTGGGTTTTGGTATGTCGTTTTGTCTTCTATTCGTGACAGCGTTCCCAGCAATCTTCATTGCAGAAAACGCTCCGTTGGTGTTCTACAAATCACCCTGGTGGATGCGGATGGATTCGAACCACCGCGGCCCCGAAGGGCACCCGGTTTACAGCCGGGTTCTTTCAACCGCTCAGACACGCATCCAATTTGTTCACTGGTTTCTATCGGGGGGTGCACATTCGAACACCAACCGCCCTTCATATCTGGTGGAGGATGCCGGGTTCGAACCGGCAACCTTCTGCGTGCAAGGCAGCTGCGCTTCCAAATTGCGCCAATCCCCCATGTGGAGTCTTTCAACCACTTCGGCTGTGTCCAAGCGCGAGCACACAAAGGTCTTGTGTGGGTGCTCTCGCTGCACGCGGGCCAGCCGCGCACATCCCGCTCAACCATTCCCGTGGTTGCGTCAAAGCGGAGTGCAAGGGCACCCCCGAAGTGGAGCAGGCAGCGGGGATCGAACCCGCGACTTTCGCGTTGGCAACGCACTCCTCTGCCCACGTAGAACCTATCCGTCAATAAGACAGCCCTGCGCCGGGGTTCCACAGGCCACAGGCGTAGGAGCGAGCCGCGCCGTGGTGTACATCACCACAAGCGGGTTGCGACACCCGCCTGTGGCCTGTGGGGCCCCGGCCCGAAGGGTTGTGACGACAAAGCGCGTCTGCGGCGTTGCAACCCTTGCCCAGGGGTAGACCCTGGGCGGCGGCTTGCGCCTTGCATCCATCGCTTTGTCGTCACAACGCAGGGCTGTCTTATTGACGGAAAGGTTCTTAGGTACGCCTGCATGGTGCGAACCACTCAAGCAGCCAGTGCTGCCGAGCGTTCGCGTTGAATTGTTAAAGAGCAAAGCCTCGGCCGATGCCAGGGCTGGGTGATTGCGCTCGCCAAGCGGCAATCGTTGAATCTGTCGATTCGGTGCGGCGTTAAAAAACGCCTTGATTGGAAAAACCCGAGCTGAAAAACAAAGAGGCCCGGTCCTTGTGGGAACCGGGCCTCTCTTGGAGAGAGATTGGAGGGTGGTCGCCTAAGCGTTACCCTCTCCCGGTTCAGTCTGATACGCACCACCCCACTGTTTGCCCGCGTTCAACAGCGAAAGCGGGGCGGCGGTGTTGGCGGGGCTGTGACTGCGGTAGAACGCGCTGAAACTGCCGCAATTCGCAAGCACGAACGAACAGACAGTGGCCGACATCCCGCACAGGGATGCCAGTGGTGTCATTGAATCGTTTGCGAATTTCACGGTGAGTTCCAAGTGGGCTGGGTTCAAATGAGATGATCGCCACGCGACCATCAGAGTCAAAGTAAAGGTTGCAATACTTTTGCAACCGACAAACGAATAGTAAAGCAACTTTACTCTTTGCGTCAACCGATGCGACAATAGATTCTGTAAAAAGTGAAGTTTCTTTACAACCCATGTCAAAAACAAGCAGCCCATTGAGCAACAACCCTCCTGACAAGCCCGCGACCAACATCACCACGACGCGGCAGCGCAATGCAAGACTTCTTTTTCAAGAGTACGCAGAAACGCAGCTCCTGGCCGGTGCTGCACCGAATGGGTTGGAGCAGGCCTTTGCGAAGACGATCCAGGTATCGCCCAGTATGTGGAGCCAGATCAAGAGCGCACGCCCCATCGGCGACAAGATTGCACGTCAGATTGAAGCCGCCTGCGCCAAACCCAAGGGTTGGATGGACGAAGACCGGGATCAAGGCACCAGCGGCGTGTCACAGGGCGAGCAACAAATACTGGCGCTGATGCTCAAAGCCTGGCGCGCTACCAACTCGGTCGGACGCAAGCACCTCAAACATCTGCTGCGTGAAGTGGCCGAGGGACGTGTCACGCCGGAGGCCCTAAAAACGATGCTGCGCGGTTGAAACGAGACACAGGCATCCTCTTCAATAGTTGATGCTGTAACGGTAGCCCTTGTAAACCAGCACCGCCGATTTGAGTTTGATTTGCTCCAGGACCAGGTCAGCGGTGACCTGGTCGCCCTCGTGAAACACCTGACCGTTCAAGATGAGCATGCGGTTGGCCGCATTCGCAGAATGCATCGCACCGCCTATGGTCAGCTTGGGTTGCTCGCGACGTATCGCCTCGGGCAAGTCGTTCAGTGTCACGACGGCGTCCTTCGGCACCGCGGTCACGGCCTTTGCCGGTTTCTTCGGGTCGACTGGTGGTGTTGCCGATGCGGGCGCTTTTTTAGACACGTCGGTCGATGCGGCGGACGCTGACGCGACTGTGGCTGTTTTCTTCTGCGGCTGTTCAGGGGCCGCGATCACCGGCGACTCCTCGACAGGCGGTTGCAAAACAGGTGCAGATGCAGCCCTCAGTTCGACAGGAGGCAGTGGTGTTGACAGCAGAGGTGACTCAGCCACGGTTGGCACCATGGGTGCGGCGGAGACCGAAGCCGATTTCGGCTCTGAAGCACTCTGGCCCAAGAACAACCAAACCGCCAAGCCTGTCGCCAACACGCCCAACACCACAGCGACCCAGCGCCAGGATCTGTCGGGCGGTGAATCAAAGCCGTCATCCAATCCGGGCAGTGCTGCCGCTTGAGCGTGAAGGCTAGGCACCTCACCCAGCTCACGTTCAGCGTCGGCGCGTCGCAGGGCATCAAGAATGTAGGACAAGGGGCTGCCTTTCAAAGTTGGAGTTCAGCGCACAGGTAGGTGCGAAGCCGCTTTGGCAGCCGTATTGGTGGGCCAGGGCCAACCGACACGCCACCCCAGCAGCGCTACCAAACTCGCGCCCACAAGCAAGCCCACGATGGAGGCCAACACCAACGACTGCTTGTTGCGTACGGCAGGCAAAGCCACTAACTCACTTCGATCAAAAACCTCCGCCGCCGCTTTGTTGACCGTGTCGCGATCCACGCGCCGGCGGCCGGCGGCGTAAGCCCCCAGCAAAGCGCGGTCACACAACAAGTTGATGCGACGCGGTACCCCACGTGACAGCGTATGCACCTGCTGCGCCGCTCGCCGGTCAAAGGGCAGTGCACCCTTCAAACCGGCCACACCCAAACGGTGGCGAATGTAGACCAGTGTTTCGCGTGATGACAAAGCCTGCAAGTGGTAACGCGCAATCACACGCTGGGCCAGTTGCTCCAGCTCAGGCTGGGTCAGCATGCCGCGCAGCTCGGGCTGGCCAATCAAGATGATTTGCAGCAGCTTACGTTCATTGGTTTCGAGGTTGGTCAAGAGGCGCAACTGTTCCAGCACGTCGGGCGACAAATTCTGGGCCTCGTCGATGATGAGCACATTGTTTTGGCCGACGGCATGCGTGCGCAGCAAAAACTCGTTGATCGGGTCCAGATAGTCTTTGACCGTCTCGGGTCGCCCATCCCGGCTCGCCAGCGGATGTGGAATGCGGAACTCCTCGCACACCGTCTTGAGCAACTCGGTCACGGTGAGTTTGGGGTTGAAGATGTAAGCGACGTTGCAGCGCTTGGGCACCTGCTCCAAGAAACAGCGGCACACCGTGGTTTTTCCCGCGCCAATTTCACCCGTGAGCAATACAAACCCACCGCCGCCACGCACCCCATAGAGCAAATGTGCCAAGGCCTCGCGGTGCCGCTCGCTCATGAACAAGTAGCGAGGATCAGGCGCGATGGAGAAGGGTTCTTGGCGAAGACCAAAGAAGGAGGTGTACATGGCAGAGGGTTGGCAAGATGCAGAGTCTATCCAAGCCCGAACAACTGTCCTACGGATGCCCATTTGAGCAAGAAACAAGGTGCTGCTCGGCAAGGACAAATCCCTGCCCGCTGTGCAGCTGATCTTGCAGGCCTAACATGGTGCACATGATGTATCGCAACCCACTCCTCGCCCTTGTCTTCACGGTGATCACCGCCGTCCCGATGCCGGGCCACGCCATTGAAGAACCCGCCTATGAAGTCATCCGAACCTTCGACGGTGTGGAGGTGCGGAATTACGCACCCTATGTGGTGGCCGAGGTGGTGCTGAGCGCGTTTGCCGAAGATGCGGGCAACCAGGCCTTCCCCATCTTGGCGGGTTACATCTTCGGCAAAAACAAAGGCCAGAGGAAGTTGGACATGACAGCACCCGTCACCCAGACCGCCGCACCGGTACGCATGGACATGACCGCCCCGGTGACCCAGGCTGCAGTGGCTGGCGGCATCTTGGTGCAGTTCGTCTTGCCCAAAAACATCACGCTGGCTTCCGCCCCGGAGCCGACCGACCCACGCGTGCAACTGCGCGAGGTAGCCGCCGCGCGCTGGGCCGTGCTGCGCTACTCAGGCACCTGGTCGCAAGCCAATTACGACGAACACTTGGCGAAACTCAAGGTTGCACGGGAAAAGGACGGCACAGCCACACAGGGCGAACCTGTGCTTGCCCGCTACGACCCGCCCTTCAAGCCGTGGTTCATGCGGCGCAATGAAATTTGGCTGGCATTGCGCTGAGCGAACTGACGCGCCTCGCTAACGCTGAACCTGTGGCGATAAGCTCGACGAGCCTCCTCCTTTTTTGCGAAAGGCTTACCGAGCAACACCGCCCGTGCCACATCAGGCTACACAAGGGTCAGGGCTTGCAGGAGGTGGCGCAGACTTTCAAGATGACGGCCTTGTTCATTGTTGTGTCACTCCACCATGTCTCTCCAAAGCCCCAAACAAAACACGCCGACACAGTCCGTTCCTCACAAAACGGGCCGCCACAACCTGATCTACCTTGGCCCCATGCTCATGGCGCTGGCCCTGTGGCTTCATGGTCCCATTGAGCAGTGGGCGAGTTACCACCACTTTGCCGATGTGCATGCACTTTGGGGCGTGCCCAACGCCGCCAATGTGCTCAGCAACTTGCCTTTTTTGTTGATCGGCTGTTGGGGCTTGGCTGCACTGTGGCAACTGCACGCAGACCGCCTCCTGAACAGCACACCGGCAAGCCCCAGCTTTTACGCCTGGGTGCTCTTTGCCCTGGCCATCGCCTGCACCTGCTTCGGCTCCGCCTGGTACCACTGGTCACCCAACAATGCCACATTGCTATGGGACCGCTTGCCCATCGTCTGGGCCTGTGCCAGCCTGAGCATGGCTTTGCTCGCCGAACGCCTTCATCCACGTTTTGGCAACGCCTGGTTTTTGCTCGCCGCCATGGTCGTGGCAACACTCAGCGTGGTTTGGTGGTGGTGGACGCTGGCACCCCAAGGCAGCCTGCCGGGCGGCGACCTGCGCCCTTACCTCTTCGTGCAATTCCTGCCCATGCTGCTCATTCCCTTGGTGTTCTGGATGAATCTGCCAGCCCAGCACCCCCATGCCATCCCGGCCAGCGCCGCCTGGTGGGCCTTGGGCCTCTATGCCGTCGCCAAGCTGCTGGAGGTCGGTGACCACGCGGTGCTGGAAACACTGCACCTGCTGGGCGGCCACCCACTCAAACACCTGCTTGCAGCGGCAGGCGCGGCGGTCTTGATGCGCGCTGCGGTCAAGAGAAAACTCAGTTAACCTAGATCCGGCAGTTGGACGTGTCCGAGTGGGCTGCGCTGCGGTGCGCTGGCAAGGCGAGACGACGCTGCGGGCTCGTGCCCGCGAGGAGGAGCAACGCAGCCAGCGTGCCGCAGCGCAGCTCAATCGGGCGCGTAGCGCTCTCACCCAACTGGTGAGGGTGTTCGTGCGCGGAAAACTCAATATTCATCAGGTGTTGCCAGCGGAATGAAGCGGTCAACTGCCGGATCTAGGGTTAAGGCAACCGCCCGGCCGACCTTCAGCTCGCGTACTTGATGCTGCAACCATAGGGCGCGGAGGTGGGCGTGCTCACTGGCTTGCCCGCCAGCAACTCAGCCAGCGAGGTTTTCACAAAGTTTTTGGCCGTGGCCACGTCGGCTGGGTTGGCAGACCGTTTGTCGTCAATGCCGCCCGCATAAACCAACACACCCTTCGGATCGACGATGAACATGTGCGGCGTCGTGCGAGCAGCATAGGTTTTGCCCACGCGGCCATCGTCGTCCATCAACAAAGCGCTTGAACTGGCGCCCCAGCTTTGGTACTTGGCCACCAGGTCTTTAGACGCCAAATAGTCCCCATGACCAGGTGCGGTGGAGCTGACGGAGAGCCACACCACATCCTTCGCGGTGGCGTCCTTCTGCAAGCCCTGCATGTTTTGCGTCCCGTAGTGTTTCACCACGAACGGACAGTTCGGATTCGTCCACTCCAGCACCACATGTTTGCCCTTGAAGTCCGACAACTTCACCAGCTTTCCGCTGGCGTCTTTGACTTCAAATGCGGGGGCGGGTTGGCCGATGGTGACGGCTTGGGCCAGGGTTGCCGAGGCCAGGGCGGCTGAGGCGAGCAAGGTTTTGAGGAGTGGACTCATAGGAGTATCCGGTGGGTAGAGCGGGGTCGCATCGTAGTCAAAAACGGATGCCGAGGTAATCGGCTATACCGCCCAAGGCGGACAGGGCCAAGGGGAGTCACACGAAACTGGACAGATTGATGCGCCCCCAACGCTCGTTCCGGCCTGCCCACCCCCAGTCGCTTCTTGGATCATCAGGGACTCTGCGTTTGGTTATCAAGAGAATTCTTGAAATTCAATTTCACTGCTTCAGGCCGCACATGAACAAGAAAATCCTTGTCGCTGATGAAATTATTTAGCCTGATCATTTCTATTCGACTTGGAACAGGATAGCCTAATATATTATTTCCGGCTTGATTATTGAATTTGTAATGCCCAAGATATGTGGCCACTCCCTCCTTGACCGAGAATCTGAATGCCTGCTTTTCCGGGAAGGAGGTTCTGTATGTTGCACCGGCCAAAGGAATCTCAACCAAAACAGATAACAAGTTGTAATCACCTTCTGGTAACGAAGTTGCCGATATTAAAGTAATGTAACCATTATCTTTTTTAGTTATTTCTGAAATTCTCCAGCCACCGGCCATCACCAACTCATCATTTGTGTTGATCCTCACGTTTCGCCCGCTTCCATCGACATTTTTTAATTCAAGCCACAGAGATGTCAGGGGGTTTACGGAAGCACCTTCAGTCCTAGTTGAGTCGTAGCCGAATGTTGCAAAAACAATGCCACTCCCTCGCTCTGACAGAGGCTTTGTTTTATCCATCAAGAGTGGGGTCATACAACCAGTTAGGTTTAATATTATTAAAAATACAAAAATTGTTTTTCTCACGCGAGGCTCCTCTAAAAAATATAAGTCCGCATTTAACCCAAAGGTACATTAAAGTTGGTCCACCCCATCAACTCCGATAGTCCGCATTGATCTTCACATAGTCATAACTGAAATCACACGTCCACACTGTGGTTTCAAACGCGCCGCGGTTCAAGTTCACACACACCGTGATCTCACTTTGTTTCATGACACGTTGGCCGTCTTCTTCACGGTAGCTTGGGTTGCGGCCACCGTTTTTGGCAACAAGCACATCGTCCAAATGAAGGTCGATTTTTGTTTGGTCGAGGTCGGCGATGCCCGCATACCCGACCGCTGCCAAGATGCGGCCGAGGTTGGGGTCGCTGGCGAAGAAGGCGGTTTTGACCAAGGGGGAGTGGGCAATGGCGTAGGCCACTTGTTGACACTCTTTTTCCGTGCCACCACCCACCACATTCACTGCGATGAATTTGGTAGCGCCTTCGCCGTCGCGGACGATGGCTTGGGCCAGGGTTTGGGCGACTGCTATCAAGGCGGCTCGCAGCGCTTGGCCGTCGGCACTATGTAAAGAGGTGATGGGGGCGTTGTTGGCCGCGCCGGTGGCGATCAACAAAAGAGAGTCGTTGGTGGAGGTGTCACCATCGATCGTGATGCGGTTGAAGCTGAGGTTGGCGGCTTCACTGAGCAAGGGTTGCAGCAAGGCGGCATCGATGGCCACATCGGTGGCAATGAAACCCAGCATGGTGGCCATGTTGGGGCGGATCATGCCGGCGCCTTTGCTGATGCCGGTAAGGGTCACGGTTTTCCCGCCAATTTGAACTTGACGCGACACCGCCTTGGGCAGGGTGTCGGTGGTCATGATGGCTTCGGCAGCAAGCGCCCAGTTGTTCTCACGCAAGTCGGCCAAGGCGGCGGGTAGGCCCGCCATGATGCGGTCGCTCGGCAGCGTTTCCATGATGACGCCGGTGGAAAACGGCAACACTTGTTCGGGCGTTATGTCGAGGTGCTGGGCCAAGGCAACGCAGGTGGCGCGGGCACGCACCAAGCCGTCTTCCCCTGTGCCCGCGTTGGCGTTGCCGGTGTTGACGACCACGGCCCGGCTGGCGGTATCGACGGCCAGGTGTTGACGGCAAATTTGTACGGGCGCTGCGCAGAAGCGGTTTTGGGTAAATACACCGGCCACCTGGCTGCCCGGTGCAAGCGTCATTACCAGCAAGTCACGTTTGTTGGCCTTGCGCACACCAGCCATGGTGGTGCCGAGTTTGACGCCGGGCACGGGCAGGAGGTCTTGGGGCAAAGGTGCAGTCAGGTTGACGGGCATGGTGGTCTCGCTGTGTAGGGGTTAAATTGGGAAGAGCCCACTCGGGGCTCTTCAGGTTTTCAGTTTAGAGGGTGCTCAGGTTCACGCCAACTGGCCGTGGCAGTGTTTGTACTTTTTGCCGCTGCCGCAAGGACAAGGATCGTTGCGGCCGACCTTGGGCACCTCTGAGGCAACGGTGCGAGGGTCAGTTTCTTGAACCACCGAACCGTCTTCCGCTGGATGGGTGTAGGTGACGTTGCTGATGGTTTCAGCGCGTTCTTCCATCGCCTGCGCGGCAGCCATCACTTCTTCTTGGGACTGCACGCGCACCTTCATCAAGGTGCCAGTGACCTCCATCTTCACGCGATCCAGCAACTGTTTGAACAGTTCAAACGCCTCGCGTTTGTATTCCTGCTTGGGGTTTTTCTGTGCGTAGCCGCGCAGGTGGATGCCTTGACGCAGGTAGTCCAGCGCCGAGAGGTGCTCGCGCCAGTGGGTGTCGATGGACTGCAACAAGATCATGCGCATGAAAGGATTGAACTGCTCTTGACCGACCATGTCGACCTTGACTTGGAACGCGCTGTGGGCGGCCTTGACCACCTGTTCGGTCAGGTCTTCGTCGGTGATGGAGTCGCTTTTCTGGACCTGCTCACGCAGGTTGACTTCCAACTGCCACTCGTCGCGCAAGACCTTTTCCAGCTCGGGCAAGTCCCACTGCTCTTCCACGCTTTCCAGCGGCACATAGGTGCGCACCACATCTTCCATGGTGCTGGCGCGCAGGCCAGTGATTTGTTCGGCCAAGTCCTTGGCTTCCAGAATCTCGTTGCGCTGTTGGTAAATGACTTTGCGCTGGTCGTTGGCGACGTCGTCGTATTCCAGCAGCTGCTTACGCACGTCAAAGTTGCGTGCTTCCACTTTGCGCTGGGCGCTTTCAATGCTGCGCGTAACGATGCCCGCTTCAATGGCTTCGCCCTCGGGCATTTTCAGCCTGTCCATGATGGCGCGCACGCGGTCGCCCGCAAAGATGCGCATCAGGGAGTCGTCGAGCGACAGGTAAAACCGTGAGGAGCCCGGGTCGCCTTGACGACCCGCGCGGCCACGCAATTGGTTGTCGATGCGGCGCGACTCGTGGCGCTCTGTGGCGATGATGCGCAGGCCGCCTTGGGCCTTCACGGCGTCATGCAAACCTTGCCACTCGTCTTTCAGCTTTTGCGCTGCGGCCGCTCTGTCTGCTTCGGTGAGTGCGTCATTGGCCTCCAGCGTTTTGATCTGGTTTTCAACATTGCCGCCCAGCACAATGTCGGTGCCTCGGCCCGCCATGTTGGTGGCAATGGTGATCACACCCGGGCGGCCCGCCTGGGCAATGATGTCGGCCTCACGCGCATGCTGCTTGGCGTTCAGCACTTGGTGCGGAAGCTTCTCTTTTTCCAACAGCTTGGCCACCAACTCGGAGTTTTCAATCGAGGTGGTGCCCACCAGCACGGGCTGACCACGCTCGTGGCAGTCGCGGATGTCGGCGACGACGGCGGTGTATTTTTCTTTGTCAGTTTTGTAGACGAGGTCGAGTTCGTCCTTGCGCACCGTGGGTTTGTTGGGTGGAATAACCACCGTCTCCAAGCCATAAATTTCTTGGAATTCGTAGGCCTCGGTGTCGGCCGTGCCGGTCATGCCCGACAACTTGCCGTACATGCGGAAATAGTTTTGGAAGGTGATGGAGGCGAGGGTTTGGTTCTCGTTTTGAATCTGTACGCCTTCTTTGGCTTCCACCGCTTGGTGCAAACCGTCGGACCAGCGGCGACCCGTCATCAAACGACCCGTGAACTCGTCGACGATGATGACCTCACCGTTTTGCACCACATAGTGCTGGTCGCGGTTGTAAAGGTGCTTGGCACGCAGGGCAGCGTACACATGGTGCATCAGCGAAATGTTGGCGGGGTCGTAAAGGCTCGCGCCTTCCGGCAACAGCTTGGCTTCGCTGAGCAAACGTTCGGCGTTCTCATGGCCTGCTTCGGTCAGGAAGACTTGATGCGACTTCTCTTCGACCGTGAAATCGCCAGGCTCAATCACTCCCTCTCCGGTGCGGGGGTCTGCTTCGCCAATTTGGCGCTTGAGATGCGGCACCACCGAATTGATGCGCACATACATCTCGGTGTGGTCTTCAGCTTGGCCACTGATGATGAGTGGGGTGCGGGCTTCGTCAATCAGGATGGAGTCCACCTCGTCAACGATGGCATAAGACAGAGGACGCTGCACACGATCCGCAGCGTCTTGAACCATGTTGTCGCGCAGGTAGTCGAAACCAAATTCGTTGTTGGTGCCGTAGGTGACGTCGGCTGCGTAGGCGGCTTGCTTTTCTTCTCTCGACATTTGCGACAGGTTCACACCCACCGTCAGGCCCATGAAGTTGTAGAGCCGGCCCATCCACTCGGCGTCGCGTTTAGCGAGGTAGTCGTTCACGGTGACCAGATGCACGCCTTTGCTGGTCAGCGCATTCAGGTACACAGGCAAAGTCGCCATCAGCGTTTTGCCCTCGCCGGTGCGCATTTCGGCGATCTTGCCGTCGTGCAGGGTCATGCCGCCTTTGAGCTGCACATCGAAGTGGCGCATCTTGAGGGCACGTTTGCTGCCTTCGCGCACGGCGGCAAAGGCTTCGGGCAACAGTTGGTCCAGTGTCTCGCCGTTGGCATACCGCTCGCGGAAAGCCTGTGTCTTGGCTTTGAGCGCGGCGTCGTCCAGTGACTCGAATTGCGGCTCGAGTTTGTTGATCTGCTCCACAACACGCCGGTACTGCTTGAGCAGGCGCTGGTTGCGGCTACCGAAAATCTGGGTGAGAAGCTTGGGAAACATGCGCAATGAAAGGTTGGGGCCCAGCACTGCAGCGGTCCGAGTCAATCAGACCTGGTTGGAGGTGCACAAGTGCACACCGCAAAACTGCAGCGCTTAAGTATTGAATGTGGGGACGTGACCGCCACAGACAAGCCCGTGGCAGCCACCCAAAACCTGCGAGTTTACCCTGGGCAGGGGTTGGCTCTGTGCCCCAGCGTCCGGGGCATGGTTATCAAGGTTTGGTGTTGGTTGGCTTGCTGGCCAAGATGGCCAATCGGCTGATCGGGTCGCCGCTGGCCAGAAACTTGGCGGGGTCCTGCGGCACCCCGTCAACCAAGACCTCGAAATGCAAATGAGATCCAGTAGAACGCCCAGTGCTTCCCACATGGGCGATGAGCTGCCCACGTTTGACGATGTCGCCGGCCTTGACGAAAACCTTGGACGTATGGGCGTACCGGGTGATCAAACCCTTGTTGTGGTCCAACTCCACCATTTGCCCATAAGCGGGGTGAAAATCGCTGGCAATGACCACACCTCCGGCCGCCGAATAGATGGGCGTACCCTCGGGCGCAGGGAAATCAAGTCCCGTGTGCAAAGCAGCATGCCCCGAGAAAGGGTCGGTGCGAAAACCGAATCCTGAGCCCACAGGCCCATGAACCGGACGGCTGTTGGGAACCATGAGGGAGACCAATTTTTGCTCGAACAACCGGGACTCAATCAAGGTAAACAGATCGGTACTTTGATCCGCCCTGACGTCTACAGCACTGGCCCAGTTGCTCAATTGCTCCATCCCAGCGCCATGGGCCGGGATAAATGGGCCGCCTTGGCCGTTGGCTTTGAACGGCTCACCTTTGCTCGGTGCAATGGGTAGTTCGGTGGGTTTGACGCCCGCCAGCTCGGACACCCGTTCGCCCATGGCTTCCAGTTTGACCACTTTGGCTTGCATCTCGCCGACCTTTTGGGCCATGGCATCCAAGTTCTCCCGCATAAAGCGGTCACGCTGTGCGAACTCGTCTTTGACCACCAACCGCACCAAGGTGCTGACCACCGGCCAGCCTTCACGGGCGGCTTTGAGGAAGACCATGTGGTAGACGGTGCCCGAAAAGACGATGAGTACCAGCACCAAAGCGATGAACGCTGCGACCATTTGCCAGCGGTTGAAGTGCAAAACACGCGCCTTGGCCAGGCTGCCGTGGGTAATGAGAATTTGCATCGTTAAACTCCAGCGGGTGAACCACAACAAACCCACCCCGGTTGTCCCAAACACTGTGGCCTTGTCCCAGGCCTTGGAGCGTAGCGCTCCTTTGTCCCTGCTGCGCCAGCGGCTCAGCGACTCCAACAGCCGCTTTGCGGCGATTGAGCGACTCTTGCCGCCTTTGTTGCTACCTCATGTCAAGCCCGGCCCCGTCGACGACGAAGGATGGTCGTTGCTGGTCGCCAATGCTTCTGTGGCTGCCAAGCTGCGACAACTGCAACCGCGGCTGGAAGCGGCCTTGATCGAGCAGGGATGGCAGACTAACCTGATCCGCATCAAGGTTCAAGGCGTGCGGTAACAATTGAAACTACCTGCAGCAGGCCACCTTTGTTTTGCGTCTGGCTGAAGCTGGTGCCCTCGGCAGGAGTCGAACCCGCGACCTTCGGTTTACAAAACCGCTGCTCTACCAACTGAGCTACAAGGGCCTATTTGAAACTGGACGCGCATTCTAGCCTGGCGCGGCACTGTTACTTGTTGTACTACTTCACACGTTTAAGCGACGGGCGGCCAGATGGTGGTGGCGTGTCCGGCGGCACATCGTTTCCACCCGTGGCCTCATCCGTGGCTGCGGGTTCAGCAGTCGCCAGACGCAAGCCGGAGGCAGACTTTTGCGATGCGTCCTCCTTGCCGGAGAGCCCTGCACTCGCGTCCGTCGGCACAGGGAAAGCCATGCCTTGACCGTTTTCGCGGGCATAGATGGCAATCACATGGTCTATAGGCACCTGAATGTCACGTGAAGTGCCTCCGAAACGCGCCTTGAACTCGATGAACTCGTTGCCCAGCTTCAAACCCGTGGTGGCTTCAAAACCTACGTTGAGCACAATTTCGTTGTTCTTCACATATTCGCTGGGCACCTGAACACTGGCATCCACGAACACGGCCACATAGGGCGTGAAACCATTGTCAGTGCACCAGTCGTGCAAAGCACGAATCAAGTAAGGCCTGGTGGAGCTACCCGACGCGGGAGACAAGGGAATGTTCATGGGCGACTGTGCGGTGCATGCGCTTTACTTGCGCATCACTTTCTCAGAAGGCGTCAGCGCTTCAATATAGGCCGGACGCGAGAAAATACGCTCTGCGTATTTGAGCAGCGGAACAGCGTTTTTCGACATGTCGATGCCGTAGTAATCCAAGCGCCACAACAGGGGCGCAATGGCCACGTCCAGCATGGAGAAGTCGTCGCCCAGCATGAACTTGTTCTTCAGGAAGATGGGCGCCAGTTGGGTGAGGCGGTCACGAATTTGCGCGCGCGCTTTTTCCAATTGTTTGTCGTTGGGCTTCTGGCCGCGGGCTTCGAGCACATTCACATGGGCGAACAATTCTTTCTCGAAGTTGAGCAAGAACAAACGCACACGGGCACGGGCCACGGGGTCGCCAGGCATTAGCTGGGGATGAGGGAAACGCTCGTCGATGTACTCGTTGATGATGTGGGACTCGTACAGAATCAAGTCGCGCTCAACGAGGATAGGCACCTCGTTGTAGGGGTTCATCAGCGCAATGTCTTCGGGCTTGGCGAACAAGTCCACATCGCGGATTTCAAAGTCCATGCCCTTTTCGAACAAAACGAACCGGCAACGGTGCGAGTAAGGACAGGTGGTTCCAGAATAAAGCACCATCATGGCGGAGCGCTCCCGTTATCAAACAAATAAAGAATCAAAAAACTAAAACGCAGTGGGCTGCCATCTAGGCCCCCCACTGCGCACTGCGCCACAAGAACCTCTAGGGCACTTGTGGCTTAGAACGATTACTTGATGTCCTTCCAGAAGGCGGCATTCAAACGCCAGGCGATCACGGTGAACACGCCCAGGAAGAGCAGCACCCAAACACCCAATTGGGTGCGTTGGCTGCGAACGGGCTCAGCCATCCACTGCAAAAAGGCCACCAAATCACCGATGGTTTCGTCGTACTGAAGAGGCGTCATCGTGCCTGGCGTGACCTGCTCAAAACCAGCGAAACGATGAACCACTTTGGAGGGGTTGTGCGCATCTTTTTCATCGACAAACTTGGCGACGCGCTGGCCTTGCAGCTCCCAAAGCACATGAGGCATGCCCACATTGGGAAAGGCCAGGTTATTCCAGCCCGTGGGTTTGGTTTCGTCGCGGTAATAGGTGCGCATATAGGTGTAGAGGTAGTCTGCACCAGCGCCTTGAGCGGCGGACGAACGTGAACGAGCCACCAGCGTTAAATCTGGCGGCAGGCCGCCAAACCACTCTTTGGCCTGCTTGGGATCCAAGGCAACCTTCATGGTGTCGCCCACTTTTTCTGTGGCGAACATGAGGTTGGCTTTGATTTGCGCTTCGGTCAGGCCAATGTCACGCAGACGGTTGTAACGCATGAACGAGGCCGCATGGCAGTTCAAGCAGTAGTTGGCAAATACCTTGGCACCGTTTTGCAATGCGGCGACATCGGTCATTTTTTCTTTGGGGAAAGCATCCCAGGCGACGCCGCCGCCAGCAGCCAAAGCCGTCGCCGCAAAGCCCCAAGAAGCCAGCAGAGAAAGAATAATTTTTTTCATATTGAGGAAGTCCCGTGCTTGCCTGTGGGTCAGTGCGCTTCGAAAGTGACGCGGTCGGGCACGGGCTTGAATTCGCCCAGCTTGCTCCACCAAGGCATCAGCAAGAAAAAGCCGAAGTAAAACAGGGTGCCGACTTGGGAAACCCGTTCACCCACCGGATCAGGTGGCAACACACCGAGGTAACCCAAAATGAAGAAGTTAATCACAAAAATACCGTACATGATCTTGTGCCCGCCCGGACGGTAACGAATCGACTTGGCAGGGCTGTGGTCCAACCAGGGCAGGAAGAACAAGATGATGACGGCACCACCCATGACCACCACGCCCCAGAACTTGGCGTCAATGTTCCACATCATGACCGACACCGCGACAGCGCCACCGACGATGATGAGTTTGAGCAGGGCAGATATTTTCGCCTTGGTCACACCCAACAAAGCGCCGAGTACCACGCAAGCAATCAGAACCAACATCATCTCGCTGGTGACTGCACGAAGCATCGAATAGAAGGGCGTGAAATACCAAACCGGCGCAATGTGCAGCGGTGTTTTCAGCGGATCGGCTGGAATGAAGTTGTTGTACTCCAGGAAGTACCCTCCCAGCTCCGGCGCGAAGAAGATGATGGCGGTGAAAGCCATCAAGAACACGCTGACACCCAGGATGTCGTGCACGGTGTAGTAAGGATGGAAAGGAATGCCATCCAACGGTTTGCCACTGGCGTCTTTTTTCGCTTTGATTTCCACGCCATCGGGGTTGTTGGAGCCGACTTCGTGCAGCGCAATGATGTGGGCCGCCACCAGGCCCAGCAGCACCAGGGGCACGGCGATCACGTGGAAGGCGAAGAAACGGTTCAGCGTGGCATCACCCACGACATAGTCGCCACGGATCAGCAGTGCCAGATCAGGGCCCACCAAAGGAATGGCTGCAAACAAGTTGATGATGACCTGCGCACCCCAGTAGCTCATTTGACCCCAAGGCAACAGATAACCCATGAAGGCCTCGGCCATCAGGCACAAAAAGATGGCGCAACCAAAAATCCAGACCAACTCGCGCGGCTTGCGGTAGCTGCCGTAGAGCAGACCGCGGAACATGTGCAGGTAGACCACGACGAAGAAAGCACTGGCGCCAGTGGAGTGCATGTAACGCACGAGCCAACCCCAGGGTACATCGCGCATGATGTACTCGACCGACGCGAAGGCATAAGCTGCGTCGGGCTTGTAGTGCATGGTCAAGAAAATGCCGGTGACGATTTGCAGCACCAAGACCAACAAAGCCAAAGAACCAAAGAAGTACCAGAAATTAAAGTTCTTCGGCGCGTAGTACTCGGAGAGGTGTTCTTTATAGAGCTTGCTCGCCGGGAACCGGTTGTCCACCCAAGTCAGCAGCTTTTCTGCTGGCGTGGCACTGGCGGGCGCGATTTTGAATTCAGCCATGGTTTGATTTCCTGAACGTACTGCTGCTTCTGGAGATTTCTTGTTTTAACGGACCTGCCAGGCGATTAGGCCTTCTTGTCTTCACCGATGAGCAAGGTGGTGTCGGACAAGTAAACATGCGGGGGCACTTCCAAGTTGTCAGGTGCGGGCTTGTTCTTGTAGACGCGGCCCGCCAAATCAAAGGTGGATCCGTGGCAAGCGCACAGGAAACCCCCAGTCCAGTCGTCGGGTAGCGACGGCTGCGGTCCAGGGGTGAATTTGTCTGAGGGCGAGCAACCCAGGTGGGTGCAAATTCCAACAGCCACCATCAGCTCGGGCTTGCGGCTGCGGTGTGGGTTACGTGCGTATTCCGGGGTCAACTCGTCGGGTTTACGTTCTGATTTTGGATCAGCCAGTTGCCCATCCATTTTGGATAAGGCAGCAACTTGCTCGGGTGTGCGCTTGATGATCCAAACAGGTTTTCCGCGCCATTCCACGGTGAGCTTTTCGCCTGGACGCAGACTGCTGATGTCCACTTCCACGGGGGCACCGGCCGCGCGGGCACGCTCAGAAGGCTGGAAGGTGCTGACAAACGGAACCGCAACTGCGGCACCACCTACGACGCCAGCACAGCTGGAAGCAATCAACCAGGTGCGTTTGCCACTGTCGACTTTGGAGTCACTCATACAAAAAGCCTCGGGAATGAATGTTGCATCGGGGAAGAATGAATCTTGGGCAACCCGGCATTGTACTGGAGGCTGCAACCCTGCTCTGGCAAGACGCGCGAAAAGGGCTGCAAAGGCGATGATTTCTGGTTTCAAACCCGGGTTGACAAGCGAAGATTCTGGTCGATACTGCCAGCCGCCGACCAAACCCAACTCAAGGGTTGGGAGCGGGCAACAAAAAATATTGAGCAACCATATGTAACGACCGCACCTCGCTGCGGCCGCATGCACAACAGGAGAAACACATGGGAATGATGTCCGATTTCAAAGAATTTGCGATGAAGGGCAATGTCGTTGACCTGGCGGTCGGCGTCATCATCGGGGCTGCTTTTGGCAAGATTGTTGACTCGATCGTTAAAGACGTGATCATGCCGCTGGTGAACCTCATGGCCGGAGGGCAGATCGACTTCGCGAACAAGTACTTTGTCCTCTCAGGCGCCGTGCCAGCAGGAGCCTCCCTTGTGGAAGCGCAGAAAGTAGCGAACGTATTCGCCTGGGGCAATTTCTTGACGGTCTCGATCAACTTTGTCATCCTGGCTTTCATCATCTTCTTGATGGTCAAGCAGATCAACCGAATGAAGAAGGAAGCCCCTGCCGCGCCCGCTGAGCCTCCAGAGGACGTGGTCTTGTTGCGCCAAATCCGCGATTCACTCAAGAAATAAACTCGCCCAACACAACGACGGCCCCTGCAGGGGCCGTCGTTCGTTTGCGACTGACCCATCCCCACAAATGCCGTTTTGGGCTCATACTTGAAAGTCTGACTTTGGCGCAATGAACTTTCCCCGTACATGAAGGCACCCGACTCCCGATTACCCGCTGCCTTGGAGGCCTCGCTGGATTACGTGCGCGCTGCTGCTGCTGCCGCCGCGGAGCGAGTTGCGCAGGCCATGGCCGCACAGGCCTCTACGACGGCTCGGGTCACAGAACGAGACATGCTTTTTAAGGCCAGCCAAGACCTCAAACAGCAACCGGATAGGTTTCTCGCAGTAGTGGCTGATAGCCTGACCGAAAGCACCTTGCACGAACTCGCTCCACGCACTGGAGAGAAACGAACATTGGCGATGACGGACTGGCAGTCGCTGAGCCTGGTCGACGACAACGAGGTGGAAGAGCGCATGTTTGCCGACCGTTTGGGGCAGCAAATCTCGCACGCCAGCGAATGGGAACTTCGGGAGATGGCGGCCTATATGGCCTCACTCATGGGCCTGTCTCGGGCCGATGAAGATCGCAATCCCGTGCGGGGGTCTGCTGTTGGTGCGGCTATTTACAAGGGCGTGCAAGCCATCAGCACAGAACCTGATGTGCGCAAACTGCTGCACCGCGAGTTCGGACTCGCCCTGGCGCAGCTGATGCCCGCCTCATACAAGAAAATCCTGACCGATCTCAAAAACCGTGGCGTCAAACCACTGGGACTCAGCGTCAAGGCGGTCGACGGTCCGGGCCACCATTTGCCAGGGCTGAATTCCGCTTATGCGCCTCTGCGGGACGACCACGTTTCCACGGGGGGTGGGTCCTCAGGCTTCGGGTCTTCATCGGGCGGCGAATTGCACTCCGGGCGAGACGGCGCGGGCATGGGCAAGGGGGTTGGCGGACTTGGTCGCGCGAGCTCAGGACGCAGTGGTGGGGGTGGGGCGGGCGGCAGCGGTGGTGCGGCAGCAAGTGCTGGTGGTGACGCTCAGTTGATGGCACTGCTGCGCCGACTCACCGCACTGTCCAGCCGGCCAGGCATATTGGACGACAGTGGTGCTCGACGTTTGCCGCCCGACACCAATATGGGTGACATGCTTTCAGCCACTGCGCTCGGCGCATTGGGCGCTGACCGAGGTGCCGCTGGGGCAGCAGGTTACGGCGATGGCCTCACCGGACTGATGGCTGTCAACTTGATACGTGCCCACCGAGAGGAGCTGCGGCAAGCCTCTAGCGGTGCGCTCGATCACATGGTGATCGACGTGGTGGGCAGCCTGTTTGACCAAATTTTGTCGGACAACCGCGTGCCCCCTCAAATGGCGCGGCAAATTGCACGCCTGCAATTGCCGGTCTTGCGTGTGGCGTTGGCCGACCCGACCTTCTTCTCGTCACGCAAGCATCCCGTACGCCGTTTCGTCAACAAGATGGCCTCAATGGCCTGTGCGTACGAAGAATTTGACGACGGACCCGGCAAGAAATTCTTGGCCAGGGTGCGCGAATTGGTGCAAGAGCTGGTCGAAGGTGACTTTGACCAGGTCGATTTGTACGCGACCAAACTCAATGAGTTGGAGGCCTTTGTGGCCCAGCTCACCCATGACGACGTGCAAGCCAACAATTCGGCTGCTGCGCTCCTGGAGAACAAAGAGTCGGAGTTGCGCATTCAGCAGCGTTACATGCTGCAGCTGCAATCCGCTCTCACCCCTATCCAACTGCCCACTTTCTTGCGCGACTTTTTGTCCCAGGTTTGGAGCCAAGCCCTGGTGCTGACGAGCCGGCGCGACGGCATCAACTCAGAAATCGCCAAACGCATGCGTTTGGTGGGTCGCGATCTGGTCATGAGTGTGCAGCCCAAGGGCTCGCTGCCCATGCGTAAGAAGTTCTTGATGCAGCTGCCCACGTTGATGAAAGACCTGAACGAGGGTCTGCGTTTGGTTGGTTGGCCTGAGGACGCCCAGAAACAGTTTTTCGCGCAATTGCTGCCCGCGCACTCGGAGTCGCTCAAGCAGCCCGCACTGTCTGAGCTCGACCACAACCTGCTCGTGAAGCAGCTTGATGCGATTTTTAGTGCTGCAATGCCCGGCCAAGACTCCGGACCACGCCACGAAGCAGTCACATCGTTGTCCGATGCCGAGATTGAAAAACGCTTCACGCCAGAAGAAGCCAAGAGCGTCGGTTTGCTGGAAGAAAGCGCTGTCGATTGGGCAGGCGAAGTGGTGGACATCGACCTCAGCGATGACCTCGGAGTGACTCAGCCCGTTCCTCACATGGCTAAAGGCGGGGCCGAGGCCAACAGCGCCGTCATGCTGAGTGCCACCGACAACGCGCCCCTTGATTTGGACTTGGGCCTGGGTGTGGACATCAACCTCGACCTCAACACCGCTGACCCGGCCGAACCCACGCAAGGTGCGCAGCTGATCGACCACATCAAGGTCGGTTTCGCTTACCAAATGCACCTCAAGGACGAATGGCAAAAGGTGCGTTTGAGTTTTGTGAGCCCGGGTCGCAGCTTCTTTGTATTCACCCACGGCCGCAAACACCAGCAAACCGTGTCGCTCACCGCTCGAATGTTGTCCCGCATGTGCGAAAGCGGTCGCATGCGTGCGGTTGAAAGCACCTACTTGATGGAACGCGCCACTGCGCGGGCGCGGGCTCAGTTGGCCGCGCTCAAGTCAACGCCCAAAGCTTTGTTGACCAAACACTGAGTTTTCAGTTTTTTGGGGGATCGAGGCCCAGTCGACGCGCCATGCGCAGCGCGGCCAACAAGCTGCTTGCGTCGGCAAGCCCCAGTCCGGCAATGTCAAACGCCGTGCCGTGGTCTGGGCTGGTCCGGACGAACGGAAGCCCCAAGGTGACGTTGACCCCTTGTTCTACGCCCAGGTACTTCACGGGTATCAGGCCATGGTCGTGGGTCATGGCCAGGACCACATCGAACTCGCCCGCCTGATCCTCGCGGCGGCGGGCTCGCATGAAGATGGTGTCGGGTGCAAACGGCCCATGGGCATCGATGCCCAGGTCGCGCGCGGCCTGGATCGCAGGGGCAATGATTCGTTGCTCTTCGTCGCCAAATAGTCCACCTTCACCGGCATGGGGGTTCAGGCCTGCCACGGCGATACGCGGTTTGAGCTGACCCCAGGCCGCGGCACTGTCATGCGTGATGCGCAGGGTTTGCAAAACGGCGTCGAAGGTGACGGCATCAATCGCCTTGCGCAACGACATGTGGATGGTGACGAGCACCACACGCAACTCGTCGTTGGCCAGCATCATGCGAACCGGCGGTGTTATGCCGCCCTGTGCGGACAAGGCCTGCAACATTTCAGTGTGCCCAGGGTAGGGACTGCCCCCCGCCGCCAAGGCCTCTTTGTGTATGGGCGCGGTGACCACTGCCGCCACCTCGCCTCGCAGGGCGAGCGCCACGGCTTGTTCGATACAAGCGACTGCCGCTCGACCTGCCCTGGCGTCCACGACGCCCATGGGTAAGCCCGCCAAATCTGGCGGCAGGCCCTCGGCCTGCAATACCGGGATACAGCGCGGTGGCACCTGCGCCAGCTCGGATATCGAGGTGATCTGGGCCACAGGAAGTGGTACTGCGCTGTTCAAAAAAGACGCGGCTCGGCGCATCACCCCGACGTCGCCCACCACCAAACAACCGTCCAGCTCTGGCGAGCCAGAGGCGAACAACCGCGCAATCGTTTCGGGCCCGATGCCAACAGGATCACCCGAGGTGAACACAATGGGTTTGTTCATAGAAAGTTCATGCCGGGTTGTCGATGTCGATGAACACATGCTGCAGGCCAAACTGTGCCGCGAGGTGTTCACCGAGGGCCTGCGCACCATAACGTTCGCTCGCATGGTGGCCGCAAGCCAAATACGCCACGCCCGATTCCCTGGCGTAGTGCGCTTGGGGTTCTGAGATTTCACCGGTCAAGAACACATCGGCACCCGCGGCGATGGCGGCTTCAAAATAGCTCTGTGCACCACCGGTGCACCAGGCCACTTGGTGCACCGGTCGTCCATCGCCAGGTACCGCCACCACCCCATGTCGCAAGATTTTCTCAACCTGTGCGGTCAACTGCGCAAGACCCGTCGCTGAAGGCAAAGTGGCTAAGCAGCCCAACTGTTGTTCTCCAAAGCGGCTGCTCGCCGTCCAACCCAGTTTCAGACCCAGCTGGGCGTTGTTGCCCCATTGGGGGTGGGCGTCCAGCGGCAGGTGGTAGGCCAGCAAATTGATGTCGTGCGCCAGCAACTTGGACAAGCGCTTTTTCATCCATCCGGTGACCCGGCCGTCATGGCCGCGCCAAAAGAGGCCGTGGTGAACCAAGATGGCGTCGGCGCCTTCCGCGATGGCCGCGTCAATCAGGGCCAAACTGGCCGTCACACCGCTGACCACCTTGTGAACCTCGGTTTTGCCCTCAACTTGCAAACCGTTCGGCCCATAATCTTTGAACAACTCCACCGACAACAGCTGCTGCAGGTAACGCTCTAAGTTTTGTCGGTTCACCATTGCCAGAGTCCTTTATGCGCAAAGTTTGGTTGATTTTCACGCAAGCCGTCACCGTGGCCTTGGGCCTGCTGTTTGTGGTGACCACGCTCAAGCCCGAATGGTTGCAGCGTTCGCCATTGAACACCACCACCGTCAACGTGGCTACGGTCCCACAGTTGCCGGCAGCTTCTTCATCTGGGACCACGGGTTTTCGCGCTGCCGCACAGCTGGCTTCGCCTGCCGTGGTCAGCGTCAGCACGAGTAAAACTGCGGCACGCTCACCGCAAGAAGGCGATCCTTGGTTTCAATTCTTCTTTGGAAACCGCATGCCTCAGCAACAGCCCCAAGCGGGTTTGGGCTCGGGCGTGATCGTCTCCAAAGACGGATTTGTACTCACCAACAACCATGTGATTGAAGGTGCGGATGACATCGAAGTGACGCTGCTCGATGGCCGCCGGGCCAACGCCAAAGTCGTGGGCACCGACCCCGACACCGACCTAGCGGTTCTGAAAATGGAGCTGCCTGACCTTCCCACCATCACCCTTGGCAACACCGAGCAACTGGCGGTGGGTGACGCGGTGCTGGCCATCGGCAACCCCTTTGGTGTGGGCCAAACCGTGACCTCAGGCATTGTCAGCGCACTGGGTCGCAACCAACTCGGCATCAATACCTTTGAGAACTTCATTCAAACCGACGCGGCCATCAACCCTGGGAATTCTGGAGGTGCTTTGGTCGACGAGCGCGGTCTGCTCATCGGCATCAATACCGCCATCTATTCACGCAGCGGTGGCAATTTGGGCATTGGTTTTGCCATTCCGGTGAACACCGCCAAACAGGTGATGGAAAGTTTGATAGCCGATGGCTCGGTCAAACGCGGCTGGATCGGTGTGGAACCGCGAGATCTGACGCCCGAAATTGCGCAAAGCTTCAACCTGCCGGTCAAACAAGGCGTGCTCATCACCGGCGTGCTGCAAAACGGGCCAGCAGGCAACGCGGGGCTGCGCCCCGGTGATGTAGTCACCCAGGTGGCCGACATGAAAGTAGCCAACACCGCCCAACTGTTGGCCGCCGTGGCAGCGATCAAACCTCAAACCGAGGCCAGCTTTGCGGTGCAGCGAAGGGAAGAGAAGCTGTTGATCAAGATCACTGTGGCGCAAAGGCCCAAAGCGCCGACGAATCGACAGCGCTGATCAATCAACCCATCAACCGCATCAAGTTGAACCCTTCGATGCCTCGTCCGCTTCTGGTGGGGCGACCGGTGCCTGCGTATGTTTCACAAACACCTTGGCCGCCCAAATCCCGACCTCGTAGAGCAAACACATGGGAATGGCCAGGGCCAGTTGGGACACCACGTCGGGCGGCGTGAGCACCGCGGCAATGATGAAAGCCAGGACGATGAAGTAAGCGCGAAAGTCTTTGAGCTTTTGAATGGACACGATGCCCATGCGGGCCAGCACCATGACCACCACAGGCACTTCAAAAGCCGCGCCGAAAGCGATGAACATGGAGAGCACAAAGCTCAAGTAGGCCTCAATGTCTGGCGCGGCCGTGATGCTTTTGGGCGCGAAACTTTGAATGAACTTGAACACCTGCCCAAAGACGAAGAAATAACAAAACGCGACGCCGGCTAAAAACAAGAAGGTGCTGGAAAAAACCAAAGGCAGCACCAGTTTTTTCTCATGGTTGTAGAGCCCAGGGGCCACGAAAGCCCACAACTGGTACAGCACCCAAGGCAGAGCCAACATGAAGGCCGCCATCAAGGTGACCTTGATCGGGACCATGAATGGCGAGATGGGGTTGGTGGCGATCAAGGTCGCGCCTTCAGGCAAATGGGCCACCAAAGGCGCAGCCAGCCAGTCATAGAGCACACCTGGTGAGGGCCAAATCGCCAGCAGGACAAAACACACCAAAATAGCCAACGCCGCGCGAATCAAGCGATCTCGCAATTCCACCAGATGGGTGACAAAGGGTTGCTCTGTGCCCGCAAGTTCGTCGGGTCCGGAATCGTTTTTATTCATGAATTAGGCCTGCGGACGTGGTGGCCGAAAACGGGCCACACGGGCAGCACCCGACTGCGCCTTGCCGCGCACACCATGGCGCTGTTTGTACCACTGGGGCATGGCCGAACGTTTGAGGCGCCAGTTCTTCTTTTTGGGCTTGTGGTAATAAGAATTCGGGCGAAAACCGTCCATCGCGGCGTTGTCAGACGCAGGATCGTTCCAAGCCGTGGACAGGTTCTCCGAGACGTCGTGGATCTCTTTGGAGACACTCTCCTGCATGCCACGCGCCGCGTCTTCAAACTGGCCTTTGGCTTTTTTGAGCTCTTCCAGATCAATGGAGCGGCTGACTTCGGCCTTCACATCAGACACATAGCGCTGCGCTTTGCCCAGCAAATGGCCGACGGTGCGGGCCACACGCGGCAAACGCTCAGGGCCGATCACGATCAACGCCACGGCGCCGATCAAAGCAAGCTTGTCAAAACCAAAGTCAATCATGCGGCGCTGAGCGGCTCAGCCATGTCACAACTTTGTTTTGGCTTCAACGTCGACCGTGTTGGCATCAGCGGTTTTGTTGGTGCCCACTTGCTGCGCCGGCGTGTCAGCAGAAGTGCTGCCATCCTTCATGCCGTCTTTGAATCCCTTGACGGCGCCTCCGAGGTCAGAGCCCATATTTCTGAGTTTTTTGGTGCCAAATATCAAAATGACCACCAACAAAACGATCAACCAATGCCAAATGCTGAATGAGCCCATGAGGTGTCTCCTGTGAAAACAATAGAAAGATTCTAGGGCAGTGGTGTGAAACGGCCTGGTGGCTATTCACCCACTTCGGGCAAGGATCACCCTTTGGCCCAAGGCCGTGGGCCACCGATGACATGCATATGCAAATGTCCCACTTCTTGGCCGCCATCAGGGCCGGTGTTGATTTGAGTGCGGAAACCGTTGCCAGCCCCTTGCGCCACGGCCAGGTCTTTAGCCAAAACCAGCATGCGACCGAGCAAGGACTGATGCTGCGTTCCCACGTCAGACAGGCTGGCGATGTGTTCCTTGGGAATGATCAAAAAATGCACCGGCGCCCACGGGTTGATGTCGTGAAAGGCGAGCAAGTCTTCGTCTTCGTAGACCTTGCGCGAGGGAATTTTCCCGGCAACGATCTTGCAAAAAATACAGTTCGGGTCGTGAATCATGGGCGAGAGAGAAGTATTCAAATCGACAGCTTACTGCGGCATCGGGGCGTTGGCATTGAGATTGGCCCAACCGCGAATCACGCGGTAGAGAAACCAAATGGAAATCACAACCCAGGCGATCCAGCCCGGCAAGAACAACAACAGCCACAGGGGCGATGTCACCAAGTACAGCCCCCCCGCCCACAGCACAGTCCGGATCCTCCAGCGAAAGTGCGACTCCTGCCACGTTCCTTGTGCATCGTCCTTTTTCACCAAATCAATGACAAAGGCGACGATCAGCAGCACAACGCTGGCCTGCACGCCAGGCAGCACAGCACCTACCGCCACAATGGTGTGAAGCAAGTAGCTGATATGGCCCGCGGTTTTGAGCGAGCGGCTGCGTTCGTCCAGGTCAATCACGTCATTCATGGTTGGGGCCTTTTTTCAGAACGGCTCAATCGCCGCTGGTTTCCCGGTCTTGCATTTTTCGTGCCGCAAACTCTTCCAAGCCCGACAGCCCTTCTCGCCGCTGCAGTTCGGCCAGCACATCGGCGGGTTTCAAACCAAAGTGCGACAGCGCAATCATGCTGTGAAACCACAGATCCGCCACTTCGTAGACGATTTTTTGCTTGTCGCCATCTTTGGCGGCCATCACTGTTTCAGTGGCTTCTTCGCCCACTTTTTTCAAAATGGCATCAAGGCCCTTGTGAAACAAGCGGGCCACATAACTTTTTTCGGGGTCGCCCAGTTTTCGCTGCTCAATGACAGCGGCCAGGTGTTCCAGGATGTCTTGCGAGGTGATTGACGGCTTCATGTGGCGGTTTCGCTTATCGCTCTATCACTTGTAAATTCGCTCGGGGTCTTTCAAAACCGGCTCCACTGTTTTCCATGCGCCGTCTTTGTAAAGCTGAAAAAAACAGCTGTGGCGGCCCGTGTGGCAGGCAATGCCAGGCTCGTGACCCTGCTGCGTGACCTTGAGCAAGACCACATCGTTGTCGCAGTCCAGGCGAATCTCGTGCACGGTCTGGATGTGCCCGGACTCCTCGCCCTTGTGCCACAAACGCTGCCGCGATCGACTGAAATACACCGCTTCACCACGTTTGGCGGTTTCCAGCAGCGCCTCGCGGTTCATGAAGGCGAACATCAGCACGTCGTTGCTGCCAAGCTCTTGCGCGATCACTGGCACCAGGCCTTGCGCGTCCCATTTCACTTCGTCAAGCCAGTTCATGGCGGCAGTGTAGCAATCAGGCCTGATGGGTTGCCCCAACAAAACCTTGCTCTTGGGCAAACCATTGCAGCACTGGCACCGTGCCTGGCAGCACGGGGGTAACCTCGACAGGAAGTTGTTGCCAGGCCATGCTTTGTTGTTCTCGCATTTGCAGTTCACCCGACCACTCAAATACTTTGCAAAAGTGCAGCCGAACGCGCGCGTGGGGATAGTCCATCACTTCCACTTTCCACGGAGCAGCAGCGGCAATGGTGATGCCCAACTCTTCCTGCAACTCCCGGCGCAGGGCTTGTTCCACCGTTTCTCCCGCCTCGAGTTTGCCGCCCGGAAACTCCCAATATCCGGCGTACACCTTGCCTTCGGGGCGGGAGGTAAGCAAAAACTGGCCCGTGCTGTCGACCAACACGCCCACCGCGACCTCCACTGGCGTGCGCTCAGGCTGGGTTGTCATGCGGCATGCCTGCCAGCGTAGTCCTTGGCAAACTGAAAAGCCACGCGACCTGAGCGCGACCCACGCTCCAGCGCCCAGACCAAACTTTCTTGGCGGGCAGCGGCAATCGCGTCCTCAGAAACACCCAAGTTGCGCAACCACTGCGCCACGATTGCCAGGTATTCCTCTTGGGTGAAAGGATAAAAACTCAGCCACAAACCAAACCGCTCCGACAGGGAGATTTTTTCCTCCACCACTTCACCCGGGTGCACTTCGCCATCCTCCCGGTGTTGGTAGCTGAGGTTTTCTTTCATGTACTCCGGCAACAAATGGCGGCGGTTGCTGGTGGCATAGATCAGAACGTTGTCCGAGGCTTGCGAAATCGAACCGTCCAAGATGGACTTCAGTGCTTTGTAGCCGGGCTCGCCCTCGTCGAAACTCAGGTCATCACAAAACACGATAAAACGCTCGGGTCTCTCGGCCACGAGGTCAACGATGTCGGGCAAATCCACCAGGTCGGTTTTATCCACTTCGATGAGACGCAAACCTTGTGGTGCGTATTCGTTCAAACACGCTTTGATGAGCGAACTTTTCCCAGTGCCTCGCGCCCCGGTCAGCAGCACATTGTTGGCGGGCTGTTTGAATACAAACTGGGCGGTGTTGGCCAGCAGCCGCTGCTTTTGGCCGTCGACCTCCTGGAGGTCGTCAAGGGCTATGGTCGCCACATGCCGGACGGGCTGCAGAAAACCTGAGCCCCCTCTTTTGCGATAGCGAAAGGCGATAGAGGCTTGCCAATCTGGGGCTTGCAAAGCGTGGGGCAACACAGCCTCAAGGCGAAGCAACACGCTCTCAGCGCGTGCGATCAAACGGTCAAAATCAGTCATACGCGCAAGTTTAGGGGCAGTGGCAAACCTGTTGCCCACCCACAGTCAGCGGAGAATCACGCCAGCAACAACTTCAGCGTTGCGTCCAAATGCTCGGTCGGCGCACGTTTGAAACCTGAACGCGCGTAGCGGTGCAAACGCCCCACGGCCAAGGCCGTCAAGGCCGAGGAACGAAGTTGGGCTTCGACCGTGGGGGAGCTGGAGCCCGCGCTGTCAAACGCCAGACGCAGGCTTTGTTTGAGCTGAGACTCAATGCGGTCAAAGAATTGGCTCATGCGGGTGAGCAAACGCTCATTCTCAAACACCAAAGCATCGCCCACCATGACGCGGGTCATGCCGGGGTTTTTCTCGCCAAATTGCAGCAGCACCTGAACGGCCTTGTGGGCCTGGGTGCGGCCATCGGTTTCGCGTTCGTTGATTTGGTTGATGAGGGTGAAAACACTTTGTTCGATGAAATCGATCAAACCTTCAAACATTTGCGCCTTGCTGGCGAAGTGCCGGTACAGGGCCGCTTCGCTCACCTGCAAACGTGCCGCCAGTGCCGCCGTAGTGACACGCTCACCCCCGGGCTGTTCCAGCATGGCGGCCAGGGTTTGCAGAATTTGCACCCTGCGCTCGCCGGGTTTGGGACGCTTGCGCACCGGAGTGGCGGCCTCGGTCGCAACCGCTTCGGCCTCGTCTGTGGCGTCGTCTTCGGGCATGTGTTCTGGACCTGAATTCATCGCAAAGGACCCCAAGCGCGGTGCAGAGTTTGTATCTGTTTGATTCTGGCACACACGTAGGAAGGCTTGGCGCAAGGGTGAACACTAACTCGCGTCGATTTTGTTGCGTTATTCACGCTGGGGGCGTTTGGCTGGTAACGCAGCATCCAAGCGGTCTGCATACCCACCTTGCGGGCACCCTTTTGATGGGCCAGGGTGTCCTCCACCAACACGCATCGGTGGGCGGGCGTTTTGAGGCAAACCGCCAAACGTCGGAAAAGGCGGGCGTCGGGCTTGGGGCGCAACACGCCAAAAATGTGCATGTCCTCAATGCTGATCACCGCGTCAAAGCAGCGGGTCATCCGCAGTGCCGCCAACACCCGCAGGGCGTAGGCACGCGGTGCATTGGTCAGCAAGATCTTGCGACCAGGCAAGCGCTTCAAGGCCACTCTGTCATGGCTGCTGGTCCGCAGCCTTGCTTCCAGCCCTGGCAGCAGATGGGTGTGGTGCAAAAAATGGGCAGCGCTGACTCCATGATGGCGCACCAACCCCAGCAAGGTGGCTCCGTAGCGGTCCCAATAGTGCTGGCGCAGGCTGCTGGCAGCCTCATGCGACAAATTCAGGTGCTGGACGATGTAGTCCGTCATCGCCTGGTTGGTGGGACCGAAGGCGGCATGGCTCGCGTCGTGCAGGGTGTTGTCGAGGTCAAACAACCAAGTCAACCGGGAGCCGGTGCGGTGCACCCGTCGGGGGTGCGGGCGAATACGCTCTGCGGTGGGGTCGCTTCGTCGCCCCCCGCCCGCACGGCCCAGAGACTTCATACCCTCATCTTTTTCATTTCAGATGAGTTCATCACTGCGCTGTGCGACTCATATTCGACGGGTCAACGTTGGCACCAAGCTCGAACTCGCGCAAGAAGATCAGCAGTGCCTCAACAAACTGTGACGGCACTTCTTCTGCGGGGAAATGCCCACACGGCAACGCTTGCGTGCGCACATCGCGCGCCCACGATTGCCAGATTGGTAGTGGATCCCGGGCCTTGTCACCGCCATACTGCTCACCCCATAGCACCAGGGTCGGGCAATCGATTCGTCGGCCCGCCTGTCGATCAACCTCATCGTGTGCACAGTCCGATGTCAAACCGGCGCGGTAATCCTCACACGCGGCATGCACCACTTGCGGGTTGGAAAAGCTTTGTGTGTAGGTCGCCATCGCTTGGCTGGATATCGCTCCAGTCCGACCCAGCCAGGACTCAATGAACCGGCGTATGTACGGCTCTGAATTCTGCAGAATCAGTTCTTCTGGAATGGGCGAAGGTTGCGCCAACAAGAACCAGTGGTACATCTTCAGAGCATTCTGGGCATTGACTCTTTCAACGGCTTCCAGGGTGGGGATGATGTCGACCACTGAAAGGGTCCTGACCGCGCTTGGCGCATCCAAGGCAAGCCGGTAAGCGACGCGCCCACCGCGATCGTGTCCGACGACATGGAACGACGAATGCCCGAGTGTCTGCATCACGTCCAACGCGTCTTGAGCCATTGCACGCTTCGAATAGGCGAGGTGGGTCGAATCCGATTTGGGCCCCTGACTTTCCCCATATCCACGAAGATCGGGGATAACCAGTTGATAGTGCTTGGCCAATTCCGGCGCGACCAAATGCCAGGCGAAATGAGTCTGCGGGTACCCATGCAACAAGAGCAGGGGTTCCCCGAAGCCACCCACGCGCAAAAAGATATCAGCCGCCGCTGTTTTGATGTGATGAGAAGTGAAGTTCTCGTACGCCATGAAATTGGCGCGCCAGTCAATGCGACCGGATCATCGTGCCATAGGCCTGCTCGGTCAGCACCTCCAGCAGCATGGCGTGCGGGACACGTCCATCAATGATGTGCACGGTGTTCACGCCATTTTTTGCCGCATCCAAGGCCGAGGCGATTTTGGGCAGCATGCCGCCGCTGATGGTGCCGTCGGCAAACAGGTCGTCAATTTCGCGCGCCGTTAAGTTGGTGAGCAGCTTGCCGCTTTTGTCGAGCACACCCGGCGTATTGGTGAGCATCATGAGCTTTTCAGCCTTGAGTACTTCGGCGAGCTTGCCAGCGACCACATCGGCGTTGATGTTGTAGTTTTCGTTGTCCGCACCAAAGCCCAAGGGCGAGATGACGGGGATGAACTGGTCGTCTTGCAAGGCCTTGACCACGGAGGGGTCGATGGACTCGATCTCACCCACCTGGCCGACATCGTGCTCTTTGCTGGGGTCGTTTTTGTCCATCATCTTGAGCTTGCGGGCGCGAATCAAACCGCCGTCACGTCCCGTCAACCCAACCGCTTTGCCGCCAGCGACGTTGATCAATCCCACGATGTCTTGCTGTACTTGGCCTGCGAGCACCCACTCGACCACTTCCATGGTTTCTTCGTCGGTGACACGCATGCCCTGAATGAAGGTGCCTTTTTTACCCACCTTGGCCAGCGCTTCGTCAATTTGAGGGCCACCGCCGTGCACCACCACCGGGTTCATGCCCACCAGCTTGAGCAACACGACATCTTCGGCAAAGTCTTGCTGCAAGGCGGGATCTGTCATGGCGTTGCCGCCGTATTTGATGACGATGGTTTTGCCGTGAAACTTGCGGATATAGGGCAAAGCCTCGGCCAGAATTTCTGCCTTGTCGCGCGGAGCGATGTGGGCCAAGGACGATGCGGCGGGGGGTTCAGCGCTCATGAGTACAACCTTCGTGCAAGAGGATCACAGCAAACGGGGGAATAGAAATTGTAGGTTCTCGGTGTCTGCCAGGCTAAAACGGGGAACTTCGTCAGTCCTGCGTGGGGGACGAGAAAACTTGGGAGCGGCCCGGCGTTTTCTCGTGAAACATCCCTCACCGTTTGATCGGCGAAGAACTGGAAGCCACCAGCTGGCGCTCAATTCGGTCTGCGGTAGTGGCCCCGGGGACGCGGTAACCATCTTGAAAAATGAGGGTGGGTGTGCCGGTAATACGTTGACGTCGCCCGAACTCTTCATTGCGCTCCAGCGCTGTGGTGTCGCAGGACATGAAGGACAAGGGCGGCTGTTCTCGCCCAAGCATCCACTTCAACCAAACCCGCGCGTTGTCCCTGGCGCACCAGATCTCTTTGCTTTTTTTGACCGACGCGGGCCCAAGCGACGGGTACAAAAACACGTAGACGGTCACGTCGTTGAGTTTTTGCAGCTCCACTTCCAAGAACCGGCAAGGACCGCAAAACGGGTCCACAAAAACCGCCACCTTGCGGCTGCCATTGCCCAATTGCCACACCATGGCGTCTTTGAGCGGCAAGCTGGAAAAATCAATGGCCAATGCCCTGGAGAGGCGATCTTCGGTCAGGTTCACCCCGGTCCGGGTATCGAACAGCCCCCCGCCTTGAATGACATAGTTCGCTTGTTCATCCACGTAGAGCAGGTTGTCGCCAATGCGCACTTCATAGAGACCTGGCAGTGGCGTCTTGTTGACCTCATCAATCTTGGCCCACCGGGGGTTGCGTTCCGCCAAGTTCTTGCGGATGGTGGCTTCTTGCGCTTGGGCCCCGAGGAAGCCCAGCAAAACGGCCGCCGTCAAGAGTCGCTTGGCCCATGAGGCGGCGTTCGTTTTCATGTCCTACTCCTGTATCCAATGCGAGAGCCGGGCCATCGCAGCACGTCTGTGAGCTAAAAACGAGGTGACCAACTACTGCCCTATTTCGGCTGGCAAACGCTCAGCGTTGTCAGGGCACCGTGCATGTGGTCGTACCGGGCGTCGCACACAGTTCACGAGTAGAGCCACCGCTGGTGAAAGTCGCGCAGCTGGTGCCGGCGTCGCAACGAGGACTGGTGCTGCGACACGGCTCGCAATCGTCGCCCTTGCCGTCGCCGCAAGCTGCCAATAAAGCCGTCAAACAAAACGCTGCCACAGTCAGTCCGAAATGGCGTTTCATGTAGTCCCCTCCCAGGCGAGTTGATTGTTGCGAAAATGGGGGGCCTGTTTATTTTCGACATACGAAGCACTGCAGCACGTTCCCATTAACCGAATGAATGCTACACGAGCTCGTGTCGATAGACGGTCGCCGGTTCGTTCACATTCCCAGCGCGTTGCTGACCAGCCGACGCTTCAGCGCGGTCAATCGGTCTAGCGCGGTCAACCCCCAATTGCGTGCTTCTTTCACCATGGGATTTTCTGCGGCAAATAGTTGCCACAGACCATCCACCCCTTGATCCATGACCCATGTCGGAACCATCCGGGCTCTGGCATAACGACGCAACAGCTTTTCGTCGCCCAAACCACGCCAGCTTTCGCGTTCGAACAGCACTTGGGCAAGACAGGCCACATCGGCCAGCCCCAAGTTCAAGCCCTGACCCGCGAGCGGATGAATCCCGTGGGCCGCATCACCCGCCAGCACCCAGCCTGGGCCAGACCAGGTTTGGGCTTGAGAGCGGACCAACGGCCAAGTGGCTCGCGGTGACACCAATTCCAAATGCCCCAAAACACCACGCGATGCCTCAACCAAGACCTGTTCAAAATCGGCTTGCGGCAATGTGCGGAGCTCGGCCGCGCGCGCATCAGAAACCGACCACACCAGGGCCACGGTGCGCCCCGCCATCGGCGAATCCAAGGGCAAGAGTGCCAATACCTCCGGATTGCCAAACCACTGGTGGGCAACACCGTTGTGCGGGTGCTCGCAAACCAAACGTGCGGCGATGGCCTGGTGGCCGTAAGCTTGGCGGTTGACGGCAACGCCCAACTGCTCACGACTGAGCGAGGTTTTGCCTTCGCACAAGGCCGTCAGTGGCGCTTGTACCGCCACGGCCGGATCGTCGACCACGGTGATGTGTTGGGCATATTGCACGGCCGTTTGCAGTGCTTGCTCCAAGGCCGGTACATCAACAATCCAGGCCAACGCTTCTACCGCTTGTTGCCAGGCCGAAAAGGTCAAACCCGCGCCGGGCCGATCACCCGCGACACGCATCTCGAGCACGGGTGTCACGGCCGACGGCGGCAATGCATCCCACACCTTGAGTTTTTGCAGCAAGGCGCGTGATGCGGCGTTCAGGGCATAAGCCCGCACGTCGGCGCTCGTCGGCGCAGACGCGGCCGACGGACCAACCAGCGCCACCTGGAGCCCCTGGCGCGCAAGAGATAGGGCCAAGCTTTGGCCGACCACGCCACCGCCCCGCACCAAGACATCGGCTTGCATCATGGGGCTGATTGTAGGAGGCCATCCTGGCCTGCCCCGTAAAATGCGTCTCTTTCAGGCCATTCGCTGCACCCCGTTTTGGGGGCGCACAGAACTGCCTCCCACCGAAAGCACCTCCATGAGCCTCCAATGCGGCATCGTGGGCCTGCCCAATGTTGGCAAGTCCACCCTCTTCAACGCGCTGACCAAAGCCGGCATCGCCGCCGAGAACTACCCGTTTTGCACCATTGAACCGAACGTGGGGGTGGTGGAGCTGCCCGACCCACGGTTACAGCAGCTCTCCAGCATCGTCAAACCCGAGCGCGTTGTTCCCGCCATCGTTGAGTTTGTGGACATTGCGGGTCTCGTGGCCGGGGCATCCAAGGGCGAAGGGCTGGGCAACCAGTTTTTGGCCCACATCCGCGAAACCGACGCCATCGTCAACGTGGTGCGCTGCTTTGACGACGAGAACGTGATCCATGTGGCCGGCAAGGTCGACCCGATCGCGGACATTGAAGTCGTCCAGACCGAACTGTGCCTGGCGGACCTGGCGTCGGTTGAAAAAAGTCTGCACCGTTATGTCAAGGCGGCGCGCTCAGGCAATGACAAAGAAGCCGCGGCCCTGGTCAAGGTGCTGGAGAAATGCCAAGCCGCGCTGGACCAAGCCCAGCCTGTGCGCAGCATCGATTTCAGCAAAGAAGAACGTGTGATCTTGAAGCCGCTGTGCCTCATCACCTCCAAGCCCGCGATGTTCGTCGGCAATGTGGACGAGGCGGGTTTCGAAAACAACCCTTACCTGGACAAGTTGCGCGCCTACGCGCTGACCCAAAACGCGCCGGTCGTCGCCATTTGCGCCAAAACCGAGGCCGAGCTGGCAGAAATGGCAGACGAGGACCGTTTGCTCTTCTTGCAGGAAATGGGCCAAACAGAACCCGGTTTGAACCGCGTGATTCGCGCGGCGTTCAAACTGCTGGGCCTGCAAACCTATTTCACTGCCGGTGTGAAAGAAGTGCGCGCGTGGACCATCCACATCGGCGACACCGCACCGCAAGCCGCAGGCGTGATCCACACCGACTTTGAACGCGGTTTCATTCGCGCTCAAACCATCGCCTTTGACGACTTCATCACCTACAAGGGTGAAGCCGGTGCCAAAGACGCTGGCAAGATGCGCGCCGAGGGCAAGGAGTACGTGGTCAAGGATGGGGACGTGCTGAACTTTTTGTTCAACGTTTAAACAAGGTCTGAAAAAAAGCGGGTTCATCATGAACCCGCTTTTTTTATTGCGCAATACCTGCCTCGCCCCAGCTCAGGAATCACCCACGCCAAACAAAAGGAAACTTGAACTGTTTCCAAAAACCGTTCGGCACATAGTCACCCACGACGCCATATTGTTCTGGCCATTTGCGGTCGGACTGCACCGCGGTTCCAAAGAAATGATCCAAAAACGCGAAGTGCGCTGCGTAGTTTTTGTCGATCGCCTCGTTGTCTTGTGAGTGATGCCAGTGGTGAAAGTTGGGCGTCACGATGACGTAACGCAGTGGCCCGAGGCGCACGCTCACATTGGCATGGTTGAACACGGCTTGGAAGCCCACGATCACGATGTAAGCGTCGATCACTTCCTTGGAAAATCCCAACACATAGATGGGCGCCAACACCAAGGTTCGGGTGATCAATAACTCGACGATGTGTTGACGCGACCCCGCCAGCCAGTCCATGTGTTTGGTGCTGTGGTGAACGGCATGCAGCCTCCAAAGCAAGGGAACCTCGTGGTAGGCGCGGTGGGTCCAGTACTGCACCAAGTCGGCCACTAAAACAATGGCAAAAAGCGCCACGACAAAGGGCAGGTTTTGCACCCAACCTTGAATGCCGTCTTTGGCCGCCCAACCAAAGAGCTTGTGCACGAACAAATTGGTCGCCAAGAGAACAAAACCCACCACCATGTGGTTGACGATGAAGTGGTGGAAATCGGTTTGCCATTCGGGCCGAAAGACGGGTTGGTTTTTTCGCAAAGCGAACAACTTCTCAACGACGATAAAAATCAAGGCAGAACCGAGCAAATCAAGAATGAACCAGTCCAGCCCGATGTAGGGCGTGTTGTCGGCGAAATCGTTCACTGGAACCTTGTGGCCTCCGAGCACCAGGGTCAGCACGATCAAAACGAAGGACCCCGCTGCCAACCAGCGCGCCCGTCCCCAAATCAGGTTGAACAAGCTGACACCACCTGCTATCACCATGGACCAGTACATGAGTCTGCGAATCAACTCCACGTCATAGGACTGCCGAAGTTGAGGTGTGGTGAGGTACTCCGGAAAATGGAAAGCCAGGACACCCAGAAAACACAGAATGGCCAAGGACAGCGCGATCACGCCAGATACCAGCCCATGGCCGGCCTGAAGGGCCCCATGCGATTCGGTCAGTTGATTGAGTTTGTCAATTTCTTTCATGAAAGGCGTCCTAGGGGAAGTGATGCGAAATTATCACGGCAGCGGGACGACGGTCCCTGACCATCCTTCCTGCCTCTGGGCGCCCAAGATCCCCACGGTCCTGGGCCCGGCAAGCGGTCGCCGTTAACATAGGGCCCCAAAGCACCATCCAAGGTGTACCGCCAGGAGTCTCACATGCCGGTAATCGTCGTGGCCAATCCCAAAGGTGGGGTGGGCAAGAGCACTTTGTCCACCAATGTCGCCGGTTACTGGGCGCGCCAGGGCCACGCCGTGATGTTGGGTGATGTGGACAAGCAGCAATCGGCTCGTTTGTGGTTAGGCTTGCGCCCACCGCAAGCGGCACCGATTCGCGCTTGGGAAGTGACCCAAGACCATGTGGTTCGCCCCCCCAAAGGCACCACCCATGTGGTGCTGGACACCCCGGCCGGTTTGCACGGCAAACGGCTGGACGAGGTCATGAAGATGGCCGACAAGGTGCTCGTGCCCTTGCAGCCCAGCATTTTTGACATCCACGCCACCCATGATTTTTTGCTGCGTTTGTTGGACTACAAACGCAGCAGCAAAGTGCAAGTCGGTGTGGTGGGCATGCGGGTTAGGGATGGTTCGATATCGGTAGGCCAGCTGCAGCAATTCCTGGCCTCGGCCGACGTGCCGGTCATTGGTTATTTGCGCGACACGCAAAACTATGTGCATGTGGCGGCGCGCGGCCTCACCGTCTGGGACATCGCAAAAAGCCGGGTAGAGCGAGATTTGGTCCAATGGGAACCCATCGTCACTTGGCTCAACCACTGAAAGAGAGCATCCATGAAGGTTTTGTTGATCGACGACCACCCTCTGATCCTGTCCGCTCTACAAAGCATCATTCGAGGCCTGGGCGACGATGTGCAAGTCAGCGGGGTCGCCAGCGGCGCCGCGGCGCGTGAGCTGCTGCAAAAAGATTCGGCCTTTGACCTGGTCTTGCTCGACTTGCACTTGGGCGACATCGACGGCTTTGATTTGCTGACCGAGCTGCGCAGCACCTACCCAGCGCTTCCGGTGGTGGTGGTCTCCGCATCGGACCGCGCCAGCGACGTGATTCGCTCCATTGACCTCGGCGCCATGGGTTTTGTGCCCAAACGGGCCAGCAACGAAACACTGTTTGAAGCCCTGCACATGGTGCTGTCCGGAGGCATTTATGTGCCGCCGATGAGCATGACACCGGGCTTAAGCGGCGCGTCGTCGGAAGAGGGCCCGGGAAGCGTGGCCAACGCGGCGCAAAGCAGGGGCTTTCAAGAGCCTGTCAATTTGAGCTCCTTGGGTCTGACGCCGCGGCAGTGCGATGTATTGGCCCTGCTGTTGCAAGCCAAACCGAACAAGCTGATCGCGCGTGAGTTGGCTATCTCTGTCGAAACCGTGAAGGACCACGTGGCCGCCGTGCTGCGGGTGCTCAATGTCAGCTCACGAACCCAGGCCGTTCTGGCAGTGAGCCAAATGGCGCAAACGCCAGGCAGCTTGACGATGCGGCGAAAGATCGGGGCATGACGCCGCCGGCCGATCAACTGCCCAGCGTTGGCGCGGCCGACATCAATGCTGCCGTGCCTGAGGAGGTGCGCAGCACCTTTGACTACATGCCAGCCACGCTGGCGGGTTACGTTGCCGGCATTGGCGTTTTGACGGCCTTGTTTTGGCAGCGTGTACCCACGCTGCACATGGTGACTTGGTTGCTGTTGTTTGGTGCCGTGTTGGGCTACCGCGGATTCATCTTTTTTCGCTACCGCCACAGCAACATTGAACGAATTGAAGACTGGCTGCGCTGGCGGACAATGAGCAACATCGGTAGCCTGTGTTCAGGCGCTTTGTGGGGATTGGCCGCCTGGCTGTTCTACGAAAACGGTGGTGACATTCAACAAACCGGTCTGATCATTCTGATCTACACCTTCTGTGTTGCAGCTGTTCCCGTACTGTCTACCCAGCCGAAGATTTACCTGGGCTTTGCGGTGCTGTGTTTTCTTCCGATGGTCACCCGAATTGCGCTGGAGCGCAATGTCTACAGCTACCAGTTGGCGGGTTTGTTGTTGTTGATTGTGACCCTCACCACGGTATTGGCTCGCACCTACCGCCAGACCCTACAGCGTGTGCTTCAACTGAAGCTGCAAGCAGATCGCTTGTTGGTTCAGTTGCGCGTGGAGAAAGAAGCGGCCGACGCAGCACGTCGTCAAGCCGAGGTGGCCAACCGCGCCAAAACCCAGTTCTTCACGGCCGCCAGCCATGACCTGCGTCAGCCGCTGCACGCCATGGGCTTGTTCGCCGAAGCATTGCGGCAAAAGAGCCACAACGAAGAGGTGTCTCAGCTGGTCAACAGCATCAACAGTTCGGTGGACGCATTGGAAGGCCTGTTCTCCGAGCTGCTGGACATCACCCGCATCGATACGGGTGGGGTGGAAGTCAAGCCCGCTCACTTTGCAGTGGCTGACATCCTGCGCAAACTGCGCCTGCACTTTGAACCCAACGCGTTTGAAAAAGGCCTGGCGCTGCGTTTTCGCGGCATGCACCACCTCGTGTACGCTGATCCACTCTTGGTGGACCGCATTCTGCGCAATTTGGTGTCCAACGCCATTCGTTACACCGACGATGGCACGGTGCTGGTCAGCGCGAGGCGCCGAGGCCAACAAATTCTTCTGCAGGTATGGGATACCGGTCAAGGCATTCCCCTGGACGAACAACAGCATATTTTCGAAGAGTTTTACCAACTCGCCACCAACCGCCCGTCCACCACGGAGCAGCGCAAGGGTTTGGGTTTGGGCCTGGCCATCGTGAAACGATTGGCTGGCTTGATGAATGCGCCACTGACCCTGCGCTCCGAACCCGGCCGCGGCACGGTTTTTTCGTTGCAAGTGCCTCGGGGTGAACGCTCCGCAGTGCAGGCGCCGCAAAACGATCGCAAGGGGCCGCTTGGCATCACCTTAGAAGGTCGCTTGATCGTGATCGTGGAAGATGAACCCGCGGTACGCGGCGGGCTGGAGGCCTTGCTCAAAGGCTGGGGGGCCACCCTGGCATCGTTTGACAGTGTGGCTGCGGCCAGCGAGTGGGCAAGCTCGTCAGGCCCCGAGCAAGCCAAGCCCGATTTGTTGATCGTGGACTACCGTTTGGAAAATGGCCAAACCGGAGTGCAAGCCATCCAAGCACTGCGCGCGCGTTTTGGGGGTCAACTGCCTGCCATCGTGGTGACGGGCAGCACCATGACGGGGCATGAGAAAGAAGCCTTGGACTACAACTTCCATCTGCTGATCAAACCCGTTGTGCCGAACAAGCTGCGGGCGATGATTGCCTTCAAGTTGAGCATGAAGACCCCCTGAAGACGGGCCAGACTGACGAGAAACGCCTGGTCGGGACGCACTCAACACTCTAAGTTATCAATCAAACGTGTGGTGCCCAACCGCGCAGCACCGAGCACCACCCAGGCGTTTGTTGGCAACGCTGAACGTTCTTGGAGCGAGGGTGGCAGCAAGTCTGCGCGTCGCCGCAAGGTGACGTAGTCCGGCTGCCAGCCACGCGTGGTCATGGCAGCGTGGGCTTGGGCTTCCAGGGTGGCCAAGGGAACCCCGGGGTGCTCGCGCACTTGTTTGGCCAGCAGCTGCAGCTCTTGCGACAAGGCCAGGGCCTCGTCACGCTCAGCCGCGCTCAAGTACCCATTGCGCGACGACAGGGCCAGCCCCGCCCCCGAGCGCGAGGTTTCCACGCCCTGGATCACGATGGGTAGAGCGAACTGCGTGACCAAACGCTGGATGACCATGAGCTGCTGGTAGTCTTTTTTGCCGAACACTGCGACGGCAGGTTGCACACAGGCAAACAGCTTCATCACCACGGTACACACGCCTGTGAAAAATCCAGGCCGGAAGTGGCCTTCCAAGATGTCAGCCAAGGCGGGATCGGGCAGCACCTTGTAGACCTGCGGCTCGGGGTACAACTCACGTTCGTCGGGTGCAAAAACCAGGTCACATCCGGCGCTTCTCAAACCATCGCAGTCACGCTCCAAGGTACGGGGATAGCGGTCAAAGTCTTCGTTTGGCGCGAACTGCAAGCGGTTGACAAATACGCTGGCCACCACAGGCAGGCCGTGGGCTTTGGCATGGTGCACCAGGGACAAATGCCCTTCGTGCAAATTCCCCATGGTGGGAACAAACGTGCATCGACCAGGCACAGGCAGGGCTGCACGCAACTCGGCAATGGTGTGAATGAGTTTCATGTTGTTGGGATCGCCGCTGACGCACCAGGATCAATAACCGTGCAGACCATCGTCGGGGTACTGGCGGGCCTTCACAGCCGCCACATACGCGCCGACAGCCGCTTCAATGGAGGGTGCGCCTTCCATGAAGTTTCGAACAAAACGAGGCAGCTTGCCGCGTGTGATGCCCAGCATGTCGTGCAGCACCAGCACTTGCCCGCTACAACCGACGCCCGCACCGATGCCAATCACAGGTATCGGCAATGCATTGGTGATGTCTTTGGCCACGTTGGAAGGCATGAGCTCAAAAACGATCATGGAAGCACCCGCTTGGGCCAGCTCCAGGGCGTGGGCTTTGAGGGTTGCAGCGCCACCCTGCTCGCGGCCTTGAATGCGGTAGCCGCCCAGTGCGTGCACAGACTGCGGCGTGAGGCCCAAGTGCCCGCAAACCGGAATACCGCGCTCGACCAGGAAACGCACCGTATCAGCCGTCCACCCGCCGCCTTCGAGCTTGACCATTTGTGCGCCGGCTTGCATCAAGACCGTGGAACTTCGAATGGCTTGTTCTTTGGATTCTTGGTAGCTGCCAAAAGGCAAATCACCAATCAGCCAAGCGTATTTTTTTGCCCGCGCCACGCAGCGCACGTGGTAGGCCGTCTCTTCCAGCGTGACAGGCAAGGTGCTGCTTTGGCCTTGCAGCACCATGCCCAGGGAGTCGCCGACCAGCAAACAGTCGACGGCTGCATCGTCCAGCAGGCGGGCAAAGCTTGCGTCATAGCAGGTGAGCATGCTGATGGGCTCACCTTTTGTGTGCATTTCACGCAAGCGGTGCAAGGTGATTTGTTTGCGGTCTGGGCTCATGAGCACCTCGGCTTTGAGAAAGAGGGCCGCAGTCTAAACGCAGAACGAACGATCGTGCTGAATGCACCCACTCAGGACGGGCGGGTTCTAGGTAGCCTGGTAGGCCAGTCGCACGTAGATAGGCGCAAACGCCTCGGCCTGGGTGATTTCCAGCAAATGTTCGCGCGACAGCTCCAGCAGCGCAATGAAGGTCACCACCATCACCGGCGGGCCACGTTTGACGTCAAAAAGGTCTTCAAACACCACAAAACGCTGGCCCTGCAAACGGCGCAGCACGATGCTCATGTGCTCGCGCACACTGAGTTGCTCGCGGCTGATCATGTGGTGTTGGTTGAGTTTGGCGCGTTTGAGCAAGTCCATCCAGGCCGCGCGCAGTTCATCGACTTCCACCTCGGGAAAACGTGGCTGCAGCGATTGTTCGATGACCACCTGGGCACGCAAGAAATCGCGGCCCACCACAGGCAACATGTCCAGCCGTGCCGCGGCGAGTTTGATTTGTTCGTATTCGATCAAACGGCGCACCAGTTCGGCGCGCGGGTCTTCAATCTCTTCGCCATCGGCCGTTTTCTTTGGCGGCAACAACATGCGTGATTTGATTTCAATCAGCATGGCGGCCATCAGCAGGTACTCGCTAGCCAACTCCAAATTGGTTTTTCGAATTTGGTCGACATAGGTCAGGTACTGCCTGGTGACGTCGGCCAACGGAATATCGAGGATGTTGAAATTTTGCTTGCGGATCAAATACAGCAGCAAATCCAAGGGGCCTTCAAAGGCCTCCAGGAAGACCTCCAGCGCATCTGGCGGAATATAGAGGTCATGCGGCATGGTGAACAGCGGTTCGCCATAGAGCCGGGCCACGGCGACATGGTCAACCACCGTGGGGGCAGCGGCCACCACGGGCATGTCGGGGGTTTCGGGCAGTACCTGGGGCACTGCAGCCACGTCATTGCTCACAACAAGAAGGTCGGTGTTCAGCCGGCTTTGTTGCCGTAAACATAGGGTTGCTGCGGAACAGTCGCCTCGCTGTAGTCGTGCAGCGCTTCGCGGTCTACCCGCTTGTCCCACAACAGGGCACGGCCCTGTCTTTGCTCAGCTTCCAGTGTCGGCTTTTTGGCCTTGAGCTCCTCGATGAAGGAGGTCACGTCCGATTTGTAGTGGGTCCAAAACAGGGGCATGGTGTTGGGCGACCCCAGTCAGGCCAAAGGTGGCACAGATCGGGAGGCGCTAAAGTTAAGGCCTTCATTTTACGGGGGTGGCGATGTTGACGCTGAAACAACGTTGGTTGGGCTGGAAAAGCAGCACCTCGGGACGCAGCAATGTCTGGGGCGCCATGGCGGCATTGGTGATCGCTCTGACGGGCACCGCCTGCGACCCCCAGCGAATTGCCGAATTGGAAGAAGGCGTGGCCACGGAGGCGGATGTGCGGGCCAAGTTTGGCGAGCCCAACGCGGTCTACAACGAGGACAACGGTGCCCGTACTTTCGAGTACACCCGCCAGCCCCAAGGCCACCGCAACTACATGATCACCATCGGCAGCGACGGCAAGATGACGGCGCTGCGTCAGGTGCTCAAGGCGGACACCTTCGCCAAAGTCACCACCGACTTGGACAAGGCCCAAGTGCGCCGCCTGCTGGGTCAGCCCGCAAAAACCATCGTTTACCCTTTGAAACCCAATGAAGAACATTGGGACTGGCGTTACATGGATGGCACGCAGAGCCGTTGGTTCACGGTCACCTTTGACCCCAATGGCCGCGTGCTGCGCACGGCGTCCACCTTGGACGAGCCTGAAGGCGGTAGCAAGTAGTTCGGCGGCGCGGGTCCGGGTCTGACTTCATTGACGCGGGACCGCGCGCAGCGCCACGTCCAAACGTTCTAACGCCTTCGGCAAGAGAGCAAAAGTCGCTTTTGCAGTGTTGAAATCAGCGACCTTGCCGCTGTGTTCCAGCCGCTGCGCCAAACGGTAGAGGTTCAGGGCGGACAAATTACCCGCCGATCCCATCAGGCTGTGACCCGCGTGTATCAGGGCCGGTCCATTCTCGGCTTGAATGGCGGCGTCAAGCTCGGCCACACGCACACTGGCATCGGCCTGGAAGGCCTCGGCGATTTCGTGCAACAGCTCGGCATCACCGCCAAAACGCTCCAGCGCTTCCCTGCTGTCCAGATCGGGCAACACTTCTTCTTTCGGTTCAACCGGTTTCGCGGGCGGTTCTGGCTTGCGGGGGGCCACGGTTTTGGCCGCAGCCCACACCCGCTCCATCTCAGAGGCCATCAGGGCGGTGTTGATGGGCTTGCTCACATAACCATCCATGCCGGCATCAATGCAGGTTTCTTTGTCACCTTGCATGGCATTGGCTGTCATCGCGATGATGGGCACATGGCCCCCTTCGACCTTTTCACGTTGGCGTATGGCCATGGTGGCGTCCACGCCACCCATCACGGGCATTTGCATGTCCATCAGCACCAGGTCGAATTCTTCTCGGGCGGTGAGGTCCAGCGCCTCTTGACCATTGTTGGCCACTGTCACGCTGTGCCCCATTTTTTCGAGCAGCCGGACCGCCAACTTTTGATTCACAACATTGTCTTCAGCCAGCAGCACCTTGCAGCGAGACCGGCTCTCCACCACGGTGTGGCGTGTCACGAGCTGCAGCTCCACTGGAGGCTTCGGTTCATCCAGCGGCGCCGGTTGGGTCAGTCGCTCGTGCTCGGCCAAGGTGAGCATGATGGCGTCGTAGAGCTCTGACTGCGAAATCGGTTTCACCAAATACCCGCCCACACCCAAGGCCTTGCAACGGGCCGCGTCACCGCGTTGTCCGCCCGAGGTGAGCATCATGACGGTGCTGTCCATCAAGTGCGGACGCCCGACCATGGCCTCGGCGACATCAAACCCTGACAGCTCGGGCATTTGACCGTCGAGCAGGATCAAATCGAACTCATGGGCCGGGTCGTTGATCAAGGCCAAGGCTTCACGGCCATCGCTGGCCACCGTGGGGGTCATGCCCCAGCGGGTGAGTGTGTCTTCTAACCAGCGGCGGTTGGTGGAGTTGTCATCGGCCATCAGCACCGCCAAGCCTTGCAAACTGGTGCGTTCCAAGACCGGTGCAGGGTTCAAAGACACGCCAACCTGGATGGTGAAGTGAAAGGTGCTGCCTTTTCCAGGCTCGCTCTCCAGCCAAATGCGTCCGCCCATCAGCTCGCATAAACGAACACAGATGGTCAGGCCCAAACCGGTGCCACCGTACTTGCGTGTGGTGGAGTTGTCGGCTTGGGAGAAGGACTCAAACACCTGGCGTTGTTTGTCGGCGGGAATGCCGATGCCGGTGTCGCGCACCGCGACGTGCAGCATCGAGCGGTCCAGATCCACGGATTCAGAGGTCACGGTCACCGCCACCTCGCCTTCAGCGGTGAACTTGATGGCATTGCCCACCAAATTGATCACGAGCTGGCGCAGCCGTCCCGGATCCCCGGTTAACTGGTCCGAAACCTCGGGCGCGATGTCGCACAACAGCTCCAACTTCTTGTCGTGGGCCTTCACCGCCAAAGGTTTGAGGCATTCGTGCAAGGTGCTGCGCACGGAGAACGGAATGGCCTCTATCGTCATCTTGCCCGCTTCAATCTTGGAGAAGTCGAGGATGTCGTTCACGATCACCAACAAGGAATTGGCCGACGACTTAACAAGCTGCAGATACTCGGTTTGCTCAGGGTTGAGCGGGGTGTCCAGCGCCAGCTCCGTCATGCCAATGATGCCGTTCATCGGCGTGCGAATTTCGTGGCTCATATTGGCCAAGAAGTCGCTCTTGGCGCGGCTGGCGGCTTCGGCATCTTCCTTGGCCTGCATCATCTCCAGCGTCATGTTTTTCAGCGCCGTGATGTCGGTCCGCAAACTGACCGTGGTACCTTGTGCTGTGCGTGTGTCGTCGATGCTGAGCCAGCGCCCGCCCACTTGCGCCTCGAAGGTGTGCGAGCCTTCTTGCAGGTCCTCGCGCCAGGCTTGTCGGAAAACCAGCCATTGGTTCTCTGGCAAGCTGCGGTCGATACCGCCCATGTTGCTGCGGTAGTAGGAACGCATCACGTCCATGTAGGGCGTGCCGGGCTCGAAAACAACGGGTTCAAGTTCGCAGTAAATGTCGCGGAATTTTTGGTTGCAGATGACAAGTTTGTCTTCTTCGTCGTACATGACGAAGCCCACGTCCAAGGCCTCAATCGCATTGACCAAGAGCGAACGGGTTTTGACAATCTCTTGTTGGGCTAATTTCGCGGCCGTGTTGTCCAAAACCAAGCCGTCGTAGTACTGCAATTTGCCGTCGTCATCGAACACGCCTTGGCCTTTGCCATAGGCCCACCGGATGCTGCCATCGGCATGGTTGATGCGGTATTCATGTTCATAACTCGTGCGCGCCTTGTTCGCCACTACCATGCGGCGCACCACTTCCGGAAGGTCTTCCGCCACCACGATGCTGGCGAGGGTGCGCTTGCCCGAGAGAAAGTCACCGGATGGGTAACCGCACAAGGCCTCAATGCCGCCCGACAGGAACAACATGGTGGTTTCGTCGTTGGGCAAACAACGGTACACACAGCCGGGCAGATTGACGATCATGGAGCGCAGCTTCATCTCGCTTTGCACCATTTCTTCAACCGCTTCGTCGCGCTGCTCCAGCACGTCGCGCATCAAATTGGCCAGGCCCATGAGGTCGTTGTCACCGTCTTCAATCCGTGGCATGTCGAAGCGGGCGAGCAATTCGTTGGTCGTTTCGCGCAGGCTGTTCATGGCCTGCTTCTGGCTTTCGGACTCCACCCGCAGACGGTCGTTGACTTGCGACAGCTCCTGTGACGACATTTCCAGGCTGCGGCTGCGCAGTGTCAGGTCGCGGTCAAACTGGGCGTAGCTCTCACCTACCATGCCCAAAAACTGCGGCAATTGCTCCGCCAACGCTGCCAATCGCGGGTCGGCCTGGCCAGCTTGCTCCAGCGCTGCTGTCAACGCGCGCACATCGTCCTGGGTTTGAATGGCCAAACCGCGTTTGAGTTGCCGGGTGAGTGTTTTGTTGTCGAACAAGAATTGCAATGGCACGTCGGTGCTCTCCGCGCTGACCCGGTTAGGCGACTTCGCTCAGGTGCGTGATCGTCATCGTTTGGTTGTGCAGCCGGCACTCCAAACCTTTGAGCAAGGGGCTGATTTCGCCGTTGGAATAAAAACCCGTCACGTGGGCGTGTTTTCCAAACACCTCGGCCACGGCCTCCACTTCTTCGTCCACACGTGAACCCATCACCAGTTTGCGACCCACGCAGCTGACCAGGAGCGACAAACTCTCTGTGCTGGCATCCACCCCTTCGAAGGTGCGTTCTGCGGCAGTTTGTGCACCGTCCACCAGCGAATCGGTGGAGGCGTGCATCAACTTCAAGTGACCGTTTTGAACGATGTCGCCTGCGAGCACCAAACTGCCCGCGGCTTCATCCACCGCCAAAATCGTTCGGATCAAACCCACTGCGTTCAAGTCTTCACCCAACATTTCAAAGGGAAAGAGCAAACCCGAGCCTGGCAGGTCTTTGGCGTATTCACCGAGGTAACGTTTGTAGACTTCCAGGGCCGGTTCGCCGTCCAGTTCGAACAGCACATTGCCCGCCGAGCGTGTGACTTTGCGCGCAGGGCCAAAGGGCTGCCAGCCGTGGAAGGTGCCATGCCTGACTTGGGTGTGTTTGCCGAAGAAGCCGATCGCGACCAGCTGACGGTTGTTGACCCCCAGATCGGAAATCGTGAATGTCTCTTTGAAGGCCGCACCATCACCGGCCAAACCGCCAGACAGCGCCACTGTTTTTGGCAATACGCTTTCAAAGCCCTCAATCAACGCGCTGCCATTGATGTTGACACCTTGACCCAACACGATCACGTTGTGCAGGCCAGGGCCGGCTTGCTCCACGAGTTGTTTGGCCAAACGGGCGCCTGCGGCGGCAGAGTCGTCCATGTCGCCCAAGGTGGTGGTGGCCACTTTGAAGTCAGGGTGGTCAAAGTGCAGGGCATTGACCACCACTTCGCCATCGGTGACGCCATCGTCGGCAATTTCCCCTGCGGTGGTGCAACCCACCAAGGCGGCGCCGGGAAACGCGGCTTTCAAACCATCATGGAAACCGCTGGCGGTGAACGGCGCCACCGAACCGAAGACAAAGACCAATTGCGGGTTGACGCTGGCGAGCTCGGCCAGGTTGATGGCGTTGGGTGCGACACGGAGTTTGGTTTGGCGAATCTTCATGCTATTTCCTTGATTTGAAGGTAGGGAGGTAAAGGACGGTGCAAGGCTGCGTCGTGGGGATCGTCTCGGTACTTGGCACGGATCTCCAGTACGTCCAGCCAGCCGCTGAGAAATGCCCGGACACAGGCCGGGTCAAAGTGGGAACCTGAGTTGTCCTCGATGTATTTGCGTGCTTTGTCCAGCGGCCAGCCTTCTTTGTAGGGCCGCTCTGAGTTGAGCGCGTCAAACACATCGGCAACAGCCACGATGCGGCCGACCAAAGGAATCTCTTCGCCCTTGAGATCGGCTGGATAACCCGAGCCATCAAATTTCTCGTGGTGGCTGTTGGCGATCACCGCCGCCAATTGAAGGCAGGGCGAGGGGCTGTCGCGAAGAATTTGATAGCCGATGTGGGCGTGCTGACGCATGATGGTCATCTCATCGGCATCAAGGCGACCAGGCTTGAGCAGGATGTGATCCGGCGTGCCCACTTTGCCCACATCGTGCATGGGCGCGGCATGGAAAAGCATGGCCAGATCTGCTTCTGACATGCCCAGTTTGGCACCGATCAAACGTGAGTAGTGGGCCATGCGCAGCACATGGGCACCGGTTTCGGGGTCGCGGTATTCAGCCGCTTTGGACAAACGAAAAATCGTGTCCAACTCGCGGTTGGCGATCTCGGCGGTGGCTTTGGCAACTTCTTCTGCCAACCATGCCGCGCGGTCCGACAAGGCTTTTTGACTTTTGCGCAGCGCCAACATATTGCGCGAGCGGGCCAGAAACTCGACGCGGTCGACGGGCTTGGTCAGAAAATCATTCACGCCCTGGTTCAGCGCGTTGTGTCGAATTTCTGTCTCGTGGCTGGCGGTGATCATCAGCACCGGCACTTCTTTGCAGCCGGGCAGCAGTCGAAAGGCGGCCACAAACTCCAAGCCGTTCATGGCGGGCATCATGTAGTCCACCAGAATCAAGTCCACCTCCTGGCCTGCACACCACTGCAAAGCCTGGGCCGGGTCGTTGAATTCAAAGCACTCACAGTCGGGCAGATGGCGTACCAAGGCACGCAGCACTGCAATATTGACCGTGTTGTCGTCGATGACCGCAACCTTCATGTCCGTACCCCATTTCTGGAGAGGGACTTGCGCGCGGCAAACCCTCAGTCCAGCGTGTTAGCGCTTGGCCAGACGTTTTGTCCGGCCTTCTGTACACGGGTTATCGGATTCATGTGGGGGTTCTTGAGCACCGGCAGAAGTCAGCGCTCGCCCATGCAACGCCGCATGGGCGCGTCCCTGGTGAAATATGCGGGCTAGTACTGCGACTCAGAAATAACGAAACATGAAAACGTGTACTCGACCCAATGGCGGCGTTGCAAATCCTCGCGATACCTCGGTATCGCTGCGGTTTGCGCCTTGCCCTTGGGCCGACTCCACTACTTTCATTTGTTCCGTTATTTCTGAGTCGCAGTACTAG
>JANPCX010000028.1:0-39326 GCA_031431125.1 Burkholderiales bacterium
GAAGTGGGGGGGTGGACACGTAAATCAGCAACATAGCCCGCGCGCAAGCGCAAGCCTGGGGCCTGTTAACCGGTAAAGCGAACAGTCGCGGCAGAAAAAACAAAGCCGTATCGTTGGATACGGCTTTGGTGCACAGCCCCCTGCGCCCAGGCATTCCCAAGCATTGGGGCTGTGCGTGAAAAGCCCGTGATCAGGCTTCTTTGTTTTGTTTGATGTCGAAGCCCATTTGGCTTTCGGCACCTTTTCCGCCTTGGTTGGTCTGTTCCCAGTACTGGGTCTTGATCTTGGAGGCTTGGAAGGAGTAGTTCACCACGGTGGATTCGCCGCTGCTGGTGCCGCTGACGGTAACGCTGGTGACCAGCACATCGGTCAATTCAATCTTGCCGTACTCGATCTGGCTGCCACCAGCCTTGCACAACGAGATTTCCACTTTGCCCAGGTGTTTACCCGTGGCGCAGTGCTTGAGCACGGCGGGGTAGCACTTGTCGATATTGGCCACCACGTTCAAGTCTTGGAACGCGACCTTGCCAACACCTGCACCGCCGCCGGAGGCCATGCTGTGGGGCTGAATGGCACCCCAGGTGAATGAGGCAATGTCGGTCCAACCGGTGTGGTTGGAATCTTTGGATTCGCCGCTGGCGCCTTCTACCTTCATGAACATGTCGACGGACATTTTTTACCTCTCCTTGGGTTATGAAAAAACGAGGCGCTGGACGCGCGTATCGCGGAAAAAAACCTACTCGGTGTCACACACCAGTCGCACTGCCCATGTTGGCCCGATGTCACGACTCACACTTGGTGTTGCATGAAAATTCGAGCATTTCAAACTCGGGCACTTCTTGTGGCATGGACGCTGATCATAAGGGCGCAAGTGGCCGCCAAAATCTCAAATGCACGCCCATACGAGGGGGGGGCGGGCGAAACAAACGAAACAGGATGTATCGACACCTCAAGTCGGGGATGAATGCTGGGCAGCTGACCCCATCGGGGGCGTTAGACTCGCCCGCTCGTTCACCTCTGGTTTCATTGGTGCGAATCGTTCGGCGTGGCGGCGGAATTCGCGACGGTGTGGGTTCGCGAAGGCGCATCTGGACGTTTCGCTGATGCGTTGGGCCACCAGGGCGTGCCTTAGGTGGTGTCCCGTGATCGTGAGTCGGTTGAAATTTTTGGTTGATTCTGTTTGAAACAAGGAAGAGTCGGGCGTGACGGCATGGACATGGAATTGACCGGGTCTGCAAATTGTTTGGCCTCCGGCGTGCAGGTGGGAGAGTACCGTTTGCAGGGTGTGGTGGGCGAGGGCGGGTTTGGCATCGTCTACCGTGCGCGCGATTTGAGCCTGGACCGCATTGTGGCCATCAAGGAGTACATGCCCTCCACGCTGGCCGGACGGATGTCGTCCAACCAAATTCATGTACGTTCCCAGCACAAGGGCGCGTTTGATGCGGGTCTGCGCAGCTTCATCAACGAAGCGCGTTTGCTGGCTAAGTTTTCCCACCCGGCGTTGGTGCATGTGTACCGTTTCTTTGAGGCGAACGGCACGGCCTACATGGTGATGCGCTACTACGAGGGCCAGACCTTCCGCGCTTTCTTGTCCGAGCAAGAAAACGGCATGAACGAGCGTTGGCTCTGCTCGATGCTGAGCCCCATTCTTGACGTGCTGGAGATGCTGCACACGGCCGATTGTTTCCATCGCGATATTGCGCCGGACAATGTGTTTTTGCAGGCTTCTGGCATGCCGGTGTTGCTCGATTTTGGTGCCGCACGCCGCATCATTGGCGACATGACGCAGGCACTGACCATGGTGCTCAAACCGGGCTTCGCGCCAGTTGAGCAGTACGCCGACGACGGCGGTATGCCTCAAGGCGCTTGGACCGATATTTACCAGCTGGGTGCCATGCTGTACTTGGCCATCACGGGCAAGGTGCCAACGACGTCGGTGGCCCGCATGATCAGTGATCCAGTTCAACTGCTGACGCCGACCGACTATCCCGGTTACAGCGCCCAGTTTTTGCAAGGCGTGCACCGAGCGTTGGCCGTCAAGCCATCGGACCGGCCGCAGTCGATCGCCGAACTGAAGGCGATGCTCGGGATTCGTACTTTCACGGCACCTGCTTTGTCGGCTTGGTCTGCGTCAAACGCCATGCCGCTGGACCTCCTTTTTTCGGATCCAGAGCCGTCGCCCGCACAGTCTGAAAATGGGGTGGGCCTGGCGAGCAGCAATGCTGAACATCCGACAGGGCTGCAACTTGAATCAGTACCTGCTGTTGCTGCGGTGGATCGAGTTCAAGATGACCTGAAAGCCTTGCTGGACCTGCGCCCTGCTGGGCCCGACAGCGTGTCAACGGGCTCGTCCGTTCAGAGTGCCTTGGTTCCGGCTCCGGCGGCAGGCGTTTCGTCGCCATTGAGCCCAACTGACACCCCACGAAAAGTCTCCGACCCTTGGGCGGAACCGCCGATCGTGACGGTTCCCCTGGCCGTGGCACTCGACGCCGCGTCGAAAACGCGTGTGGGTAGCGCACCAGTGGTTGAACGGCGTCGTCCCACGGAGCAGGTTGATGACGAACCTCAATCCAACGCTGACCTAGGCCGGCCAAACCGGGTAACGCCCTGGTCATGGAAGATGGTGAGCGTGGTTGGCGCTGCGGTGCTTGTGTTGTTGGGTGGATGGCTGCTGATTGGGTCTGAGTCCGAACCCGTTCAAACCCACGCCTCCGTCTCGGACAACGCCAGTTGGGACGCTGCCAAAAAAGAACGAACGGTGGCGAGCATGCAAACTTATTTAGATGCTTTTCCAAACGGCGACCATGTGCAGGAAGCCCGCTCCATGCTGACCACGTTGACGCAGGCCGGCGCAGCCGCCGTTCGCACGTCGGAGTTATTGGGCTCGTTGACCAAGGAAAGCGCCACGGCAGAACTGGAGGCTGAAGCAAAAGCTGCAGCCGCTGCAGCGGCCAAATCTCAGACGGCGGCGCAGTCCACGGTGCCGCCCGCCACCAGTGCTGTTCCGCCGACAAAAGTGACCCCGGTGGCTGTCGGCGCGAGCGCTCCTGCCGGCGTCACCGCTGGCGCGGCCCGTCCCGCCGCCGAACCCACCAAAGTGGAGGCTCCAGTCATCGTCCTCGGAGAGCCCAAACGTGCTGTTCCAGTGGAAATGGGCAAAGTGACGCTGCGGGTGGCACCTTGGGGTAATGTGCGCGTGAATCGCGCCTCTGTTGGAACCACCCCGCCTTTGACCCAGTTGGATCTGCCAGAAGGCCAACACCAGATCGAGATTTCCAATCCTGCAGGCCCTTCCGTGACCCGGGTGGTGCAGGTGAAAAAAGGCGAACCTGTGGTGTTCAGCCACAAGTTTGAGTGACGGGCACTGTATGCGCGCATGGCGTGATCTTGCACTGGGCCTGTCTACGCTGTGGATGATGATGGCGTGTAGCTCGCCCATTCAGGCCCAGGCCAACAACTCCTGCCAAGATGCGCCCGAAGCAGCCAGTGGTGACCGAGCGGCAGCCCCTGGGCGACCGATGTTGGGTCAGGGCATTGCACTTTTTGATGCTAGAAATTTCAAGCAGGCGGAGCGGGCGCTGCAGTCGGCTTTGTTTGCCGGCTTGACTGACGGCCAAGAGCGCGCTTCGGCGCACAAGTATTTGGCTTTTGTCTCGTGCAGCAATTCTGAATGGGCGCGCTGTGAGGCTGAGTTTGATTCCGCTTTCTCCGCGCGTTCGTCGTTTGCACTCGAAGCCTACGAGGTGCAAAACACCCCTTGGCGTGACGCCTATTTGCGTGCGCAAAATCGCTGGGCAGCCCGTTGTGGCCGCGCCGCATTGTCGGCGAGCACCTCGACGGCCACCCCGCCGTCGGGGACCAAGCCGGGTGCCTCCGGATTTGCTTTGAACAGTGCCGTGATCGTCGGCATCACACCCTTGCTTTTGACGCCCATGCCAGCGCGTCCAGGCGCTGCCGCGCTGTTGCCATCAGAGCGCGGCCTGCCCTCCGAAATCAACGTGAAATTGCGTGTTTCACCTTGGGCTGTGGTGCAGGTGGATGGAAAACGTTTGGGTGTGACGCCACCGATGACCCATTTGTCCTTGCCTGCCGGTTCGCGCACGATTGAGTTGTCCAACCCAGGGTTCGAAACGGTGAAACGCGTGATTCAGGTGGTCAACGGCAAGACTGTCACGATCACACACGACTTTGATTCAAGGTAATTGCATGCGAACAATGATGAGTTATTGGGCAGTGGTCTTGGCAGCGCTTGCGCTCTGCGCGTGCCAAACAGCACCTGAAGTACCGAAACAGGTGGCACCGGTCGCGCCGGCAGTTCAGTCGACTCAACCACCGGAGCCGGTTAAACCTATCGATCCAACGGCACAAAAAGAGCAAGCGCTGGCTGAGGCGCTGGGTATCTATGCGGAAGGTCGGTTCGACGATGCCGTGGTCTGGCTCACGCCCTTGGTTTCGGCGCCTGAGTTGCCCTTGAGCTCTCAAGTGAAGGTTCAAAAATTCATGGCCTTCAGTCACTGCGCAATGAACCGTTTGCGCCAGTGTCGGCAGCACTTTGACGCCGCCTTGGAGCTGGACCCAACGTTTCAACTGACGGAAGCCGAAAAAGGCCATCCCATCTGGGGGCGCGAGTTCATCAACGCACGCAACGCGGCGCGCAACAAGCGTCCGCCAGTCAAGAAGCCATGAGCGGCGGGTGGTCCCGGATGCCTTGGGGGCGGCCGCTGCGTCGCGTGTCCGCTCGCACGTTGCGGAACAACACGGCCGCTTTGCCTGCGGATGGTTTTTTGATACGCAATGCCAATGGAAAAAATTGAACTTCGGGTGGAAAAACTGGCTGGCGCCGATGTCGGGCGCCACTGGTTTGCCGTTTTTGGTGTTGCGGGCGGCACCATCGGCCGGGGTGGTCAAAACAAGCTGGTGTTGCCCGACACCGACGCTGGCGTGGCCCGTGTGCATGCGATGGTTCGTTTGGAGTCCGACGCGGCTTACATTGCCAATTTGTGCGAACGCCGGTCCATGCACGTCGCTGGGTTGGAGGTGCTGTCTGGTCAGGAAGTCCAGCTTCACATCGGTGCCGAGGTACAAATTGGCCCCTACAGCTTGCGCGCGGTGCCTCCGGGGACCCCTCCAACCAAGGCGGTAGCGTCGCCGCAGCGGAATATTGCTGTGGCAGCAGTTCCGCCCGCGGTGGTTGCTGAGCCTGTTCCGGCGGCACGGTCCGCATTGGCATCAACGCCCAACCCATGGGCCGACATACCGCAGCAAACGTGGAACGAGGGTAGCGCCGCCAGTGCTTCCTTGCCCAACACCTCGTTGGATGCCGGCGGCGGCAGTTCGCTGGACGCGTTGCTAGGCACTAGCCTCGCGTCACCCGCATCGCAAGACCCGGACAACCCGTTTGCGATGTTGGGCAGGGTGGAGTCGGGCGCATTGCCGCTTCCCGTGAAGAGTCTGGACGCACCCAGCCTGCCTCAGGCCAATGCATCGGCAGCGGACCCTCAGGCCAAAGCGGGCCTGTCGGTGGCGCAAACCATTGCCGCACACGCGCCGACGATGGCCGCGGTTGCGGCCAACCCGCCACCCATCCCTGAGACTCGGTCGGGCAAGGTGTCGACACCCGCTTTACCCAATGTGTTTGATGGGCTGGGTGTGCCAATGCGTCCCGCAGCGACGCCTCCACCCAATCGGCCCTTGCTGATACCCGCAGACTTTGATCCGTTCGCGCGTGATTTGAAGAAGGAAACTGCAGCCCAAGACCCTTGGGCCGGTGGTTTGCCCGAGCAAAGTTTGTCCCAAGTCGCGAACATTCAAAGCGATGAGTTGATACGGTCCTTGCCCTTGAAAGGAAAGCTCGACGAGGCTTTGGATAACCCCGCACACAGTGGTCTGCCCAAGGCGCTCGACCCCAAGTTAGAAACCGACCCAATGCGGTTGTTTGCAACTGCAGGGGTGATGGACGGTCTGGCCCCTGCGAACGCAGAAACGGCACGGGGGCCGGAATTGGTCCAGGTGTTTAACCTGCCCAAGGGCGTGGAGTCTGGTGCGCCAGGATCACAGAAGGTGCTTCCTTCGGCGGCGGCGCGGATCGAGCCGGGCGTGCCGTCTGGGGCGGCTGTCGTTGCGGCTAAGCCAAGCAATGTTCCCACCGTGGAAGCTTTGGGCTTGTTGCCCACGCAGGGACTGGACTTGGGCATGTTCGGCGGCACCCATGTTCCGTTGGCTCCACCGCCGCTCGTGCCCCTTGCACCCGACGCATTTGGAGCCGAGGTCCCGGGCTTACAGGCGGGCCACGATGCGGCATCTGGGCCGCCAAAAGTGGCTCAGCCCGTCGTGGCGGTGCAGACCGCACAAGCGAGAGTCGCTGCGCCATTGCCCGAAAAGCCCGCCCAGCCGATGCAGGCCCCTGTGGCTGCCAAATCTGCAGCAACCGCCGCGGCAAGCGGCGTCACGGTCGACCTGAACCTGGATGACGCACCCCCGGCCTTGCCTAAAAAAGCGACCGTTCCAGCGTCGCCTGCTTCCAGCAGCGTGACCAATGCCCAGGCGCTGATGGACGCTTTTTTGGACGGTGCCGGTTTGGCTCCTGGGCGTGTTGAAGCGCTGATGACGCCAGAGTTCATGCGCCAGTTTGGCGAGGCCTTTCGTGTGGCGGTACAAGGCACGATTGAACTGCTGGCGGCACGCTCGGAAATCAAACGTGAGTTCCGCGCCGACGTGACCGTTATCGCGCCGCGGGCCAACAACCCCTTGAAGTTTTTGCCCAATGCTGACGGCGTCATCATGCAAATGGTGGGCCAGAGTTTTCCAGGTTTTATGAAACCCGTTCCCTCCATGAAGGAGGCCTACTTTGATTTGCAGATACACCAGTTGGCCTTGATGGCCGGCATTCGTGCAGCCTATGCCGAAGCACTCGCACGGTTCGATCCCGCTGAGCTGGAAAAACGTTGTGATGCCAACGGTGGATTGCTGAGCAAGATTTCATCCACTGCGCGCAAAGCGGCGATATGGGACGACTACAAACAAAGCTACAACGCCATTCGCCGTCACGCCGAGGATGACTTGGTGGCGTTTTCCGGTGAGGCATTTGTGAAAGCCTATGACGCGGCCGCTGAAGCGGCAAGGGAATACCCATGATCGCGCACATTGCGGGTGAACAGCACCGCTTTCGGCTTGTACTGTCTGCCCTTTCTGAGCGTGGTGGACGTGCCTCGAATGAAGACTATTTGGGCCTGATTGATTTGGGCTCACGCGGCTTTTGCTGCGCCTTGGCGGACGGTGCGGGAGGCCACGGCCACGGCGAGCTTGCCGCTCGGCTGACGGTTGATGCGGTGCTGGGCGGCTTTCATGGCAACCCGCTGTTTGCGCCTGCAGGACTGGCCTCGCTGATTTCACTGGCCGAGCACATCGTCTCGCACGAGCAGCCGACGTCGGTGTCCCGCAAGCACATGAGTGCCACCGTGGTGTTGTTGTGCATTGAGCCGATGACCGGACGCGCCCTGTGGGCCCACTGGGGCGATTCACGTTTGTATTGGTTCCGCGGCGGCAAGGTGCATCGCATCACTGAAGACCACAGCGTGGTGCAACAGTTGCGCCAGGCGGGCGTTTACACCGACGAAGACCTTCGAACGCTGCCCAACCGCAGCGTATTGGCGGGTGCCATAGGTGCGGAATCGCAAGTGCCTCCGTCGGTGCTGCAAGAGGCGGTCGCGCTGCAAGAAGGGGATGCGATCTTGATGTGCTCTGACGGTTTGTGGGAGAACGTGCTCGAAGCGGAGATGGAATCGATGTTGGCGGAGTCGGAAGCGCCTGACATTTGGTTGGACCGCATGGCCCAATTTGTGACAGCCAAAGGCAAAACCCATCAAGACAATTTGAGCGCTTTTGCGGTTTGGGTGTCGTCTAATGTGGACGAGGGAAGCTGAATATGGTCAAGTACGTCATCCCGGGTGCCGCTGGCAGTGCGGAACACAACGCCACCTTGGGCTCACGCGAGCGTGGTGCTTACGGCCGACCACGCGTGGTGGTGCATGCTGACGCACCCGGCGCGGTGGACCACGACCAGGGTGAACTCAAGCGGCTACTGGCGAGGTCTGCGCGTTCCGGCGACGCGCCAGTGATCGCGCCCAGCGATGCACAGGTGATGCGTTGGTTGTGCAAAGCGATTTGTGCTGGGCAGGGTGAGTCTTACTTGATGACGGCGCGCCAAGAGCGGGCCTTGGTGCGATCAGATCCCGACCCCAATTTGGTGGCTGCTGAGCGTTTTATGGGCGGCTACGAAGGCACGATCAATGAAGTTGCGCTGGGTTTCCAGTTCGTGGGTAAACATTGGCGTGAAACTTGGCTGGCTGAAAAAATGCGTCAAATGGCGCCCGCCACAGCATGGGAAAACATGTTGTTTGCCATGTTCTTTGGAAAAAATGGCTCGCCTGCTTCGAGTGCAAGCTTCACGACACGATGGGGCCTGTCTGGCATCGGCCACCGTTACATGAAGATCAAACCCGGCTCGGAGCAGTCTCCGTTTCAATGTAACTGCGTGGGCGAGCGTTGATGCGTCTGCTCTCAGTCTTGGTTTTGCTCCTGCCGCTGGCGGTTTACCTGGACGTGGTGAAGTTTTATGGTCCGGTACTCAGTGTTGTGGCTGTGTTGATGCTGCCTCTACTGTTGATTTGGGCTTGGGTTCGGCGAGGAACAGTGCATGCGCTTTCCAGGCGAACCTTGTTATTGAGTGTGGTGTTTTTGATAACTTGTCCAGTTTTGACTTTGTTTTTTGCCAACCAGCAAGAGCAGCGTTTATCGGAGCAAGTCAGGCAGGCAGCGGTACCCATCGCTGCGTACAAGGCCGTCAAAGGGCAGTACCCCAACTCTCTGAAAGAAGTCGAGTTGTTGGCTGCACAGCATGTTTTGGTGTCGGACAGCTCTTTGTTGGTCAGTGGACGGGTGGTGACCTACTTGCATCGTCAAAAGTCGGCGACAACGATGCCTGAAGGGGATTTCGCCAAGCTAAGCTATTGGTCTTTTGGCGCCTACCAGCGCCAGTTATTTGATGTCGGCAATGGAAAATTTGATTCGCCATTGATAGATTGAGTTGGAGTGCCATGATTCCGCGGGGCAGCGTCAACGGAAATGACTTTGTCGCCCAGCTTGAGACCGAGAACGCAAACCAGTAAAAGGTAAAACAAATGTTTCGTAATCTGTTTGCTTCTACAGGGAGATGGGGACGTGCCGTTTCTTGTAGCCTGCTCTTGATGCTGGCGGGGTGCGGTGTTGTCAGTTCCATCAGCCGACCTGACGAACCGACGCCCACCGCCGTTCCGACGGCTACCTTTGAGGTGATCGCCGAACGCAGCCTCAACCCAGACGTCAACGGCGTCCCGAAGCCGGTTTTGCTCCGTTTCTATGAACTGCGGGCCACGGCGGCGTTCGAACGCGCCGGGTTTCTCGATCTGCAGGACAAAGATGAAGCGCAGCTTGGCGGTGATTTTGTGCGTCGCGACGAGTTCCTGATCACCCCTGGTGAGCGCCGCATGCTGGAACGCAAAGGCAACCCCGATGTGCGGGCCTTTGGTTTGTTTGCTGCCTACCGAGACCTGGAGCGAAGCACCTGGCGAGCCACCATCGACTCTCCCAACTCGGTTGAAATGCGCCGCCGCTGGTTTGGTTTGGGTCCGACCGCCAGGCTCAAACCGGTTCACTACCTGATCGTGGTCTCACGCGACGGCGTGCGGGTTCAACTCCAACAAGAAACAAGGTAAACCCATGGTCTGGCAACGCAAGGTGGTGTGGGCGGAAGGCATGTTTTTGCGGCCGCAGCATTTCCAACAACAAGAACGCTACCTGGATTTTTTGGTTCAGACCCGAGCGCATGCTGCACAACCTTTTTTCTGGGGCTTTTCTGAACTGACCCTCGACACCGACATGTTGTCATTGGGAAAAATTGGCTTGGTGTCGGCGCAGGGGGTGTTGCCCGATGGCACGCCATTCAAATTCCCCATCGACGATGAAGCGCCGCCCGCGCTGGAAATCAACAAAGACCTGAAGGACACGGTGATCTACCTGGCGCTACCGCTGCGCAGGCGGACCGGAGCTGAGGTGACTTTCGGTGCTGCGCAGGCCCCCATGGCACGGTATCAAGCGCATGTGCAAGAGGTGGCCGACGTCAATGATGTTGCTGCTCAACCCGCCGAGGTGCAGCTTGGCCAAACCCGCTTGAGTTTGCGTGCCGCTCCCGACGTCACGGAGGGCTGGGTCAGTTTACCGGTGGCGCATGTTGTTGAGCGCCGCACCGATGGCTCGTTGCTGCTGGATCCACTCTTCATTCCGACGGTGGTGAACAACTCTGAAATCTCCAACCTGTTCGGTTTTTGCCGCGAGCTGCATGGCTTGCTCAAACAACGTGGTGCGGCTCTGGAGGAACGTTTGACCCAACCCGGGCGCGGCGGCGTCGGTGAGGTCGGCGATTTCTTGATGCTCCAGTTCGTCAACCGCTGGGAGTGCGCTGTTGAACACTGGGTGAGGGTGCGCGCTATTCATCCGGAGCGTTTGTTCGATGAGTTGCTGAAGATGGCGGGCGAGGTCGCCACCTTCACCCGCGAGCAACGCCGGCCTGCGGAAATGCCCGCCTATGACCACGATGACTTGCGCCGCTGTTTTCCACCGCTGATGTTTGAGCTGCGGCGCAGCCTGTCTTCTGTGCTGGAGCAAAACGCCATCCAGATCGAGTTGCAGGAGCGACAGTACGGGGTGCGCGTGGCGCTGATCCCAAGTACGGAGCTGTTGACCACCTGTGACTTTGTCCTGGCGGTCCATGCGCAAACCACGGTTGAATTTCTGCGCGCGCATTTCCCTACGCAAACCAAGATGGGGCCGGTGGAAAAAATTCGCGACCTGGTGAATCTGCATTTGCCCGGGGTCACGCTGCGGTCCTTGCCTGTGGCACCGCGCGAAATTCCATATCACGCAGGCTACTCGTATTTCGAGCTCGACACCAACCACGACTTGTGGCGACAACTCAACAACTCCGGTGGCTTGGCCATGCACATCTCTGGCGAGTTTCCAGAATTGCAGTTGGAGTTCTGGGCGATTCGTCGCTGAGGACCATTCATGTCGACCACTCACTTCGACAATATTTTGGGCGCGAACCCGACGGGCCCCTTGGACACTTCGTCCGATGGTGGGCTGATGGCTGCTGCGTTGAGCGCCCGTGGGGGTGGCGCGCAGAAGTCTGATTTGCCTGATGTTGTCAGCGGTGGCAATCCGTTGGTGGCTGCCGCCAACACCTTGCTCAACTTGATTCCGCAAATTCGTGCCATGGCCACCAACGCTGACCCAGGTGGTTTTCAGCAATTCCTGCTCGAATCGATACGTGAATTCGAGCGTAAAGCGGGTGCTGCTGGTGTTCCCATGGAAACGGTGATCGGTGCGCGTTACTGCATTTGCACGGCCCTGGATGAGACAGCTGCTCAAACGCCTTGGGGTGGCTCCGGTGTGTGGCCGCGTTACAGCCTGCTGGTGGCTTTGCACAATGAAACTTGGGGTGGGGAAAAGTTTTTCCAGTTGCTTGCCAAATTGGTGCAAACCCCGCAGCAGCACATCGATCTCATTGAGTTGATGTACTACTGCCTGATGTTGGGTTTGGAAGGACGCTACCGTGTGATTGAAAACGGTCGCAGCCAACTGGAAACCTTGAAGGCCCGCTTGCTGCAGGTGATTGAAAGCACACGGGGCGATCGCACCGGCGCCTTGTCAATCAACTGGCGCGGTGTCGAGCGAAAAGCCGCGCCACCGTGGACCCTGGTGCCGCTGTGGGTGGCGATGGCCATTGCCGCACTGCTGGCGTTCTTGATTTTTTTATGGTTTAACTACAGGCTGGCAGCACAGTCCGACGATTTGTTCGCGGCCATCAATGGCATCCGATTTCCCAAAGTACAGGCCGCGACTGTCGTAGCCGCCAAGCCCAGGTTAAGGCAGTTTTTGGAGCCTGAGATTCGAGAGGGTTTGGTCGAGGTCATTGACTCCATTGACCGCAGCACCATTGTTTTGCGAGGAGACGGTCTTTTTGACCCGGCGTCCACGATCGTCAAACCGCGCTATGAGCAGGTCATTGAACGCGTGGCTGTGGCGCTCAATGAGGTGCCGGGCAAGGTGGTCGTCAATGGCTACACCGACAACTCGCCGATCCGCACGGCGCGTTTCCCGTCCAACTGGCATCTGTCGCAAGAACGAGCGCAGTCGGTGTCTGACAAGTTGTCTCGCAGCATTCGTGAGGGGGGGCGCATACGCTCGGAGGGCCGTGCTGATGCAGACCCTGTGGCACCTAACACCACAGCCGAAGGAAAAGCACGGAACCGCCGCGTCGAGATTGTTTTGCTGGTCGCGCCGCAAGTACGCGACAACGAGTTGCAAACCCTGCCTGGCAATACGCTGCCCGTCGGCAAAACCGAAAAATAGAGCAGACCATGTTCAGACGAATCGCGCAATTTCTGTTCAACCGCATCACCCTGGTGTTTATTGGGCTGGTTCTGCTCAGCCTGGTGATTTGGTTCATTGGCCCCTTGGTTTACATCAAGCCCTACCAGCCACTGGAGAGTGAGCAGGTACGGTGGTGGTTGATCTTCGCCATCTTTGCCTTGTGGTTCTTGAAGCTCTTCATTGGATGGTGGCGCTCGCGCAGCATGAACAGCCGCATGCTCGGAGCGATGGTTCGGTTCACGTCGTCCAATGGCGCCAAGAAGGAATTGGGGCCGGGCGGCGAAGAGGTGCTTGAACTGGAAGGTCGGTTCAAGGAAGCGATTCAGGTACTGGGTAAAACCCGGTTTGGGCAAACAGAGAATGGTTTGTTCGGCCGCCTGACGAAACGTTATGTGTACCAACTGCCGTGGTATCTGATCATTGGTTCGCCTGGCTCGGGCAAGACGACCGCGTTGGTCAATTCAGGTTTGAGTTTTCCGTTGGCCGAGAAGTTTGGCAAAGGATCCATTCGCGGTGTCGGTGGCACGCGCAATTGCGACTGGTGGTTCACCGACCAAGCGGTGTTGCTCGATACCGCTGGCCGCTACACCACTCAGGAGAGCGATGCCGCGCAGGACAAAATTGCATGGTCTGGTTTTCTTCAGCTGCTTAAGCGTTTTCGTGGCCGTCAGCCCGTCAACGGTGTGTTGGTCACTCTGAGCATTCAGGAGTTACTCAGCAGCAGTGAAAAGGAGAGGGCGCATCTGGCCCAGGTGATCGGGCTTCGCCTTGGAGAATTGTGCGAAGAGCTGGCCATCAAATTCCCTGTTTACGTGCTGATCACCAAGGCCGACTTATTGGCCGGATTCAACGAGTTTTTCGGTCCGATGACACGCGAGGAGCGCGCACAGGTTTGGGGATTCACCCACCCCTACAACGACACCGGCCCGCAGGTTGATCCCATCGCGCGCTACTCCTCGGAGTTCGAGGGCTTGTCCAAGCAAATCAACCGCTTGTTGCCGCAGCGCCTGTTGGCCGAGCCCGACCTCACACGGCGCGGTTTGATCTACGCCCTGCCGCAGCAGTTTGTGGGTTTGCGTGAGGTGGTGGACGACACGCTGCGTGCCATTTTCGCGTCGTCAACCTTCAAGGAAAAGCCGCTGCTGCGCGGCGTTTATCTCACGAGTGGCACGCAAGAGGGCATGCCCTTTGACCGTGTCATGTCTGCACTCGGGCGCCGTTTCGCGGCACCGTCGACGGCGTCGGCACCGATTCCCGGACAAGGCGGAAAGAGCTATTTCATCGAGACCCTGTTCAAAGGGGTGATGTTCAACGAAGCCGGTTTGACAGGGCGCAATGCCAAAAAGGAGCGTCAACTGCGCTGGTTTCAGGCTGGCGGCTTGGCGGCTTTGGTACTCGCCCTGACGGGCCTGACCTTGGGATGGGTGGTCAGTCACGACAACAACAGCGCTTATCTCGGTGAGGTGAAAGAGGGCGTGACCACGCTGCAACAGGCTGTTGACCAAGCCAAACAAGCCGACCCCGAAAATTTGGTGGCTTTGCTGCCGCTTTTGGACCATGCCGAGTCCGTGGCCGTCAGTCAGCGATACCAAGGAGACTCCGCGCCGGTCAGTTGGCGTTTGGGTTTGCTTCAAGTGCCTAGAGTACAAACCGCGGCCGATGCCACTTACTTGCGTTTGCTCGAAGACGCTTGGTTGCCTCGCTTGGCACGGCAATTGCGACGCTCCTTGCAAGATGCGGCCACCAACAACCCAGAAGCCAGTTATGAAGCGTTGAAGGTTTATTTGATGCTGCACGACCCCGAGCGCTTCAACGCAAAAACGGTCACAGCCTGGGTGCGCAACGACTGGGACCGCACCTTGCCGCCCCAGCTCCTGCAGACCGGCATCGTCGATCGACTCAGCCACCACCTGGATCGCTTGGTTGAAGATCGGGCAGTGGTGTCCCCCATCCCCATCGATGCGCAACTGGTGGCTGAAGTGCGCCAGCGGCTGGCACAAATGTCACCGGCGCAACGCGCTTACAGCCGACTCAAGCAGCTTTTGCTGACCGGCAATGGCCTGCCCTCCGACTTCACGGTGGTGCGTGCGAGCGGCCCCGAGGCACCGCAAATCTTCAACCGACGCAGTGGCCGACCCTTGACACAAGGCATCTCGGGCCTCTTCACCTACGACGGCTACCACGGCGTGTTCAGCCACGAATTGCCCAAAGTCACGGCGCTGCTGTCCAAAGAGGAAGGCTGGGTGCTGGGTCAAGCCGATGGAAAACGCAGCACCGCCAATGAGGTGTTGACCGGCCAGTTGGCCAACGAGGTCAAACGTTTGTACCTGATGGAGTACGCCAAGCTGTGGGAGGACTTCCTGGCTGATGTGCGGCCAGTGCGTACAGCATCGCTGGAACAAGCCGGGGAGCAGGCGCGCCTGTACTCGTCTGCCAATTCCAGTTTGGAGCAGTTCATCCGCGCGGTTGCCAAAGAAACGACCTTGGGAGTCAAGCCCGGTAGCTCGCCCACGGGCAGTAGCTCAGGAACCAGTTGGCTGGGCGAAAAACTGAACCGCATCAAGGAAGAACAAGAACAGCTCAGTCGCTTGACCGGCAAGCAGGTCAACGTAGGCGGGCTCGTTGCCACGGGCACGTTGGAAGCCGATATCGTCGATTTCCGCTTCCGCGAGTACCGGCGTTTGGCGGGCAGCAATGGCGGCTCTGGTCCATCACCCATTGTGGCGAGCTTGCAGGTGATGAATGAGGCCGCGGCTGTCATTGCTTCAGCACGTCAACAGGTCAAAGCGGGGGGTAGCGTACCGCCTTCGCTGTCAGCCACCTTGGAGAAAGTACGTGCCGAGGCCAAACGCGTGCCGCCTCCGCTGAACATCATGTATGAAGATTTGGCTGTGGCCACATCGGCCTACGTGGGGCGTGATGTGCGCAGCACGCTGGGGGGCAACTTGAACGCCACGATTGGCGACTTTTGCAGACGCTCCATATTGGGCCGCTATCCCTTTACGCGCAGCGCCACCCGAGACGTCACCGCAGACGACTTCGCGCGTTTGTTCTCTGTGGGCGGAACGATGGACGAATTCTTCCGCAGCAATTTGCAGCCCATGGTGGATATTTCTGGTGCGTCGTGGACCTTCAAACAAGGCATTGATGGCACGCCTGTCGGTGGTTCGGCTGCTTTGGTGGCTTTTCAGCGTGCAGCAACGATTCGTGATGTTTACTTCCGAGCCGGTGGCAAGGCGCCTAGCATCCGACTGGACATCAAGCCTATCGAAATGGATGCCTCTATTTCGCAAATGGTGCTGGACGTCGACGGTGAGGTCTTGCGCTACCAACACGGACCGCAAATCCCCAAGTCCGTGACGTGGCCTGGAACCCGGGGGACTGGCCAAGTGCGCTTGCAGATCACATCTGCGGGCGCAGAGAATACCGGCATGGTCACGGAGGGGCCTTGGGCGCTGCACCGTTTGTTTGACCGTGCCCAGGTCTCTCCAGGCAATGCGCCAGAGCGGTTTGTGGCGGTATTCAATGTCGACGGCAAGAGGCTGCGGTTTGAGGTCACCACCAGCAGTGTGCTGAACCCCTTCCGTTTGAAGGCCATGGAGGAGTTTGAGTGTCCCAACAACTTGTGATGTCGGCCTCGCCGACACCACGCGCGGCGTGGTTTGGAAAGTTGCCCGGCTTGGGTGACTTCGTGGGACGGCGCATGCCCCATGCGTTTGGATCGGATTGGGACCATTGGCTGCGCAGCGGCCTGGAACAGTTGCGCAATGAAGCACCACAGCAGTGGGAGCAGCGTTTTGTTCAATCTCCGCTGTGGTTCTTTGTTGCCCCCGCCCTGGCAACGGGAAGACCTACCTGCGGCGTGGTGGCGCCGAGTATCGACCGGGTGGGGCGTTACTACCCCATCACCATCTTGGCCATGGCTGACGAGACGGATGGCGTATTTGCGGCAGATGCCGACTTGGCACTTTTTTTCGCTGCGGCCCGAGCGGCGGTGATTGACGCGCGGCGACTGCCGCTGTCAGCAGAGGGCATGGACGCCCGATTGAGCGATTTGGTTTGGCCTTTCGTCGGTAAAGCTGAGCCCCCAAAAAATTCACTGATCAGCGATTTGCTGGCGGATTTGAACGCCGCGAGCGAGTGGTCAACCCAAGCGGCCGCCGTGACCTTGCCCAGCTTGCCTTGGCGAGAGTTGGTGGCCAAGGGCTCGGAGACCAGTGTGTGGTGGGTGTCGCCCACGGCCCAAGGCCCGTACCAAGAGGTCGTGCACCATGGCGCGTTTCACCGATCTTTGTTCTCGCGTCTGTTCCAGGGTGCGGGGCGCTAAAACGCCTGAAAGTTTTTGAAGGCCCTAACAATGACTACACGCCATGATTGAATTCGCCGAGTTCCTTCGCGAGGTTTCTGATGAGCCACCCTGCGGCCCAGACCTGACGTATGACGCTGATTTTCTCGCGCTTGAGAACGCAGCGCGTGGAAAGAATGAACAACAGTTCGGTGACACCGTCATTCCTGCAGAGCCCCCCGATTGGAGAGAAGTCGAAAAACGTGCTTCTGCACTGCTGGCGCGCAGCAAAGACATTCGTGTGGCGGTGGCACTGTGCCGCGCTTGGGTGAATGTCAAAGGCCTCCCGGGATTGGCAGCGGGTGTTGAGGTGGTGTGTGGGTTGCTGGAGAGGTATTGGGAGACAGTTCATCCCATGGCGGAAGACGGCGACTACTTCATGCGCATGAATGCCGTTTCTTCGTTGAACGAAGTGACGGGTCTGCTGCGGGACCTGCGGCAAGTGGACTTCTTGCGTTCATCGGCCGTTGTGGTCAGCGTGCGGGAGGCGGAGGCGTTGGCGCGCGGCAATGCGGTGGAGGGCGGTCACAAGATGTCTTTGGATCAGCTACGCCTCGCGGTGCAAGACGGTTGCCGACAAGAGAATCCAATTCTTGTCGCAGCGGCCGCAGCAGGAGAATCGTTGAAGCGCATCGTCGAGTTGTGCGTGACCAAGCTGCCTGGCGCGCAGCGCCCTGAGACGGATGGGTTGCAATCATTGCTTGCGGCACTGCATGAACTTATGCCATCGGCCAGGGCGCCATCAACCGCCGATTCGGATGCAGGTTCGGTCACAAATGCGGAAGGTGTGCACAACCAAACGCCACAGCCCGGTGTCTTGCGCACCCGAGACGATGCCATCTCGCAATTATTGGCTGTCGCGGACTTTGTCGAAAAAACCGAACCAACCAATCCTGCGCCGCTGTTGATTCGACGCGCGGCGCGGCTGATGCGCATGGGATTCATTGATATCCTGCGTGAACTGTCTCCAGACAGCTTGTCGCAAATTCAGAACATCACCGGAGGGTCATCTTCTTCATGAGTCACTGCAACGATCTGTAACGATTAGATGTTGGCGTAGATTCATACTTGATCGTTTGGGCGGAAAGCGCGGTGTGGGAAAACAATCCGTTGTGCTTGTTCCCACCCGAGGTGGCGATGGCGGTTTCATACCGATTCGCCGCAGAATATTGGGTTCAGCGAACTTTCCGTCCGGGGTTGAAGCAAAAATTCAACGGAGCGTTGTAAGTAAATGAATCAGGAAAAAACGGAGTAATTCGCCCCACGGGCGACGAAGCGTTGGGTCAGTCGAGAATAAATTCGGTCTTCAGTTAACAGAAGGGATGCATGATGGCATTGAGCAAAACTGGTAAAAGCGGTCAGAAATTCATTGCGCGAAATCGCGCGCCACGCGTTCAAATTGAGTACGACGTGGAAATTTATGGCTCGGAGAAGAAAGTTCAGATTCCCTTTGTGATGGGCGTGATGGCCGATCTGTCTGGCAAGCCGGTGGAGCCGCTGCCCGAGATCAGCGACCGCAAATTTCTGGAAATCGACATCGACAATTTCGATGCCCGCATGAAGTCTGTGAAGCCGCGTGTCTCTTTCAATGTCCCGAACACCTTGACCGGCGACGGGCGACTGCACATTGACCTGACGTTCGAAAGCATGGACGACTTCTCGCCAGCTGCGATTGCGCGCAAGGTCGGCGCTTTGAATTCTTTGCTTGACGCCCGCACGCAGTTGCACAACCTGTTGTCCTACATGGATGGCAAGCAAGGTGCGGAAGAGTTGATCAGCCAAGTGCTGCAAGACCCGGCGCTGCTTAAGTCGCTGGCAGCTACACCCAAGCCCAGCGATGGACCTGCCCCAAGCGCGGCCGCTGGCGACGCCGCTTGACCCATTGAACGGACGGAGATCAATTCATGAGCGCAACAAAAACTGAAAAGGCCTCGGCCACCCAAGTGCTGGAGGGCAGCGAGTTCTCATCGCTGCTGCAAAAAGAGTTCAAACCCAAGACCGACCAAGCCCGCGATGCGGTGCAGGCGGCCGTGCAAACCTTGGCCCAACAGGCCTTGGCTTCGACGACCACGATTTCGAATGACGCCTACCAGACCGTGCAGGCCATCATCGCTGAGATCGACCGCAAGCTCTCCGAGCAGGTGAACCAAATCATTCACCACACTGAGTTTCAACAGCTGGAAGGCGCATGGCGCGGGCTGCATCACTTGGTGACCAACACCGAAGTCGATGAGATGCTGAAGATTCGCGTGATGAACATCACGAAGAAAGAACTGCACCGCAACATGCGCCGCTACAAAGGCGTGGGTTGGGACCAAAGCCCGATCTTCAAGAAAGTCTACGAAGAAGAGTACGGCCAGTTCGGTGGCGAGCCCTTTGGTTGTTTGGTGGGTGACTACCACTTTGACCACAGCCCGCCCGACGTGGAATTGCTCGGTGAAATGGCCAAAGTCTCTGCCGCAGCCCATTGCCCCTTCATTGCCGGCGCCTCGCCTGCACTCATGCAAATGGAGTCGTGGCAAGAGCTGGCCAACCCCCGCGATCTGACAAAGATTTTCACCAACACCGAATACGCAGCATGGCGCAGCATGCGCGAATCGGACGATTCCAAGTACATCGGTCTGGCTATGCCGCGTTACCTGGCGCGTTTGCCGTATGGCGCCAAGACCAATCCAGTGGACGAATTTGATTTCGAAGAGCAGACCGACGGCGGTGACCACGCCAAATACTGCTGGTCCAACTCAGCCTATGCCATGGCGGTCAACATCAACCGTTCGTTCAAGTACTACGGTTGGTGCACCGCTATTCGTGGTGTGGAATCGGGCGGTGCAGTAGACAACCTGCCAGCCCACACCTTCCCCACGGACGACGGCGGTGTGGACATGAAGTGCCCCACCGAAATCGCCATCAGCGACCGCCGCGAGGCTGAGCTGGCCAAGAACGGTTTCATGCCCTTGGTGCACCGCAAAAACTCCGATGTGGCCGCTTTCATTGGTGCCCAGTCGCTGAACAAGCCATCGGAGTACTACGATGCCGACGCAACCGCCAACGCCAACTTGTCGGCCCGCCTTCCCTATATGTTTGCTTGCTGCCGCTTCGCGCACTACCTCAAGTGCATCGTGCGCGACAAGATTGGTTCGTTCAAAGAACGCAGCGACATGGAGCGCTGGTTGAACGACTGGATCTTGAACTACGTCGACGGAGACCCTGCCAACTCGTCCCAAGAAACCAAGGCACGCAAGCCTTTGGCTGCCGCGGAAGTGCAAGTGGAAGAGGTTGAAGGCAACCCCGGCTATTACACCTCCAAGTTCTTCCTGCGCCCGCACTACCAGTTGGAAGGCTTGACGGTGTCGCTGCGGTTGGTTTCGAAGCTGCCTTCGGTGAAAGAGGCGGGAGGTTGAACTTGAGCGCACAGTTACCCACGTTTCGCACCATGCGTGGCGTTGCGATTCTGGTGACCGCCCTTGGTTTTGCTGTGCTGAGCTGTGCCGCACCTGGTACCGCTCAGCAGCAATCCAGTACATGTTCTGCAAGTGCGACAGCGTTTTGGAAAGAGTTTCGAGCTGCAGTGATTGAGAGCCGTTTGGATGTCATTCAATCCAAAACGCAGTTCCCTTTTTACACGCGTGGCCCGCTTGACAGTGACAAGCGAAAAAGCATGAATGCAGTTGAGTTTAAAAAGAAACTTCCTTCGCTGCTCAATGCAGACACAGGGCTTAGCCCTGACGGACAACCATTGCCGATGCACGTCTACATAAAAAATCACGAGCAACTGCGAAGTGAAGACTGCGGCGCTACTGGTAAAAAAATACGTGTTGCGAACTGGATTTTTGATTCTAGCCCTACCGGGTGGAATTTTTCTTTTTCTTATACTGAGTAAATTCGTATAACAGGGATATTTATGACAATTACAAAATATGGTGATTCTGGTCTAGAGGTGAGAAAAGTCCAGCTTTTACTTAATTCCAATCTAAAACCCAACCCGAAGTTAACAGTCGATGGCAATTTTGGACTTCAAACCTCGACTGCTGTGAAAGCATTTCAAAAACAAGCTGGCTTGGATGTCGACGGTGAGGTAGGTCCTGCCACCAGGCTCGCGCTGTCGATCAAACCTACTCCGACCCCAGTGCCCGCAGTGGTCGTGGGCTCTTCCAGCAACTGGATGGACATTGCTGTTGCCGAGCTGGGTATTCGAGAAGATAGCCTTCCCGGAAAACACAATGCCCGCATCGTGGAGTACCACGGCACTACCACATTAAAGGCAACGGCAGATGAAACCCCATGGTGCTCTTCTTTTGTGAATTGGGTCTTGATTCAGTCGGGGCGTAGAGGCACGAATAGTGCAGCGGCAAAGAGTTGGCTTCAGTGGGGACGTCAAAGCGAAGAACCCTCGCTGGGAGATATCGTTGTTATCCAAAAGAAAACACCGGGTGTTACTCAGGCCACGGGATCGCCTTCAGGATTTCATGTTGGATTTTTAGTTTCTAAAACCAGTGCGTCGATAAGGATTCTTGGCGGCAATCAAAGCGATTCTGTTAAGTATTCAAATTTCGGTTTGAATTCATATGCGATTAAGGGTTTTCGGCGTCCCTAGTACTCACAGTCGGCAGGGGTCGGCGCGACAGTACTTGGCAAACAGTCCCGGTCGTGTCTATCACTGAGAGAGTTTGTTGACATCATCGGACACAAAGGCCGTGCCAGAAGTCATGCCTTCGTCGGTGAACTCGGATTCACCGGAGATGCCGTTTGGCAAATCGAGGTCTTCTAGAAGCGGCGATAGGGGTTGCCGCGTGTCTGTGAACTTTTCGCTGCGTGGCTGTGCCATCCGTTTGAGTTTTCACTTTCACTTGCCCCAAATTTGGTCGCAGAAAAGTGGCCACGCCTGTGTCAATTCCATTCACTTTGGGTAATTCGTGATGCTCACATTCAGCCTTCAGCGCCCGCTTAACGAACAACTCGCCGAGCTCAAAGAGGCTATCCGCGCAGAGCCCGGAAAGCTGGCTCTGCGTGTTTATTACTTCCAACTCCTGGCCGTTCTTGGTGACTGGCAAAAGTCGCTGGAGCAATTGCAGCTCTGCGCGCAGATCGACGTCAACACCACGCCCATGGCCAAAGCCTACCGCGAGGCGATTCGCTGCGAAGTGTTCCGCGAGGAAGTGTTCGCTGGCCGCAAAGCGCCCAATATCTTGGGGGAACCTGCGCCGTGGATGGGTTGGTTGGTCGATGCCACCCAGCGCCTGGCCTCGGGCGATGCTGCGGGGGCCGCAGAGCTGCGAGCACAGGCGTTTGACGCCGCACCGGCCACCGCTGGGCAACTCAATGGCGAAGCGTTTGAATGGTTGGCCGATTCCGATTCCCGCCTGGGGCCGGTGTGCGAGTTGTTGGCCAATGGCACCTACTACTGGGTGCCTTTCGCTTCTATCAAGCAAATCAATTTCGAGAAGCCGCAAGACCTGCGCGACTTCGTTTGGGCCGCGTGCGAAATCACCTTGGTCAACGGCGGTAGCATGCCGGGTTTCATTCCCACCCGCTACGCGGGCTCCGAGCGCAGCAGCAACGATGCACTGCGTTTGGCGCGAAGCACCGAATGGACCGACCTCGGGGCTGACCATGTGTCTGGCATTGGTCAGCGCATGTGGTTGACGGACAGCGCCGAGTGCGCGCTGCTGGATGTTCGGCGATTGAGCTTTAGCGCTTGACCTGCTGAACCATGGCGACCCCTAGCCCGCATATTTCACCAGGTCGCTGTCCTATGTCCCGCAACACTACATGAATACTCACTTTCTTGGCTTCGAGTGCCAAATCCAATTTGTATCGAGCGCTACACACCCGATTGAGCCGTGCTGCGGCACGCGGGCTGCGTTGCTCCTCCTCGCGGGCACGAGCCCGCAGCGTCGTCACGCCTTGCCAGCGCACCGCATCACAGCCCACTCGGGCGCGTCCCTGGTGAAATATGCGGGCTAGGCGCACCGGCGGCTTGGGCACAGACAAGGACAGGCTCCAGCCTGCCTTGCTCGACCGTCTTACCGACCACGAACCCAGCAAACGCACCGAGCGTGCCGATGCGGTCTACGTGACCGAAACCCGCTTGCGTGCGGCGCTGTTGCGTGACTTGGCTTGGCTGCTCAACGCCAACGACGCCACGTCGCACATTGACTTCGATGGACTGCCTGAGGCGGAGCGTTCAGTCATCAACTATGGAATGACGCCGCTGGCGGGCCAGTTGTTGTCGGAGCTGGATTGGAAAGATGTTGAGGCGAGCATTCGCCGATCTATTTTGTCTTTCGAGTCGCGCATCCTGCCGGAGACTTTGGTGGTGGCCTTGGTGGAAACGGCTGATTCCTTGAACCACCACAATACCTTGCAGTTTGAAATCCGTTGCCAGTTTTGGTCCATGCCCTATTCGCTGGAGCTGCTGCTCAAAACCAGCCTTGATTTGGAAACCGGTCAGGTCGTCGTGACCGACCTCAGAAGTTAGGAACCTGTCCGTGAACCCCAAGCTGGTCGAGTACTACAACCGCGAACTCGCCTACCTGCGCGAGTTGGGGGCGGAGTTTTCGGCTGCGTTTCCGAAAATCGCGGGGCGCTTGTCGCTGCGTGAAATTGAGGTGGCCGACCCCTATGTCGAGCGCCTGCTGGAGGGATTCAGTTTCCTCACTGCCCGCATCCAGATGAAGATGGACGCGGAGTTTCCGCGCCTGTCGCAGCGCATTCTGGAAATGGTCTGCCCCCACTACCTGGCGCCCACACCCTCCATGGTGGTGGTGCGCATGGAGCCCAGCACCACCGAGGGCAACCTCGCCGACGGTTACCGCTTGCCAGCGGGCAGCGTGCTGCGCGCCCGCAAAACAACGGAAGAACAAACCCCATGCGACTTCCGCACCGGCCACGACGTCACCTTGTGGCCTATTGATTTGGTGCGTGCTCGGCTGGCCGGACCGCCGCTGGACCTGCCGCTGCCCCGCTTGCGCTTGCCCGCCGAGCCGGCAGGCCATTTGCGGCTGGAGTTGGCGGTTCGTGGCGGTATGCAGTTCCAGCACTTGAAGATGGACCGCTTGGATGTCTACATCTCGGCGGTCGATGCGGTGGCGTCCCACTTGCAAGAGCTGATTCACGAGTCCTTGATCGGCGTGGTGGTCCACGACGCCAAAGACCCCTCGCGTGTGTTTGCCAACCTGCCACCCGAGGCCCTGCACGCCGAGGGCTACGAGCAGGCGCAAGCGCTGCTGCCTTATTCGCACCGCGCCTTCCAAGGCCACCGCTTGTTGCACGAGTATTTTGCGTTTCCGCCGCGCTTTCGTTTCTTCTCGATCCGTGGGCTGGCGGCGGCTTTGGCCCAAGCCCCGGTGCAAGCGCTGGCCGTCACGCTGCTGTTGCGCAAGGCCCAGCCCAGTTTGGAGTCGCAGGTCGATCAGCACAAGTTTTTGCTGCACTGTGTGCCGGCCGTCAATTTGTTCGAGCGTGTGGCCGATCGGATTCACCTGGCGCCCAACGTCAACGAGTACCACGTGGTGCTGGACCGAACCCGGCCGCGCGACTTCGAGGCCTACAGCATCACCGCCGTCACGGGGCACCAGGAAGGGCAGGTGAGTGACCGCGAGTTTGTGCCGCTCTATGCGTCGATTCACGGCATTCGGCCCGACGACCAAGCCTACTTTGCGGTGCGGCGCGAACCCCGCCTGTTCTCTGAGAACGCGATTCGTTTTGGACCACGCACCCAGTACCTCGGCAGCGAGGTGTTCGTATCCTTGGTCGATCAACGTGCCGCGCCGTTCTCAGACGACCTCAAGCAACTCACCGTGGTGGCCCAGTGCACCAACCGTGACTTGCCCCTGCTGATGGCGGTCAACAGTGCCGAGGGCGACTTCACCACGGTCGAGTCCACACCTGTCGGTGCCATTCGCATCGTCGCGGGGCCGTCGCGCCCCGTGGCCAGCATGGCGGACAACGAAATCACCTGGCGTTTGATCTCCCATTTGTCGATCAACTACCTGGCGATGACGGACCTGTCGGACGAAGAAGGCGCCGCCACTTTGCGCGACCTGCTCAAGCTCTACCTGGATTTGGGCGACCGCGACCTGTCGGGACAAATTGCAGGCCTCAAGGCCATGTCGATTGCGCCAATCACGCGGCGCTTGCCCCAGCACCGCCCCTTGGTGTACGGCCGGGGCGTGGGCGTGGAAGTGGCGGTCGATGAAGCGCCCTTTGCCGGGGTCAGCCCTTGGCCACTGGTGGCGGTGCTGGAGCGTTTCTTTGCCCGCCATGTTGGCGTCAACAGCTTTACCGAGTTGGCCTTGCAGTCACGCCAGCGTGGAAAAATTGCGCAGTGGGCCGTGCGCCCCGGCCAAAGGCCCAGCACATGAGCTCTCCCAAAGACACCGTAGCGCCAACGCTGCCCAATGACCGGGCCCTGCGTGCTGGCATGCAGGTTTTTTGGCGCCAACTCAAACGCCGTCCCTACGACTTTGATTTGTTTTTTGCGCTGCGCATGCTGCAGGCCCGCCACCCCGAGTTGCCGCGGCTGGGCAAAGCCTCGCGCCCACAGTTCGAGCCCATCCGCTTGGGGCAAGACCCGTCGCTCGCGTTCGCGCCCGCCACCATCGCCGAGGTGCTGCCCGGCAAGGACGGGCAGCCCGAGCGCTTGACGGTGTGGAGCTTCGGTTTGTACGGCCCCAATGGGCCCATGCCCACCCACTTGACTGAGTATGTGCGCGAGCGTCTGCGGCAGTTCGACGACCCCACGCTCGCCCGTTTCTCCGACATCTTTCACCACCGACTGCTGCTGCTGTTCTTCCGCGCCTGGTCCGATGTGCAACCCACCACCTCCCTGGACATTGCGGGGGACGACCACTTCGGCCGCTTCATCGGCAGCATCGTCGGCATCGGCGAAGCCAGTCAAAGGCAGCGCGACGAGGTGCCTGACCACGCCAAGCTCTTCCTCGCTGGCCACTTGACCCGTGCCACGCGCAACCCCGAAGGGCTGGCCCGCGCCGTCGGCATTTACTTCGGTGTGCCGGTGCAGGTGCAGGAGTTTTGCCTGCACTTCTTGGAGCTGGAGCCAGCACAACAAACCCGCTTGAGCCGCGATGCCTGCAACTCCCAATTGGGGGTCGACGCCGTGGTGGGTTCACGTGTGCCCGATGCGCAAAGCAAGTTTCGGCTGCGCATCGGCCCGCTGGATTTGCCGCAGTACGAGCGCTTTCTTCCGGGCGGTGAAGACTTTCAAGCCTTGATCGACTGGGTGCGCAACTACCTGGGGGTTGAATACGCCTGGGATTTCGAGTTGGTGCTCAAGCGCGAGGAAGTACCTCGCAGCCAATTGGGCGGCGCAGCGCGCTTGGGCTGGACCAGCTGGTCACTGCATGCGCCCGCAACGCAAGACGCCGATGATTTTTGTTTAGACCCCGAGCGCTGGCTCAAGCAGCGCAGGCAGCCGCTGCGCGGCAGGGCCAGACAACACGCTCCCGCAGCTTGAACGCTGCCGAATATTCAGAATCTTCCTATCCACGCTCTCCGAGGCCCCCATGTCCGAAATCAGCCGACTCGCCCTGTTTGGAAAACTCAACCCGCTGCTGTTCAAGTCGCTGGAAAGCGCCACTGTGTTCTGCAAGCTGCGCGGCAACCCTTATGTCGAATTGGTGCACTGGTTGCACCAGTTGCTGCAAGAGAACGACTCCGACTTGCTGCGCATTTTTCGCCACTTCGAAATCGATGCGGCCCAACTTGCGGCCGACGTCGTGCGCAACCTTGACCGCCTGCCGCGTGGGGCCACGTCCATCAGCGACTTTTCCGACCAAATCGAAACCGCCATCGAGCGCGGTTGGGTCTATGCCACCTTGATGTTCAACGAGTCGCAAATTCGCAGCAGCTACTGGCTGTCGGGCATGTTGCGCACGCGGGCTTTGGCCAACGAGCTGCGCAGCATTTCTAAAGAGTTTGAAAAAATCTCCGAGCCTGCGCTGAGCGATGCGTTTCCCAAGTTGCTGCCCAACTCGCCTGAGGCCAAGCTGCAAGCCGCGGACGGCACCGGCTTGGAAGGCGCGCCCGGCGACGCCAGCAACGCCATGGGCCCGGGCGCTGGTCGCCAAGATGCGTTGAAGAAATACACCGTCGATTGGACCGAGCGGGCCCGCCAAGGCGAGCTCGACCCGGTGACGGGCCGCGACGAAGAGGTGCGCCAGATGATCGACATCTTGATGCGCCGCCGCCAGAACAACCCCATCTTGGTGGGGGAAGCGGGCGTTGGGAAAACCGCCGTTGTTGAGGGGCTCGCTCTGCGTATTGCTGCCGACGACGTGCCGCCCGCCATCCGTGGCGTGCAACTGCGCATGATGGACGTGGGCCTATTGCAAGCTGGTGCCAGCATGAAGGGTGAGTTTGAAAACCGCCTGCGTTCGCTGCTGGACGAAGTGCAGGCCAGTACCACGCCCATCATTTTGTTCATCGACGAAGTGCACACCTTGATCGGCGCAGGCGGCCAGGCGGGTACTGGCGACGCCGCCAACTTGCTCAAACCCGCCTTGGCACGCGGCGTGCTGCGCACCATCGGCGCCACCACCTGGGCCGAGTACAAGAAATACATTGAGAAAGACCCCGCACTGACCCGCCGCTTTCAGCTTGTTCAAATTCATGAACCCGATGAAGCCAAGGCCGTCAACATGCTGCGTGGTGTGGCAGCCAAACTTGAAGGCCACCACAAGGTGCGCATTGGCGACGATGCCGTTGCTGCTGCCGTGACCTTGTCCCACCGCTACATTCCTTCACGTCAACTGCCCGACAAAGCGGTGAGCCTCTTGGACACGGCATGCTCGCGCGTCGCCATGGCTCTGCACGCCACGCCCGCGCGCTTGGAAGATGTGGTGCGGCGTTTGGAAGCCTTGAAAATCGAACTTGACGTGGTGCAGCGTGAGTCTGCGCTGGGCGTTGAACACGTCAAACGACTGGAAGAACTGAACGCCCTCATTGGCCGCTCTGAACAAGAACGCGAGGCCTTGGCCGAACGTTTTGAGCGCGAGAGTGAGGTGGTGCAGCGCATCGTCACCGCTGAAGGTGCATTGGTCGCTGCGGCGCAGGTGGCTGCTGCCAAAGCGGCGGCCGCTGAATCTGCCGCGAAAGAAGCTGCTGCAAAAGGCATGACGCCAAGCGACGCGGCAGTGCAGACGGAACCGGTGCCCGCCATGGCGCTGCCCACAGCGACCGATGCCCCTGCATCCACACCAACGCTGACCGAACTGTCTGACATGCGCCGCGAGCTGGCCGCGATGCAAGGCGACGACCCGCTGTTGCAGCCTGTGGTGGATGCGAGCGTCGTGGCCTCGGTGGTGGCCGAGTGGACCGGCATTCCGGTGGGCCGCATGGTGCGTGACGAAGTGCAGTCTGTGCTGAAGCTGGCCGACACGCTGGAGAAGCGCGTGATTGGCCAACGCCACGGTCTGGACGCCATTGCGCGGCGCATCCAAACAGCGCGCGCCCAACTCGACAACCCCGGTAAGCCCATCGGTGTTTTCTTGTTGGCTGGTCCCTCGGGCGTGGGCAAAACCGAAACCGCTTTGGCCTTGGCCGAGTCGCTTTATGGCGGCGAACAAAACCTCATCACCATCAACATGAGCGAGTTCCAAGAGGCCCACACCGTGTCCACGCTCAAAGGTTCACCACCCGGGTATGTGGGTTATGGCGAAGGTGGTGTGCTCACGGAGGCGGTGCGTCGCCGCCCATACAGCGTGGTGCTGCTCGACGAGATTGAAAAAGCGCATTCCGATGTGCATGAGATTTTTTTCCAGGTATTTGACAAAGGTTGGATGGAGGACGGTGAAGGCCGCTACATCGACTTTAAAAACACCGTCATCATTCTCACGTCCAACGTGGGCTCGGAGTTGATTGCTGGCCTGTGCCGCGACCCCGACCTGGTACCGCCGCCCGACGCCTTGGCCAAAGCCGTGCGCCAGCCCTTGCTCGAAAAATTCCCGGCGGCCTTGCTGGGCCGCTTGGTGGTGGTGCCGTACTTCCCGATCTCGGACGCGATGCTGGACCAGATCATTCGCTTGCAAATGAAGCGCATCCAAACCCGCATCCACGACCGCCATGGCACGGCCTTTACTTTCGACGAATCGGCGGTGGCCTTGATCCGCAACCGCTGCAGCGAGGTGGAGTCGGGCGCCCGCATGGTCGACGGCATCCTCACGCAAAACCTGCTGCCGCGTTTGGCGACGCAGTTCTTGCAGTGCTCGGTCGAGTCCCAATCGATTCAGAAAATCCAGGTCAGCGCGGCTGACAACGATTTCGTCATCGTCTACGAATGACCTGATTCACCTCTGTGCGAGGCGCACCATGTATTTTTTGACACCCACTCTTTCATCGTTGCCAGGCCCAACAACCGCGGGTCGCACGTGGCGCTGGGTGTGGTCGAAACAGTGGCTCGTATTTGCACTGGCCGTCAGCCTTGTGTCGCTGTGTGACCTTGCACTTGCTTTCGAACTGAAAGGACTGAGTAAGGCCCAGGATGCTTACAGCAAGGGCCAGGACGCCGTGTCCGCAGGCCAAGATGCCAAAGACGCCGCCGATAAAGGCCAGCAAATGTGGGACAACAGGGGCAACCTGATTCCCGGCTCAACTACCGTGCGATCGGCGGCACCGAGTGGGCCTGCGTCTTTGACGCGCGACGAAGGCGGCCCCAACCGCTTGATTGCTGTTTTGGGCGAAGGTTTGGTGGGACCCGCGCGCGGCGGGCGGGCGGTGGTTGGGCTGCTGGATCGTGGTGTTTATTTCGTGCAACGACAGAGCGCATTTTTTGCACCGTCGCAAGGACAAGTCTTGTTGGCACCGCGAAACGACACGTCCACGCTGACCTTGGAGTTGCCAACCAACCCTGTTGGAACGGTGTTCGATCTCAGCGCAGGCCGCTCCTCCGCAGCAGGGCGTGGCGTGCGCATCTATGCCCTGTCCGTTCATGCTGACTTGCCTCAACGCCGTGACCGACGTGCGCTGGATGCGATTGAGCAACACGCCTTGCAACGTGCCAGCTCGGTTCAGATGGAGTGGCCACGCCATCCACAGGATATTTTGGAACCTGTGGGTGGGAAGCTCTTGGTTCATGCGACGGATGCGGGGGTTGCCTTCCCATCCGGATTTGGTGTGGATGGCAAGCTCTTCACCAAAGACGATCCCATGGTCAGTATGCCCAGGGGCTACACCGTTGTGACGCTCGATCCCCGCGGTTTTGCGTTTGACCGCAGCCGCGAAGTGGTGATGCCATTTCATGCCGTGATGCCCACTTCCAACATCGACCTGTCACGTTTGAGTTATGCCGATGCATTTCAAGCGTTTTGCAGTCTCATGAGTGAGCGTTACCCCTATCGCGATACTCGAAACGTGGACTGGCTGGCGACCCATGCCGAGTTCGCCTCTGCAGTGGGCCAAGCCGGGAGCAGCAAGGACGCGACGGCCTATGCCCGGGTCTATGCGGACATTGGCCAGCGCTTGCGTGATGGGCAGTATCTTGTGCGTTTGGGCGATGGCGCCGATGTACGCAGTGCGCAGCGCCAAGACCGAGGGTTGGCGGCTCAGCGCCAGTGGCGTGGTGACTTTTCTGTGTCCATGCCGCGGCTGTGGTTGAGCCCAGAAGGGCGGGGTTGGGTGACGGATGTGGCCCCGAATTCACCGGCTTCTTTGGCGGGCTTGCGTCCTGGTGCCGAGGTATTGGAGGTGGATGGTGAAACCGTCGCTCGCCACACCGAACGGTACTCGTCGCTGTCCACCCGTGGTACCGAGGTTGGTCGGCGACTGGACGCGCTGACGCTTTCCCTGTCGGGCAAAGACGGCTTGCGTTTGTTGGTCCGCCAAGACGGTCGCGATCAGAACCTGGAGTTACGCCGCGCTACGGAGGCCATCGCGACGCCAGACCCCGCGGCAGCGATCGACAGTTTGGCGGCATTCCAATTGCGCTCTGCCAAGGGCAATGACTTTGGCTACATTGGTTTCAATTCTTTCGCGGATGCCAGCAACAAATTGGACACCTGGGAGCAGGCCTTGGCGAGTTTGACCAAGGCCAGAATTCCTGGTCTGGTGGTCGACCTGCGTGGCAATGGAGGGCGCAGTTACCAACTTGTGGCCCATTTGTTGGCGTCATTTTTCTCTTACGACACGCCCCTTCGCCCGCAAGCCTATGCACAGCGGCAGCTTGATCCAGCATCCAAGGTCTGGCGTACCCGCGGGGGCTTGGGACTGCCACCGCAGCTGCCGCTGTACGGACAAGACGACGCCCGATATGCAGGGCGCCTTGTGCTGCTAACAGACCGAGACTGCAGTGGCCCTTGCGAAGTTTTTACTGCTTGGCTGCAACGTGCCGGACGAGCCCATGTGGTCAGCACCGACAACACCGCCGGCACCGTTGGGCACAACACGCGCATCGTTTTGCCAGGCGGTGTCAGTGTCGAGGTACCTATGGTGTCTGAACTGATGGCCTCGGGCGAAAGTTATGTGGATGGAAAGGGAATAGAACCCAATCTGCGTGTGCCGGTGGACCGCGACTTTGTCAGCCGACTCATCGGTCGCGGTGACCCGGTGTTGGACGCGGCGGTTCAGTGGCTGGATACCCACGTGACAGCACGGTAGGGCTTCAGACGCCATCCGACAGGGCCACTCCTGGGATGGGGAACCTGCTCAAGCAGGGGCAGTTTTTTGAGGCAGTAACGCGGGAGCCCGGGCTCACTGCTCAACCGCAGTCCACCGCCCGTTCACCCGCTCCAGGGCTTGCTGCGTTGTGGTGGTCAGTCCCTCTTCGTCCAGCTTCAATCCCAGCAAGCGCAAGCCAACAGGTGGCATCTGGGAGAACCAAGGTGCGACAGTCTTGGCTCTCCAAGACAGGGCAGCCATGTACCGCTTGCTGTTGGTTTCTGAGGTTTTCTGGACGGCGTAGGCCCGCACTGACTTAAGCTCCCAACCTTGCGCAACGCACAGCTTTCCGTTTCGTCTCCACATATTGAGTGCAGGCAGCGTTTGATATTGAATCAACGTCGAGTCTGACACCTCGTCTGGCACCACCTCGACACCTGGCGCGTACAGACCGGCCAACACCAGGCCATCGAGCCACTCCCGTGTGCTTGTGTCGGTGGGTTGTACTTGAATGTGGTGCCTGTGATAGGGCAGGTTCTTCATGCAAAGCAGATCTGAACTGGGTTCGGCGATTTGCGCACCCGCAGAGCGCAGGGCCTTGAACACCTCTTCGCTGTTGGGTGGCGGGGCTGCGGCCTGCCAAATGACCGCAGCCAGCGAAGCGACGAGCAGACAGCACAAGGCCGCACCTGGTGCGAGCCACCGAAGGTGCCTGGGAATGTGCACGGTCGGTCGGCCCAGCTCCTGCGGTCGCCCAGAATCCGCTGCGGGAACCATACCGTGCCGGATTCCGTTGCCGTTGGTGGCGACACTCGATTGCGGCATTGGCAAACCGCAATGGTCGCAAAAGCGGTGGTCACTCAGGTTGAATGTGCCGCAGTGGGTGCAAAATCGACCCGACTGACGTTCTGGCTCTTCAGTTTGGCAATTGGCCGGGCCAGGATTCACCTCAGAGACTTCCCGCATTCGCCGCAGTAGAAATCTGTCAACTCGGTGCTGCTACCGCACGCCGGGCAGGGGCGTTTAGTATCAGAAATACGCTGTCGTGGAACTTCAAGTTCAATGTCGACGGATTGATGTCTGGGTTCAATGGACGCTGCCCACCAGTCAGTCGACTGGGCGGTGTCTTGCTGGCTGGTCATGCTCAAGGCGAAATCCGAAGGCGGCTGAGAAGGGCTTGTTGCCCCACCAGCACTGGCGACTGCAGGTTGCAATGGCGTGAGGGCTTGAAATGGGCGCAGGCCTTTGTGCGCTCCGGTGAGGGCAGCTTGCACAAACTGTTGTTCAGGTTCGGTGTCCAGTCCAGTCAGAACATGTCGATACACCAAACTGATACCGCGCAGCCCGACCGAGCCAACAACGGTGCAGACAAGCGCCTTGATTGCCACAACGCCGACGTTCGCGGCGTGGGTGTAGTTTGAATCCCGTGCGCCCAAAAAATCTTCAGCCGCAAAAAGGCCCGTTGGCCATGCCCCGGGCGTACCCAGAAGCGACACAGACATGGCGTTCACGAGCCAAAACCCAAGCGCCAAAACGCCCAGCAACAGCAAACAGATTGTGGCTGTGATGGCGGCCGAAACGAGCAGCCACGCAGTCGCCGCGGGCAAACGCCTGCGGATCACAGACCAGATTTGAATGAGGCTGGTGCTGGCATCCACGCCGCACCAAATGGCTGGTGCACTCAAGGCCAGCACAAAAACCGGAAAAACAAACAACACCATGGCGGCGACCACCGTTGCCAGTGGTAGCACTGCGGCATACAGCCATGGCCCCAAGATGGGGAGACGGCAAATCAAGAGCAGCAACGTCAATGCCAAGAGTGCCAGCAATGAACACAGAATCACGGTCAGCAGCACCATGACCATTTGCTGCGAGGCGCTGAGGGCATCACGCCAAAGAACGGACGCCGAGCGGGGCGGGCGAAGCGCCATGTCGTCAATTGTCATGATTCCAACCGCGTTACCACCCCAAATCAGCACGATCACACTAAGCGCTGACAGCAGCAGCATCTGCGGTGCCCAACCCTGCTGTGTCAACAAAAAACCAGCCCAAACCCAAAGAGCCCATGCCACCAGCCAGGTGACACCAGACAGCAGCAACCCGCGGCCATGGTGTAGGGCGTCGAGGCTGTCGAACAAATGCGCTGATTCTCTAAATGACTTGGGAAGCATGAAAGTAGGATTGAAAAAAACCAGGGGCTCTTCGCAGGGAGTGACCAGGAACTCAGGATCCACTGTACAGGCGTTGAAACTCCAGTTCGCGCTCTTTACGCAGGCGTTGGCACTGTGAATGCTGCTGCAGCGCGGGCTTGGCGCATTGCTGGTCTAAGCAGGCCGCTTGGCCTGACGCGCTGCCGTTGGAGCACGCGTCCCGGGGGCTGAGTGGGCCTTGGGAGATGACCAACTCGGCTGCAGGCTTGGCTGGAGCATTCGTCGTTGTGGTCGCAGCACCCTCAGTTGAACTGGAGGCAGGCGCAGGCAATGCCGGAATACTGAGCTTGGCAACTGGGGTTTTGGGCTCAACTTTAGGCGCTGGGCGTTGCACCAATAAAGGCATCACCTGTTGCGGCATGGCAGGTGGCTCGGCGGCTGGTGATGCTACCGGTATCTCAATGATTCGAGGCTGCGACAAAGCCGTTGTCTCAACGCCGGAAGAACTGCTGCTGGCAGCGACGGTCGGGGTCGTTGCGGCAACAAGTGCCGGACCACTCTTAACTTCTGATGTGCTTGGTGCCCACCCAAACCACAAGCTGGCGGCGAGCAAAACCAAAACGCCGATCGCCGTCAGCGCACCGAGTGGTCGGATGACAAGGCGATTCGACTGGAGGGAGCCCCCAATCAAACTGTCGCTTGTCGCAGCGCTCGGATTGAGCGCCGATGGCTCGCGGCGGGGCAAGCCAAATGGAGGCGGCAATGGCTCAACAGTCCCTGCGCTGGCTTCTGGTTTGGCCTGCCACATTAATTGTGAGGTTGGTGCCTCCATACTCGCCTGTACCGTGCTCATGTTCGATTCCGTTGTGCGCTTTTCACCATCGGCTTCCTGGGAGAGCCACGGTAACTTGTCGTTGGATGCGTGGCCTAACGGTTGTCCGCAAGCGCGACAGAATCGAGCGGGTGCTCTATTGGACGCTTGGCAGTTTGAGCAAATCTGTGTCATTCCTACCCTAAAAAATGCCGAAGCCCGGCAAGTACGCTGGTTTGATCACCGGAATAAACCGCCTTCAGTGCGCTGATGCGGGGGACGCAGTTCATACTTTGTAGAAGTAGCCAATTTTACTGCGTGGTCAGTTTTAGAGATCGCGACAGTGTGAGCAATTTAATGTGTTGAGTTGCAATAGGTTATTCCCAGAGATGCGAGAAGTTGGCAAGCATTGCGTGCGGCGATAATGAATCTTCGGGATCTGCGTCCGCTCATCTTCTGCCCTGGGTGGCGCGGCACAAAAACGCTATTTGTTTGCTCTCACTGCACCGATGAAACAACTCAACGCACCAGCCAGTTTCTTGGTCGCCATGATTCTTTCGTCTGCGACGGGTATTGCCGTAGCGCAGGTCGAGGCCAAGGGTTGCGATTTTGCCGAGGGTAAGCGAATCCTTTGGGGTGAGTCCTCTGTGGAGGCTCGGCAACAAGGACTGGTATCGATTCGATGTGCTGCGACGTTCGGAAATCCAGAGGCGCAGACATACTTGGCCACGCTTTTGGCTGCCGGGGTAGGAGTGCAAAAGAATGCTGAAGAAGCCGTTCAATGGTTGCGGAAAGCGGCCGACAAGAAGTTCCCGGCTGCGATGACTCGCCTTGCCTTCGCACACTTGCACGGCGAGGGAGCACCGCTCGACAAGGTCCGAGCGCGAGAGTTGCTACATGGCGCGGCAGAGCTTGGCGACGAGCAAGCGATGGCAAATCTGGGTGCCATGTATGGGATGGGTGATGGTGTTCCGCAGAGCAATGAAGTCTCTGCAAGCTGGTACCTGCGAGCAGCCAAACTTGGAGGCGTAAGCGGTCAAGTTGGAATCGCAAACATGTACCTGCGAGGTCACGGTGTAGAGCAAAGTTTCAAGAACTGCTATCTGTGGGCTGCTTTGGCTGAGCGACAAGACTTTCCCCGAGCGACGCCTCTGGCAAGTAAGTGCGCGGAAAGTCTTTCAGTGACGGAAAGGCAAGACGTCGCGGCCCAGGTCGCTCAATGGAAACCGGAGAAGCGCTGACGGTCAGAGCTAGCCCTTTTATTAGGACTTCCCCTTGAGTCAAGCGCGCTGTTTTAGATTTTGCATTGCATTGTTCAGTCCAAGGTTGCTGGAACACACGGCGACGGAGTCGAAGGCAAATCAGGGCTGTTCCGGGGTTGAACGGCACAACGCGCGGCCATAATCAACGCGCACCGGGGATGCGATTCGATCCTCCTTTAGCCACCAGCCGTACGTCCACCACCTACGCCATGGTGCAGTTCAACACGGTTTGCCTGCCGCGATGCGCATCTGCGCAGCTTCAGGGCTGCGTGGCGCGGCGGATAAACGCTGTTTGTTGGGCTGCATGAGATCTGTTGAGGACTTTTCCAAACTTTGGAATGGCTCAGAGCCAGGTTGGGTGGTGGTGCGCCACACAGAAGACAAACAAGTACTTCTGGTTCTTTTCGGTGCCAGTGGGCCAACAGTTCCCGAGGTTAAGGCTTTGCGTATGGTGGCTACGGGATTCTCAGGTACACCGGTCACAGAGGTTTTCTCCGTCCTCAGAGGAAAGACCGAATTCGAACTGGGCGAGCTGGAATCAAGCGAAGCAAGAAAACTGTGCAAGCAATGCGAGGAGCTCGGCCTCCGAGTTGTTACTCGGGGCCACCAGGTCGTACAGCAAAGTCTTATCAACGAGATTTCCAAGGCCTACTTGCTTATCGAAGACGCCGCCACATTGCAGGCCGTTGCCGAGGAAGCAATAAGGAGAGGTTTGCTAATTAGGCATTCGACCGTATGAAACCGCTGCGGTCCAACGAGGATAGATCGCGCGAAGCCACAGTCGGAATCAAGGATCCGTGCACGCCCATCATCTTTTGTCCTGGGCGGCGCGGCAGATAAACGCTATTTGTTAGACATCGAGTCACAAAAATGAGCACCAACCCATTCGCACCACCCAACGCAGAAGTGTCCGACGTTCAGGTATCGGCAGAGATTCGGTACGTCGGCTTCTGGGCAAGAGTTGGCGCAGCTCTGATAGACACAGTTCTCATCTTGCTGGTCACGCTCCTGCTGCTGCTGGCTATCTATGGCTGGGCCTACTTCGACGAGGAAACGAAGAGTGGTCTCGTTGCCGGGCCGGCCGATGCCTTTTTAAGCTGGGTTCTACCTGCGTTGGTCTCCATTGGTTTCTGGCTAACCAAGCAAGCCACGCCAGGCAAGATGGTGGTCTCCGCGAAAGTCGTCGATGCGAAGACTGGAGGAAATCTTTCGGTTGGGCAGTCGATTGGTCGATATCTCGGTTACTTCGTTTCGATGCTGCCTCTCGGCTTAGGCATCTTTTGGGTGGCGTTCGACGCACGCAAACAGGGCTGGCACGACAAGCTGGCGGGCACAGTGGTAGTGCGTCGTTGAACTAAACGATGCAAATTTATCCAGCACGTAGGTATCGCTGAGCCTCAGCACATCCATTCACAGACTCACATGATTGAAATATTTGTTCTCATCATCATGTCCGTCGCCGCGGTACGTTCTGCGAACTCGCTGCGTAGAGAGCGGGCTCTGTTCCAGGAGTTCAACGCGCCGGAAACATTAGTGCCACTCATATACCTGTTTCCAGTTGGCCCGTTGGTTCTTCTTCTCATTCCAATGCTCGTTGGGCTTCTTCCCGCAGCACTAGTGGCACTCGCTTGCTATCTACCCGCCCTCTATTTTTTGAAGCCTGTTCGCGCAATCTTTGAGCGGAGCGGAACCGATAGAACCAAGGGAATTCAAGATGCCCTGGGCGTAGTTTTCATCACTGGCCTAGGAGGAGTCGTCTACGTCCTTGCTCGAACCAGTCTCATTCTTCTGGTCAGTGTTGGTTCCGAGCTTCGCTAGTCAGTCGCAGATCCGCAAGCCTCGGTGGCTCTGCGGATGAACGCTATTTGTTGGGCAGCCTACCGCGCCATTGCCTCTTCAAAATCTCTGTCGAATACGAAAACGTGAAACGTCGCGCATTCATACTTGCTCTCCCGCTCGCATCATGTGCGACACGGCGAAGTACTTCTGATGGTCTGAGCCTGAACTCTGGTCAAGGGTTGCTTGCGCTGAAGCTGATGTCCAACGCCGTTGGGAGCATTTCGTTTGCGCCATATGCGGCCGAATCCTCTGTCGGTTCCAGATTGGCTGAAAGTGTCTTGGGTCCAAAGGGAGTTATTTCAATCGCTGAACTGGAGCAGTACTTCATTATTCCCGTTGATGCCGGCGAATATATGTGGTCCCGCTTCTCCGCATTTTCACGCTTTGCAGACCTGCGGACATCCAATCGCTTTGAAGTGATAGCAAACACAATTACGTATGTCGGCCACATTCGGACGTTCGTCAATTACACGAAGCTCTCAATCGACGTCTTCGACCGAACCGTCGACATGCGAGATCATTTGCGGGAGCACTTCCCAAGATATTACGAGACGTTGCGTTTTCAAAGCTCGCTCGCGCAATTCAGACTCAAGGCTGCCTAATCCGGTAACCAACGGCCTCTAACCTTCGCCCCCCACACCACCCACCAGGCGGGTCCGCAGTGGGCGGTTCAGTTTTGTGTTTGCATTTCATCGTTCACCCCATAGGCTTTTGGCACACACGACGACGGCGTCGAAGGCAAGTCAACGCTGTTCCGGGATTCAACAGCACAACGCGCGGCCATAATCAACGCACGCCGTGGATGCGATTCGATCCAATCCCCTTTTGCCACCCGCCGTACCGCCACCTTCTGCGCCATGGTTCAGTTCAACACGGTTTACCTGCCGCGATGCGCATCTGCGCAGCTTCAGGGCTGGGTGGCGCGGCAGATAAACGCTATTTGTTGTGCCTCGTTCACGTCCAATGTTGGGCTCCGAAACGCTCACGAGCAGTAACATGGCCGTCTGGCAATTCGATCTCCAAATGATGCCCAATCAAATTGGGCCAGATGCACAGGGATACATTGACTCTGCGATCACTGACGATGGCCTCGATACGACCAATTGGTGGCTGACCAATCAGCCCAACGAGGACTACCGGCAGATCATCGCAAGCGTATTCACTCCACTCGATTCCTGGTTCCCTGAAATCTTGCGGTGGGGCGGCGAAGACCTTGTGTTGGTCGAAGCATTTCTGACGGATGGACAACTCGAAGGAATCGGCATTCGCGTTGATGTACGAAATATTGACCACGAATCAATTGCCAAACTGACCCAGTTGGTTGCCAGATTGGATTGCCAGATTTACGTGATGGAGAATCAACAGATTGTGGCCCCAGATGCGGATTCATTCATGCCGCATTTGGCGAAGTCCAAGGCAGTGGAATTCGTCCGTGATCCGAAGGGGTTCATTGAACGCGTAGCGCAAAAAAACGCCAGATAAGAACACGTTGCACCGAAGCTGCTGGCCGCGCAGGTTCTGAAGTCAATTTCGTTCGCCGCGGCCCGGCGCATGTGAACGTTGGGCCCTCTCTGCCGCACGGTTCCACTCCAGCGATGAAACCCCTTCCCCTTCAATCCAACAGAACCCTGTTTCAAATCGCCTGCTTGCATGGGGCCGAGAGGGCTTCTTTGCACGCCATCCTTGGCAATCCGCACTTTAGGACACTCTGCATAACTCGTAAGCCCCGGTGGTAAGAGGCGGTGTTGCAAGGCAAGATTGAGTCCATGAAACAAGCGATCCTTGATTTGAAGCTGAGCACGAAGAAGACGCGCAAGCGTGAGTTCCTGGCACAAATGGAG
>JANPCX010000029.1:0-2845 GCA_031431125.1 Burkholderiales bacterium
CTCGTAAACCTCTTCAAATCTCATGATCCGGCTTCCTTGCATCAAGTGCGCCCGGCTCAGTTGTGGTGCGAACATCGCACCTCCCCTAAACCGGACAGATTACTTGCTACAGCTCCGGACAGATCATTTGCTCTCTACACGCTGGGAGTAAGACCGAATCGCCAAAAAATCCGCATGCGAAAATGCGCCCCGCTGCCCCACCGCTCGCCGTAGTTCAATGGATAGAACGAGTGCCTCCTAAGCGCTAGATACAGGTTCGATTCCTGTCGGCGGGACCAGCGCGGCGTCCCATAGCGACGCAAGAAATCCCAAAACCACCGTCTACGCCCCGTAAAACCTGAACAGTTGGATTCAGAACGTCTTAACACGTCCTCTTGAATCCGGGGGCAAGTGGGGGCAACATTGGGGGCAACTGAAAATGCCCTGCAAGGAGTTGCCCCCATGCCACTCACCGACACGCAAATCCGCAAAGCCCCAGCCTGCGAGAAAACCCAGCGGCTGTTCGACGGCCAAGGCCTCTACCTGGAAATTGCCCCCAGTGGCGGCAAATGGTGGCGGCTGAAGTACCGCCACCTCGGCAAAGAAAAACGCCTGTCCCTGGGCACCTACCCCGAGGTCAGCCTGAAACTGGCCAGGCAGCGCCGCGACGATGCTCGCCAGCAATTGGCTTGCGGGCTGGACCCCAGCAGCGAACGCAAAACCGCGAAAGCCGCCAAACATGCCGCCAGCCTGCGAACGCTGGAAGCCACCACCCGCGAGTGGCTGAAACACCGCAGCACCGCCTGGGGGCCGGGCACCACCGAGGCCATCACCGCATCGCTGGAAAACCACGTGCTGCCCACGCTCGGCCACCGGGCGCTGGACGACATCCAACCCCGAGACATCCGCGAAGTCGTTCAGGCCATTGAGAAACGCGGCGCGGCTGAAACAGCAGGTCGCGTCTTCCAGCGACTGCGCTCCATCTTCCGCCACGCGGTGGCCCACGAGCTGCTGGCTGTTGACCCCACCTACCCGCTCAAGCCCGCTGAAATCTTCAAGCCACGCAAGGTCAGCCACCGCGCATCACTCAAGGAAAACGAAGTCCCCGGCTTTCTGCGCAAACTCAGCCGTTACGAAGGCGAGGTCGCCACCCAGTCGGCCCTGCGGCTGCTGATGCTCACGGCCACCCGCCCCGGTGAACTCCGCGCGGCCAAGTGGTCAGAGTTTGATGTCCAACGCGCCTTGTGGCGCATCCCTGCGCCACGAATGAAGATGAAAACCGAGCACACCGTTCCGCTGTCACGGCAGGCCCTGCGCCTGCTGGCAGAAATACGCGCGCTGCACCCGGATCGGGATTTTTTATTCCCCTCACCCTACTACCCCGACAAACCCATCAGCGACGGCACACTGAACAGCGCCCTGGCACGTTTGGGCTACAAGGGCACGGCAACCGCACATGGTTTTCGAACCCTGTTCTCCACCTGCGCCAACGAAGCCGGCTGGAACTCCGACGTGATTGAAAAACACCTGGCCCACGAAGAACGCGACGAGGTACGCGGTGCCTACAACCGGGCACAGTGGATCAAAGAGCGCACACAACTCATGCAGTGGTGGGCCGATCACCTGGACGCACTGCAAAAAAACGATCTCGACACTGCCGAGTAGCAGGGACCGGCTTTCGGTGGCCGTTCGGCATGGAGCAGACCGTCCATGCTCAACCTTTTTAGCGACCGAGATACACCGCCGTGATTTGCTCGCGCTCATGACCAAGCTCGCGTGAGACAACAAGCCGCGCTTCACGATCCTGCGTCTTTTGACCCGCACTGAGCTGCTTCGAAGTCGGCCCACCCGCTGCTGGTGCCTTCCACCCGGTGAGCTGTTGATAGCGCCGCTGCGCATACTGATGACGCAGCCCATGCACCCGGTCGATTCCCGCCTTGGCCGTTTGCGCTTTGAAGCGGTTGAGTTGATCGCGGTAGGACATGCCTTCGGGGATCAAGGACGCTGAACCCACCAACTGCTTGGCATCGTCCAACACCGCACGTTGGGTGTCAGTGAGGATCGGCACCTCCCGCTCCTTGCCACCTTTGGTCCAACTGGCCTTGAGTCGCAACACATCGCCCCGGTCTGCCCAAACGGGCTGCAGCTTGATGCTTTCCTCCCGGCGCAGCCCAAACGCTTCTTGCAGCCTCAGCGACAAGACCGTGTACGGATCAGTCACCGCATCAAGGCGTGCGACTTCCAACACCCGCGCCTTGGATTCATTGGTCACATGCCGCCGGTCCGCAATGCCATAGGCCGCGTTCTCGCGGGCCACGATGTTTTGTTTGCCGATCTTCTCGGCCAACCAGCGCAAGGCGCTCATCCGGTTCTTGAATGTGCCTGGGCTCAAACCTTCCTCGTGCCAGCGCTGAACGAGGTGTTCGACATGTTTGGAGCGCACGCCCGTGGCACGCAGATGCCGAAAGCCACCCTCATGCAATTGATTGGCCACCAAGGTCAGCATGACCTCCCGGTCATGCTGCGTGGCGAACGAGCCATCGCGGTTGCGACGGGCGAGGTTTTTGAAATCGTGATTCAGATCGCGCATCGGGTGCCTCTTCAAAACAGCAGAGCAATAACGGGAGAGACAAACAAGAAAAAAAAGTAGAAACGTGGTGCCAAAAATTCGGTAAGTGTTTCTGTCCATCCCAAACGCCGCAGCGAGTGGGAATCACAAGGGACACGGGACACCAATCCCGTTTGTGCAAAGTTTTTTACTGCTTGCCTGCGTTGCACGCGCATGTGGCACTGTGTGTCGTACCTGTGGGTACCGCTCACACAGCAGACCATTGACCCAGGATCTAAGGGGTGTGCTTCGCACACA
>JANPCX010000030.1:0-51791 GCA_031431125.1 Burkholderiales bacterium
AAAAATAAGTTTGTCGAAATCGGTGCCAGGCAAGGCGCAAAGCACAGCAATGCCCCGTGGCATTGCGAGCATTTGCAACGCCGCATGGCGTCGATTTCGACGGACTTATTCAACGAACTTCTAACTCACGACACCAGGTTCGGGCGCTGGAACAGCAGTGCGCGCAGGCGGGATTGGCGCCTGAATGGACAACTGCGCCATCACACATCAGTTTGCCTGATTAGTGACTTGCCTCAGCTGCGGTAGAAATTACTGCAAAAGCCTCACGCCTTGAATTTTCAGCGGGAAAACCCATGAACCCCCGGAGATTCTTCCCTTTGGCATGTGCGGGGCGATGGCAGCTGAGGCAAGTCACTAATCAGGTCAGTTTGAATCGCCCCCTGCGAAGAACTACGTCATTTGCCGCCTACAATGCAGGCACCAACGGCGTCACCAGTCACCCCGTTGCCGTCATTCCTGACTTGTTTTTGCTTGTAGCCTACCGCTCAGCAAATGCTCCCAGCCTTCTGAAGCCTGCGACTGGCGCTCAAATATTCTGAGCGACAGGCCGATCTGTTTTTTTTGGATTCCCCCATGTCTTTTGACACCCTCGGCCTGGCCGAGCCGCTGCTTCGTGCTGTCCACGAGCAGGGTTACACCACACCCACCCCGATTCAATTGCAGGCCATTCCCGCCGTGCTTTCCGGTGGCGACTTGCTCGCCGGGGCACAAACCGGCACCGGCAAAACCGCCGGATTCGTGCTGCCCATGCTGCAGCGCCTCTCGCTTGAAAAGCCGGCACGCGATGCCAAAGGCCGTATTCCTATTCGCGCCCTCATCCTCACCCCCACACGCGAGCTTGCCGCCCAAGTGGAAGAAAGTGTTCGCCTATATGGCAAGCACCTGCCACTGACATCGATGGTGATGTTTGGCGGCGTGGGCATGCAACCGCAAATCGACAAACTTCGCAAAGGTGTCGACATCTTGGTCGCCACGCCGGGCCGTTTGCTCGACCATGCGGGCCAGCGCACGCTGGATTTGTCGCACATCCAAATTTTTGTGCTCGACGAAGCCGACCGCATGCTGGACATGGGCTTCGTTCACGACATCAAAAAGGTGTTGGCCCTGGTGCCAGCCAAGAAACAAAGTTTGCTCTTCTCGGCGACTTTCAGCGATGACATCAAAGCCCTGGCCGACAAGCTGCTGAACAAACCTGCGTTGATTGAAGTGGCGCGTCGCAACCAAACCAACGACGCTATTGCGCAAAAAGTGCACCCCGTCAGCCGGGAGATGAAGAAAGACCTGCTCACCCACTTGATCAAAGAAAACGACTGGCACCAGGTGCTGGTGTTCACGCGCATGAAACACGGTGCGAACCGTTTGGTGGAGCATTTGCTCAAACAAGACATCTCCGCGATGGCCATCCACGGCAACAAAAGCCAAACTGCCCGCACCAAGGCGCTGGCTGAATTCAAAACCGGCGATTTGCAAGTGCTGGTCGCCACCGACATTGCCGCGCGCGGCATCGACATCGACCAGTTGCCCCACGTGGTGAACTTCGAGTTGCCCAATGTGCCCGAGGACTATGTGCACCGCATTGGCCGCACCGGCCGTGCCGGCGCGCAAGGTGAAGCCATCTCTTTGGTGTGTGTGGATGAAAACGGCTTCTTGCGCGAGATTGAAAAACTCATCAAACGCGAGATTCCCAAAGAAATCATTCCTGGTTTTGCACCCCGCTCCGATGAAAAACCCGAACCCATCGTGCTGGGCCGCATGACCATTGGTGAAGGCGCAGCACGTGGCGGCATGCGTCGCAGCAGCGGGGGTGGTGGCGGTGGTGGCGGTCGATCCGGCGGTGGCGCTCGCTCATCTTCGGCACCAGGCCGCTCAGCAGCCGGTGGTGGTGCACCTTCCACGGGCCGCGCGCCCGCAGCCAAATCGGCCAATCCAGCAGGCCGCGGCGGCACTGGGGGTGGCAATCGAGGTGGCAGCAATCGCTCAAGCGAGTCCAGCAGCCGCTCGTCCAGCCCACGCCCTGCCGGCGCTCGCTTGACCACACCCAAACGCTGACAGAAGCAGGTCTTCTCCATCGCGACAGGCCGCACTTACAGCAAGACACACGACAACAAGCTGTCACCCCGGTTGCAGCTTGATGCGTCTGCTCACAACACGGCGGAGCCCGCAGGACTAACGTGGAAGCGTTCCTACCTTCCACGTCCTCACTGCAGGAGTTTCGCCCCATGAACCACGTTTGCTGGCGCACGGCTTGGCACGGCCAAGACATTGTTGTATTTCGCGAAGACGAGGTGGTGGACCGCATACACACCCCCGACATTGAACGTGTCATCTTCGTCTACCGAACGCCCGGTGAAACCTTGAGCGACCTTCGATACGCCTTGGTTCAATTGCCCGACGCGGTGGCCATCCTGCCTTTGGAGACGGGCTTCGCCGGCCGCGTCAACTTCGAGCGCCAGGCATTTTGGGCTCAACAGGCTTGTGTTTACTGGGCCCAGGACAGCAAAGCGCCTTTGGCCTTCAAACACCCGGCTGGACGCTGGTGGTTGCGTCTGGGTGGCCCAACTTACGCCCGCATGCCGCGCCAAGACGTGGTCGCCGCCATCGACACCTGGCCTTTAGAAGGCCCACAAACCTGGGAAGAGCGCAAGCGCGAACGCATTGCCAAGAGACGCCCGTTTGCCGATTTGCGACCTATGGAAATTCAGCGCGTTGGGCGCGCGGTCTGAGACCGAAAGAGCACAAAAAACCCGGTCGTGGCCGGGTTTTTTATTGAGGTTTCAAGCCCCGATGAAGATCAAGCGACTTGCCTTTTAGTTGACTGGGATTTCTTTTGCTTCTTCGCAGCCCCCATGGGCTTGGCTGCGGGCGAAGTGGTCGTTGGTGTAGCCGCGGTAGCGGTAGGCGCAGCAACTGCAGTAGCAGCGTCGTTGGCCATCGCGCCCATCGACAAAGCGGCCAAGATTGCAGCGGTGATCAGTTTTTTCATCGAGGTCTCCAAGAAGTACGTGGAGCGACAAGCATCGCTGGATTGGCCTGAGCCACGTCCTCCACGAAACACGTTCATCTTGGATTGACCTATTGTCCTGAGTTAGAAGTTCGTTGAATAAGTCCGTCGAAATCGACGCCATGCGGCGTTGCAAATGCTCGCAATGCCACGGGGCATTGCTGTGCTTTGCGCCTTGCCTGGCACCGATTTCGACAAACTTATTTTTTCAACGAACTTCTAACTCACGACACTAGCAGCCAACAAAAGAAATTCAGTCGAATCGCCCTTCGCGCAACCATTTGGTCGCGACCCACTTCTCTCCGGCCAAAACAGGCGCACCGCCATGCAATGTTTTGGTCATGGGGTGGGGTCTGTCGTAGCTGAAAAAAACCGCATTGCCTTTGATGGGCGCCACTTCGAATTTGACATCCGGGAAGGTGGTGCAACCGCCTCGGGTGGGTGTGTTGAGGTACATCACCAGGCTACCGACACGCTGCCCGCCTCGCTTGAGGATGCTGGCCGTACCGCTGTGTGCAGGATCGAAATAATCGTAATGAGGTTTGTATTCGGCCCCTGGCCGATAACGCAACACTTGCAAGCCTTCGCCGTTGAGCAAAGGCCAGTTCAGCAAGGCCGCAATACGGGCTTCTATGCGGGCGCACAAAGCGTTTTCTTCGCGCCCAAAAAACATGCCTTCGCTGGTGCGGGCTTCGTTGACTTCACTGCCGCCGGTCTCCAGCTGTACCGTCTCTGAGCGCGCCAAACGGGCTGCTGCCAAAGCCATCAACTCATCACATTCTTCGTGCGACAACAAACCGCCAAAAACCACCACACGAGGCAGCATCATGTGACTGAGCACCTGCACCTCGCGGTCACCGGCGTTCAACACACAGGGGCCATCCAAACTCAAGGGTTCAGGCACCACCACGGGCAAGGGCAAACCGTTGGCCTTGGCATGGTCCACCAAATGGCCACGCAATGTGTCTTCCAGGGCTTGCACAGCCACGGCTTCTTGCCAGCCGCTGGCACGCATAGAAGCCAACACGGCTTCAGGTGTGCAACCCGCCTGGGCCTGGGCAACGATCCAAGCCCGCAATTCAGGGGTGACCGCTTGTGTATTGGAAGTTACGGAACTCAAAGTAGGCAATCCATATAGCCGTCCAGTCGGGCCTTTGGACGGAATTCTGCACTACTGGCTGCGATCAACCAAGCCTGGTTCGACTGGCGATTCAACTTGGGAATCTCGGTCAACCACAAGCTCGGACCTTGAATTCGACGCGCCGATCAAGCGCGTCTTGCTGATCATCGGTGCCAGAACCGATAAGGTTCTCTCGAAAACCCATACCCAGCAGCTGAAATTTCTCCGCCGTCTCGGGCGCAATGTCCTCCAATCGCTTCTGAATGGATGCAGCGCGTTGCAAAGACAGCCGGTCGTTCAAGGACTCCGAACCGGTTCGACTGGTGTGGCCGACAATCGCCAGGCAACTCCTAGACGCGATCAACTCTTGGGCCAACTGCTTCAACCACATCGCATAGACGCCGCTGACTCTGACGTCGGTCACAAAATCAGTAGAGCCTGGTCTGAACAAGAATTTCACTGAAAGGTTGTTCGTGGCCAAACCCAGGGCCACCACGCGGCCGAATGTGGCGGCGGCAGCCTCAGTCCGACCCAGCTGAACGTTGCTCAGGTAGATACCGACCAGCGCGCGCATTTGACGCTGATCAGGCTGCGCCGCCGCGGCCTCGTAGTATCGGATGGCCTCAAGGTAGTCACCCGATTCATACAGCTTGGCCGCGTCTGAAATCAAGGCGCTGACAGGTAGTCGAACGAGATACACCTTGTCTGCCGGAGAACCCGTGGCCGTCTGCGCAGTGCGAATCTGTCCCTCGATCACCCGATCTTTTGTCAAAGATGGGCTGTCACGGAAAAACCGTGTGGGCGTGGCATCAACGCCTTTGGCCTTGATTCGAACCGTTGATTGCGCCACCACCAAACCCGAGCTCAACTCGGTCAGCGACAAGTTAACTCTGTAGCGTGTGAATCCCCCCTCCCGGCCTGTGATCGTGAGCGTACCCGTTACAAGAAATTTAGCGCGCGGCAGCTGATCTGCAGCCACTGGAACAATCGCGAATTGATCAAATTCGGCGGTGGCATGTTGCAACAACCGCGCATCGAGCACACGGGTGGAGGCGGTTTGCTGACCAGAAATGCCATCCACAACGGAATCAAGAACGATCACCGGTTTGCTCGAGGCCGACACTTTCACGGCTTTGAGTACCTTTTCAAGCAAGACCTTAGGCGGAGCGAACTGGGGTAACTTGCGGGCCTGAATCAACAAATCATCCACGACAAATGCTGTGCCAGGCTCCCAGGCCAGCTCGCTGATCGGTGGCAAAGGGCGATCAGGCGTCGCACAAGCCACTAGCAGCCACACCGCAGCACACAAAAAAATAGCGCGCAAATGGCGCACGGCGGAAATACTCATGACGGCATCATGCCAACCTGAAATTCGGCATCGTTGCCAAACGATCGTGCACCGGGGCTTCAAACAAGGAGTTCGCTGGTGCATAAGATTTCAGCAGCGAAAAACTCTCACGGATTTGCAACTGATGCTTGTGCAAGATGACAACAGCCTTGGTGGGCCGGAAAAATTGTGATCAGATTATAGGTAAGGCATCGCCATAAAAATCGGTCACTTCCTACGAAACACGAGGCGATCCTCGCTAGAGGCGTCCTCGGCAAAGGTGTATCCGTCGCTATCGAAACCCTGCAATTGTTTGACTCGTTTGAGCCGATGGGTGATCACAAACCGCGCCATCAATCCACGGGCACGTTTGGCAAAAAAACTGATGACCTTGTAGCGCCCGCCCTTCCAGTCTTCAAACACGCACTCCACCACACGGGGTTGAAGGCGTGGGCGGTTGACGGACTTGAAATACTCTTGAGAGGCCAAGTTCACGATCACCGCCTGGCGTTCACCCGCGAGGCGCTCGTTCAAATGGTCAACCAGACTATCACCCCAGAAGGCGTACAAGTTCTTGCCATGCGGCGTGGCCAGGGCCGTGCCCATCTCTAAGCGATAGGGTTGCAAGCGATCCAAAGGACGCAGCACGCCATAAAGGCCAGACAAAATCGCCAGATGCTGCTGCGCCCACGCCAGGTCGTCTGGGCTCAACGTGGCCGCTTGCAGGCCGTCGTACACATCGCCGTTGAAGGCCAGTACCGCCGGCTTGCTGTTCTTGGCGGTGGCCTTGGCCGACCACAGTCCGTACCGACCCACATTCAATGCCGCCAGCGGCTCTGACAAATCCATCAGGCCGGCCACCTCGGCCAACGACAGCTTTTTCAACTCCGCCACCAGCTGTGCTGAATGCGTCAGAAACTGCGGCTGGGTGGGCCGCTTCACTGAATGTGGGGTGTCAAAGTCCAGCGATTTGGCTGGCGACAACAACAGCAACATGCAGTGCGCTTATTGGGCTTTGAGGTAAGCGGCCATGCCGTTCGTGATTTCGTCTTTGGCTGCTTGCGGACCTTCCCAACCCTTGACCTTGACCCACTTGCCTGCTTCCAAGTCTTTGTAGTGCTCAAAGAAATGTTGGATGGCCTTGAGACGCATTTGGTTGATGTCTTCAGGTTTTTGCCAATGGCTGTAGATGGGCAGCACTTTGTCGATGGGCACGGCGAGCAGCTTGGCGTCACCACCCGCTTCGTCGTCCATCATCAACACGCCGATTGGGCGGCAGGTCACCACCACACCCGGGGTCAGCGCATAGGGTGTGATCACCAGCACATCCACAGGGTCGCCATCGTCGGCCAAGGTTTGCGGGATGTAACCATAGTTGCAGGGGTAGTGCATGGCCGTGGTCATGAAACGATCCACAAAAAGGGCGCCACTTTCCTTGTCGACCTCATACTTGATCGGGTCGGCATTCATCGGAATTTCAATGATGACGTTGAATTCGTTGGGGGCGTTTTTACCAGGGGGGACGTTATGCAAACTCATATCGGTCTCGTGAAGATTCGGGAGAACCCTGATTTTAGCGGCGAGCCCAACCCCCTCCCGAACAGCACAGATAGGAACTGCCATGAAACCACTGGTAAACACCAGGCGACTGACATTGCTTTGACCGATTTCACCCCGTAGGATGCGCCGGGCAGATGGAGCGGCCCATGTTCCTAAGGTCCGTGCCATCGCTCCCGTTGATGAACTAAAAAAAGGAGACCCTGATGTCGACCCAAATGGCGCTTTATGTGGCGCTGGCCTGCGGCTTAGCCGCAGTCATCTATGGTTTTATCCAGCGCAGCTGGATCTTGTCGCAAAGCCCGGGCAATGCACGCATGCAGGAAATTGCGGGCGCCATTCAGCAAGGTGCGGCCGCTTACCTGGCCCGCCAATACAAAACCATCGCCATCGTGGGCATTGTGCTCACGGTGCTGATCGCCATCTTCTTGGACAAAACCACGGCCGTCGGTTTCCTGGTGGGCGCAGTCTTGTCGGGCGCTTGTGGTTTCATTGGAATGAATGTGTCGGTGCGTGCCAATGTGCGCACCGCCCAAGCCGCTACACAAGGCATGTCGCAAGCGCTGGACGTGGCCTTCAAGGGCGGCGCCATCACCGGCATGTTGGTCGTGGGCCTGGGTTTGTTGGGTGTGACCGCATGTTTGATGTACCTCACCAGCAATGCGACACCTGGCGAAACTTTGGCCGCCACGCTCAAACCGCTACTGGGTTTTGCGTTTGGTGCTTCCCTCATCTCCATCTTCGCCCGTTTGGGCGGTGGCATTTTCACCAAGGGCGCTGACGTCGGCGCCGACCTGGTGGGCAAAGTCGAAGCCGGCATTCCTGAAGACGACCCGCGCAACCCTGCCGTGATCGCCGACAACGTTGGCGACAACGTGGGCGATTGCGCTGGCATGGCGGCCGACTTGTTCGAGACCTATGCCGTCACCCTGATCGCCACCATGGCCTTGGGCGCGCTGGTCGTGACAGGCGCTTCGATGCAAGCCGTGATTTACCCGCTGCTGCTCGGCGGTGTCTCCATCATCGCCTCCATCATTGGTTGTTACTTCGTCAAAGCCAGCCCGGGCATGAAAAACGTGATGCCCGCGCTGTACAAAGGGCTGATCGTCGCGGGCGTGCTGTCCCTGATCGCCTTCTGGTTCGTGACCGCTTGGGTCATGCCGGCTGATGCCATGGGTGTCGGCACCCACATGAAACTCTTTGGCGCCTGTGCGGTGGGTCTGGTGTTGACCGCTGCCTTGGTGTGGATCACTGAGTTCTACACCGGTACCCAGTACCCGCCAGTGCAACACATCGCGCAAGCATCCACGACAGGCCACGGCACCAACATCATTGCCGGCCTGGGTGTTTCCATGCGCTCTACTGCCTGGCCTGTGCTCTTTGTCTGCGTGGCGATCTTGGTGTCCTACCACCTGGCTGGCCTCTACGGCATCGCCATTGCCGCCACCTCCATGCTCAGCATGGCAGGCATCGTCGTCGCTTTGGACGCTTATGGCCCCATCACCGACAACGCTGGCGGCATCGCCGAAATGGCTGAAATGCCCAAGAGCGTGCGCGACATCACCGACCCACTGGATGCCGTGGGCAACACCACCAAGGCCGTGACCAAGGGTTATGCGATTGGCTCGGCTGGCCTGGCTGCCCTGGTGCTGTTTGCTGACTACACGCACTCGCTCGAAGCGCGTGGTTTGAACATCAGCTTTGATTTGAGCGACCCCAAGGTCATCGTCGGCCTCTTCATCGGCGGCCTGATCCCTTACCTTTTCGGCGCCATGGCCATGGAAGCCGTGGGCCGCGCAGCCGGTGCCGTGGTGGTGGAAGTGCGCCGCCAGTTCCGTGACATCAAAGGCATCATGGACGGCAGCGGCAAGCCCGAATACGGCAAAGCAGTCGACATGCTGACCACCGCCGCCATCAAAGAAATGATCGTCCCGAGTTTGTTGCCCGTGGTGGTGCCGATTTTGGTCGGCCTCTTGCTTGGCCCAGCCGCTTTGGGTGGCCTCCTGATGGGCACCATCGTGACCGGCCTTTTCGTGGCGATCTCGATGTGTACCGGCGGTGGAGCCTGGGACAACGCCAAAAAATACATTGAAGACGGCCACCACGGCGGCAAAGGCAGCGACGCGCACAAAGCCGCTGTCACCGGCGACACCGTGGGCGACCCCTACAAAGACACTGCCGGCCCCGCCATCAACCCGCTGATCAAAATCATCAACATCGTGGCCTTGCTCATCGTGCCCTTGTTGCCTGGTGTGACCACCAAAGCGCCCGTGGTCACCGCCGTGCCCACGCCTGTGGCAATGAGCAGCCCGGCAGCGGACGGCCCGTCTGTGCGCATTGAAAACGGCGTGGTGAAGTTTTTCTTCGCCAGCGGCTCAAGCGCGCTGCCTGCAGAAGCCGGCAAAGCCTTGTCCGACGTGGTGCAAGGCGTGGGTGCCGGCAAGATGGCTGTCATCAGCGGCTTTCACGACACCACCGGCGACCCCGCCAAAAACGCCGAACTCGCCAAAGAACGTGCCCTGATGGTGCGCGACACCCTGAAGGCACTGGGCGTGGCAGAGGACAAGGTCGAACTCAAGAAGCCAGAACAAACCCAAGGCAGCGGCAACCTGGCCGAGGCACGGAGGGTGGAGGTGGTGCTGAAATAAATCAGCGTCTCAGCTTTCGACCCAGCAGGGCCTACGGGCCCTGTTTTTTTGGCCGAACCACAGGGCAAATCAGAAATGACCGGTAAATCACCCGCCATTTCCACACATTGACGGACGCAACCGGCCAGATACTGCGAAGACCTCCCCTCAACGTCTTTGCACGAGAGCGCCATGAGCACTGAATTCGAAACCGTCCACAACTACCACGAACGTTTGGTCTTCCGCGCAGTGAACGAGGCCACCGCCAAGTTTCCTCACTTGGACGATGAAGGCGACCTGGTTGCCGACATCGCCTGCGTGGCCTTGAACCGACTGCAGCCGCGCTACATCCGCCACGAGGTGGATTTTGCGTTTTACTTGACCGACAAAGAACGCACCGAGATCGACCGCGGCATCAACGATGCAGTGCAATTCGCGCTGGAGTTTGTTCAAGCCCGCACAGCGATGCGCGTACGCGCCTGAAAACCCTCAACCACTGAGCCCGTAGGCCTTGGGCTTTTTGCCGCTGCGCGCTTGGCGTACCAGCACGGTGGGGAAACTCACAGGCAAGGTTTGAGGAAAGTCGCGGCTGAAGTGCAGGCCACGGCTCTCATGCCGCAACAAGGCCGAACGAACAATCAGCTCGGCGCAGTCCACCAAATTGCGCAGCTCCAGCAGGTCGCGGTTGACGCGGAAATTGGCGTAGTAGTCGTCGATCTCACCGCGCAAAAGCTTGATGCGGTGCAGCGCCCGCTCCAGGCGTTTGGTGGTGCGCACAATGCCCACGTAGTTCCACATCAAGAGGCGCAGCTCGTCCCAGTTGTGGGCGATGACCACTTGTTCATCGGCGTTTTCCACCTGGCTTTCGTCCCAGGCGGGCAAGGTGGGTAACTCACTTGGCACAAGGGACAACAGGTCGGTCGCACAGGTGCGGCCCAGCACCACACATTCGAGCAAAGAATTGCTGGCCAAACGGTTGGCACCGTGCAGGCCGGTGTAAGTGGTCTCGCCCACGGCATACAAACCCGGCACATCGCAGCGCCCGTTCAAATCGGTCACCACGCCGCCACAGGTGTAGTGGGCGGCTGGCACCACGGGAATCGGCTGACGTGCGATGTCGATGCCGAGTTTCAGGCAGCGTGCATGGATGGTGGGGAAATGTTCCTTGAGAAAAGCCTCGCCCTTTTCTTTCACGATGGGGGTGGCGTCCAACCACACATGGTCGAGACCGTGTTTTTTCATTTCGAAGTCAATCGCACGGGCCACGATGTCGCGCGGCGCCAGCTCCAGACGCTCATCGTGAGCGGCCATGAAACGTGCCGCTTCGCCCTCAAAACCCGGCAGCAATAAATGCGCGCCTTCGCCGCGCAGCGCCTCGGTGATGAGGAAGGTGCGCTCTTGCGGGTGGTAGAGGCATGTCGGGTGAAACTGGATGAACTCCATGTTGCCGACCCGGCAACCTGCACGCCAGGCCATGGCAATGCCATCCCCGGTGGCGGTGTCGGGGTTGCTGGTGTAACGGTAGACCTTGCCCACACCGCCGGTGGCCAACACCACGGAAGAGGCCGCCAAGGTTTCGACACGCTGGGTGTCAATGTTCAGCGCGTAGACGCCATACACACGCGTCACTTCGTCGCGCTTCAAGTGCCGTGAAGTGACCAGGTCCACCGCCATCCAACGTTCCAGCAGCTTGATGTTGGGGTGGGCACGGACCGCATCCAGCAGCACATCGTGAATCGCTTTGCCGGTGGCGTCGGCCGCATGGGCAATGCGCCGCACCGCATGGCCGCCCTCGCGCGTGAGGTGCAAACCCAAGGGGCCATCCGGATCACCGGAAAACGGCACCCCGCGGGCCACCAACCATTCGATGGCACGCGCGCTGTTTTCTGCGATGAAACGAGCCGTCTGTTCATCGACCAAACCCGCACCGGCATTTTGGGTGTCTTGCACATGCGAAGCAATGCTGTCGTCGGTGCCGAGCACACCAACAATGCCGCCCTGGGCCCAGGCTGTGGCCGCTTCATTCAGATTGCGTTTGGCGAGAACCACCACGGGCCGGTGATCGGCGGTGTGCAGTGCCACAGTGAGACCCGCAAGGCCTGCCCCAACGATCACGACGGGCGCCGAAGCGGTGGATGTAGGAAGCATGGTGGGGTGCTCGCGGTGGAACGCGGTTACGGAAAGGGAGTAGCAAATTCTATAGAGCCGCGACTGGCATCAAACCTCAGGCGCAATTTGCTCCGCATAGTCGTACAGCGCACCCAAAATTTCTTGCCCGCGTTCATCGGCGGTCTCGCTGAGCTGGTCGATGCGCTCAAAGAACTGGGTCAAGGACACCAGACCACCAACGCCGTCATGCAGACGCTCGATGCGGTGCTGCGCCCACCGCGCGGTTTCCTCCTCGGTCAAACTGTCAGGAAAGTTGCGGGCACGGTAGCGAAACAGCAGCTCTTCCAAACGGGTGTCGTCGAAACGCACATGCTCCGCGGCCAATTGCTCGGGCTTGAGCGAACGCAAGCGGTTGAGCAAACGCCCGTCGTTGTTGCCAACGAAGCCACCATACAAGTCTTCGTCGACATCCACCTGTGTGGTTGCCTTAGGACGTTCGAACACGTCGGCCCACAAGCCAGGCCGCAAGGTCAGCTGTCGTGCCACTTCGGCATGCCGCAGCGCCAAGTCCATGTCGATGCCCCACCGTTCCGCGTTGTGGGCACCCAAGGTTTTGAGCTGGCCGATGACGATGGGAGATTTGTTGATGTGGATGGTTTTGATGGGCAAACGGCTGACACCCTCGGGCAACTGTTCTTGTTTGCTGAACATCCGGTCTCTGATTTCAGCGGCGTCTAAGGAGGTCAGCACACTGGGGTCGGCCGCCAGATCCCAAACAATCAACTCGTTTTTATTGACCGGATGAGGCCCCAGCGGCCAGACCACCGCCGTGCAACCGCGCTCGACCGGGTACATGCCGGAGATGTGAATGAAGGGTTTGGGCTCGCCCCAACCGATCTCAGCCTGCACCACTTCTTTTTTGCGCAGCTTGAGGCAGAACTCCCACAGCCGAGGCTGCTGTTGTTTGATCAACCGTGCCAAGCCCACGGTCGCGCGCACATCGGACAGTGCATCGTGGGCAGCCTCATGGGTCAAACCGTTGGCAGCGGTCAAATGCTCCAACTTGAACGACGGCCTGCCGTCTTCATGTTTTGGCCACGACAGCCCTTCCGGCCGCAGCGCATAACAGCTGCGCACCACGTCGAGCAAATCCCAGCGACCGCATTCGTTTTGCCACTCGCGTGCATAGGGATCGATGAGGTTGCGCCAGAACAAATGGCGCGTCACTTCGTCGTCGAAACGAATGCTGTTGTAACCCACGCCGATGGTGCCGGACTTCGCGAGTTCGGCTTCGATGCGGGCCGCAAACGCATGTTCAGGCACACCGCGCTCTATACAGGTTTGGGGCAGGATGCCGGTGAGCAAACAGCTCTCCGGGTCCGGCAAGGTGTCGGGGGCAGGCTGGCAGTAGAACATCGTCGGCTGCCCGATCTCGTTCAGATCGGCATCGGTGCGAATGCCCGCAAACTGGGCCGGTCGATCACGGCGTGGGCGAACGCCGAAAGTCTCGTAGTCGTGCCAGAAGAAAGTGTGGGTTGGTGTTTGGGAGGTCATGCTGCACAAGATACCTCATCTTGCGCAACACCCTGCGGATGCACGCCTCGGATCAAGCGGGGCAGCAACAAACACTTCTCCAATACTGGACAGGGAGGGCTTCAGTCTTCCAAACCCAATTCTTGAATTTTTCGGGTGATGGTGTTGCGACCTATGCCGAGTTTTTGCGCGGCCTCAATACGGCGCCCACGGGTCGAATCCAAGGCCGATTGGATCAAACGGGCTTCGAACTGTTTGCTCAAGGTGTCCCAAACATCGGGAACACCCGCATCCAGCAGGCGGCGCGACTCGCGTTCGAGGTCAGCCAACCACGGGTTGTCATGGGTCGCCCCCTGTGGCGGGGTCCAAGCGGTGGTTGTGTTGGCGTGGGCGGTGACGTCGCCCCCCACTGCAGCCGATACCACCACGTCGCTGGGCGGGGCATCACCCAGCAACTCCGGTGGCAGGTCTTTGACTTCAATCAGTTGTGTTGCCGCCATGACCGTGAGCCAATGACAAACGTTTTCCAACTGACGCACATTGCCTGGAAAGGCAAAACGTTTCAAACGCTCCAGCGCCGCCTCCGAAATACGTTTGGCCTCCACGCCCAACTCTTTGGCACTGCGCTGCAAGAAAAACCGGGCCAGTGCGGGAACGTCTTCGCTGCGTTCACGCAGGGCGGGCAAACGAAGACGAATGACGTTCAAACGATGGAACAAGTCTTCTCGAAAGACACCTTGTTTGACCCGGTCCTCAAGGTTTTGGTGGGTGGCCGCGATGACACGCACATTGCTGCGCATGGGACTGTGGCCGCCCACGCGGTAGAACTGACCGTCTGAGAGCACGCGCAACAAACGGGTTTGCAAATCAAACGGCATGTCGCCAATTTCGTCCAGAAACAGCGTGCCGCCGTCGGCCTGTTCGAAGCGGCCACGGCGTGTGGTTTGGGCGCCGGTGAAAGCGCCGCGCTCATGGCCGAAGAGTTCGCTCTCGAGCAAGTCTTTCGGAATGGCGGCCGTGTTGATGGCCACGAAGGGCCCACTGGCTCGGGGGCTGTGTTTGTGCAAGGCTTGCGCGACCAGTTCTTTGCCCGATCCCGATTCGCCTGTGATGAGCACGTTGACTATGCTTTGGCTCAACCGGCCAATGGCGCGAAACACATCCTGCATGGCCTGCGCTTGGCCCAACATCTCGGGCATGTCGGCCAGCCGTTCGTCAGAAATCACTTCCCGCATGCTCTCTTCCAATGCCCGACGAATCAGCTCGACAGCCTTGGGCACGTCAAAGGGTTTGGGCAGGTACTCAAACGCCCCACCCTGGAAGGCACTCACGGCGCTGTCCAGGTCGGAGTAGGCCGTCATGATGATGACGGGCAAGGCGGGGAACAAGGCCTTGACCTTGACCAGCAACTCCACGCCCGAACCACCCGGCATGCGGATGTCAGACACCATGACCTGCGGTTGCTCGTCTTCCAGCGCCGCGAGCACGTCGCGAGCGTTGGTGAAACTGCGTACCGCCAAATTTTCGCGCGCCAGGGCTTTCTCCAGGACGAAACGAATGGATTGGTCATCGTCAACCACCCAAATCGGCTTCATCGCTTGCATCCTTGTTGGGGCCATGAACCGTTCAGGCCAGTGGCATCACAATTTTGAATATCGTTTGTCCCGGTGTGCTTTCGCATTCGATGATGCCTTGGTGTTGCTGAACAAAGGTTTGGGCCAAGGTGAGCCCCAAACCCGACCCCCCTTCACGCCCTGAAACCAAAGGGTAGAAGATGCGATCACGCAGAGACTCCGGAATACCCGGGCCGTTGTCTTCCACATGCAATTCCAGTGCCAGTCGAAAACGTTGTTTGCCCAAGGTCACTTGCCTGGCGATGCGCGTACGAATGATGATGCGTGCATCACCTTGCGCCAAGCGGTCGGTCAAGGCCTGGGCGGCGTTGTGGGCAATGTTGAGCACAGTTTGAATGAGTTGTTCAGGGTCGCCCAAAAAATCAGGGATGGAGATGTCGTAGTCACGCACCACCTGCAGGCCCTTGGGAAACTCAGCCACGATCAGGGCACGCACACGCTCGCACACCTCGTGGATGTTCATCTCGGTCACCACATGGGGCTTGCGGTGGGGTGCCAACAGCCTGTCCACCAGCACTTGCAGCCGGTCGGCTTCTTTGATGATGACTTGGGTGTATTCGGTCAGTGGCTTGGAGCCAATTTCCATCTCAAGCAACTGGGCCGCACCACGTATCCCACCCAGCGGGTTTTTGATTTCATGGGCCAGGTTACGAATCAGTTCTTTGTTGGCTTGGGCTTGATCCAGTGCGCGCTCTTCCCGGTCTTGCCGGGCTTGCTGTTCAATTTCAGTCAACTCCATCACGACCTGGCCGCCCAGCCCCATCTGGTTAACGATGATGTGCACCGCCAACGCATCGGCATTGGAGACAGGGGCCCGGCGAAGATGCCCTTCCAGGCGGCTGGTGGCAAATTGATTGTTGGCGACCGCAGCCACCGTTTCCCGCAGCAACTCGTCTTCGACAAACCAGTCGAACACACAAGCCCCCAACACATGCCGGCGAGACAAACCCAGCGCCTCTTCGAGCGCGGAATTGGCGAAGGAGCAAAGTCCTTGGGGGTCGACAACGGCGACCATGGTCGCCAGGTGGTCAAAGGCCGCGAACGAATCTTGTGACGGCGTGCGCACGAGGCTGGACATGTCAACAAGCCGCCATGCTGACCAACAGTTCGCCTATGGCCTATGAACGGTCAAGGCAACTTGCCAATTTCGCGCTTCAACGCGGCAATGTCGGCCTCTTTGCGGGCGATGGCGGCTTTGAGTTCAGCGGTGCGGTCCAGGTATTTTTGGTAGTTGCGCTCGTCACCGCGACGCTCGGGCTCGCCGTTGTTGTACTCGCCTTTGAGCTGCGCCAGCGCGCCCTCCTCTTTCTTCAGCTCGCTTTCGAGAATCGTGCGACGTTCACCGTCGCGGCTGCGCTGGGCGTTGGGGTCCACTTTGGCCGTCGGGCTGCTGTTCACGCCAGCCGGTGCCGGGCTTCCCCCCTTGGGACGCAAGGACGGCACGATGGTGATGGGTGTGCCTTCTATGGTCTTGCAACCTTTTTCTTGGGCTTCTTTGGCACTGATGGCGTCGGTGTACAGCACAGGATTTCCAGGGCAACGGTAGACCGGTCCTTGCGCATGGGCAGCAAAAGATGCCATAAAAACACCCAAGCAGATGGCGGGGCCAACCGCGGACTGCATCTGCTTCTTCACCAATGAATTCATTCTTTCGGTCTCCGGATCTTCGGCACCCCAACCGGGTGGTTCGTGCACTGGGATGGAGCATGGATTGTGGCTCAAGGTTTTGGTTCCAGTTTTGACGCCCCGAAAGATAAAAGGGACGGCTTGGCCGTCCCTTTGCTTCACCTTGGCACCAAGGCCAAAACAATTACAGCGTGTAGTACATGTCGAACTCGACCGGATGGGTCGCCATACGGAAACGCGTCACGTCTTGCATCTTGAGGTCAATGTAAGCATCGATGTAGGCATCGGTGAACACGCCGCCTTTGGTCAAGAAAGCACGGTCTTTGTCCAGATACTCCAGTGCTTGGTCAAGGCTGTGGCAGACGGTTGGGATCTTCGCGTCTTCCTCTGGTGGCAGGTGGTAAAGGTCTTTGCTAGCGGCTTCGCCCGGGTGGATTTTGTTTTCCACGCCGTCCAAACCAGCCATCAGCAAGGCGGAGAAGCCCAAGTACGGGTTCATCAAAGGATCGGGGAAACGTGCCTCGACACGGCGGCCTTTGGGATTGGCGACGTGAGGAATACGAATCGACGCCGACCGGTTCTTCGACGAGTAAGCCAGTTTCACCGGCGCTTCAAAACCAGGAACCAGGCGTTTGTAGCTGTTGGTGCCAGGGTTGGTGATCGCGTTCAGTGCACGGGCATGTTTGATGATGCCGCCGATGTAAAACAAGGCGTACTCGGACAGGCCAGCATAGCCGTCGCCGGCGAACAGGTTTTTGCCGTCTTTCCACACCGACTGGTGCACGTGCATGCCGCTGCCGTTGTCGCCGACGATGGGCTTGGGCATGAAGGTGGCGGTTTTGCCATAGGCATGGGCCACGTTCTGGATCACATACTTTTGCAGCTGGACCCAGTCAGCGCGTTGCAACAGCGTGCTGAACTTGGTGCCAATTTCCATTTGGCCGGCGTTGGCGACCTCGTGGTGGTGCACTTCGCAAGGAATGCCCAGCGATTCGAGAATCAGGCACATCTCGGAGCGCATGTCTTGAAACGAATCCACCGGTGGGGTGGGGAAATAACCGCCTTTGACCGAGGGACGGTAGCCGGAATTGCCATGCTCGTACTCTTTGCCCGTGTTCCAAGCGGCTTCTTCCGATTCAATCTTGGAGAAGCAGCCTGACATGTCGTTGCCCCAGCGCACGCTGTCGAACACGAAAAACTCGGGCTCGGGGCCGAAGAAGGCGGTATCGCCCAGGCCCGAGGCGCGCATATAGGCTTCAGCGCGTTTGGCCAAGGAACGTGGATCGCGCTCATAGGGCTTGCCATCGCTGGGCTCGACCACGTCGCAGGTCAGGATCAAAGTCGGCTCTTCAAAGAAAGGGTCGATGTTGGCGGTGTTGGGGTCGGGCATGAGCTGCATGTCCGAGGCTTCAATGCCTTTCCAACCGGCGATGTAGGAGCCGTCAAACGCGTGGCCCGAGGTGAATTTGTCTTCGTCAAAATGCGACACAGGCACGGTTACGTGCTGTTCTTTGCCGCGGGTATCGGTGAAGCGGAAGTCAACAAACTTGACTTCGTTGTCCTTCACCATCTTGATCACGTCGGCGACGGTCTTGGCCATCAGAATCTCCTAGCGGAAAACTTGTTTGAGGGGGGAGGAAGGTAGAACCGGCACTTGTCTAGGCTGGTTCGCAGCTGTGAAAAGGCGCACGAAAATGTAGCAGAAAGCGTGCCCAGCTCATTGCCAGGGTTGGAAAGGAAGCGGTTGCAGTTGACGCCCCGCAATGAGGCATCCGACATTCATATTTTGGTGCATCTAACGCACCGTTTCGGGGCCAAGTTCGGCCCGTGTGGACACCAAGCCCGCACGCATCTGGCTGTAAGCGGCTTGGACCTGGGCTTGGTCGGCCCCCTTGACGCCCAAATCAATGTGCTTTCCCCACTGGGGATGGTCCACACTGGGGAGGCTGAACACCCTGACCCCAGGAAAGGCGGCTTCAATCTCAAGCATCAATGGTGTCAGGCTGGCTTCCATCGCGCCCATGACAATGACCGAACACTCGTGCTGCACCTGGCTGCGGTGCAAGTGGAGGTAGTGTGTGTCCAGCACCCACTCGATCATTGGCCAAGCCATGACAGGGAAGCCAGGCACGAAGTACACCGCGCCCTGCCCTGTGTTTCCCTTGAGCGAGAAACCTGGAATTTTGTTGAACGGGTTGGGAACAATGGCAGCGCCTTGTGGGAACACACCCATATTGAGGCGGTGGCTGTGGTCCCGTGTTGGGTCAAAAACTTCGCCCTTCTCGGCCGCCATCGCCATCATGCGTTCCATGATCAGGTCCTGGGCTTGCGGGTGCATTTGCAGCGGCAGGCCCCAAGCGGCGGCCGCGCATTGTCGGGTGTGGTCGTCGGGCGTGGCGCCAATGCCGCCGCAAGAAAACACCAAATCGCCGCTGTGCTTGGCATAGGCCAAGTCAGCGGTGAGCTGCTCGGGTTCGTCGCCGCAATAACGCGCCCACGACAAGGCCATGCCGCGTGTTGTGAGCAGCTCAATCACCTTGACCAGGTGTTTGTCTTCTCGTTTGCCCGACAAGATTTCGTCGCCGACGATGATGAGACCAATTTTCATGCGGGGGGCAAGAGTGAAGGAGAGGTTGGGGGAGGTGAAACGATTGGCGGCAAAACCAGCGGCCCATCCCCCGCGACCAAGTTGCGGGTTCCGTCATCCACTGGCAGGTCACCGCGCTGCTTGGCCAATGCCGCCAGCAAAAAATGCGAAAACCACAGCGCCGAAAACGCAAACACCAGCGTGTAAATCCAAATCGCTACCGGCACCAGCACCGGCGCCATCAGCACCGTGAGCATGCTGGAGGCAAAAACCAAACTCGGGGCCGCGCCCAAGTACCCAGTCAATATACCCATGCCCAGTAATGCGGGGCGGTGGGCACGTATCAACACGCGGCGCTCGTCTGCCGTGGCGAATTCGGCGAGCACGTCATAGGTCATGACCTTGTAGGTAAGCCAACCCCAAATCAAGGGCGGCAGAATCAATACCAACGGCGGAATCAACCACAGCGGAACCGACAGCACCAAGAGCAGCAAGGCCAAGAGCGTGCAGAAAAACGCCACCACCGCACCGCCAAAAAACGAGCCGCCCTGTTTTCTGTCCAAGGAGGGGAAACGCCGTTTGGCAACCAAACGGGCCATGGACGGTGTCATCAAAGCCGCCACCAAGAGCAGCGACAGCACCACGATCACGGGCGTGGCCACCATGACCACCAGCAGCGGCGCCAGCATGGTCCACATCCCCGCCCAGCCCATTTTTTCCAGCCATGCATGCAATGACTGAAGCGAGGACCAGGCATTGAGCTGGGCTCGCACCAGGTCAATGGCCGCTTCCCAGTACAAATACCCCAAACCCAAGGCCAAGGCGGTCATCACGGCCAATGGCAAGAGCGACAACCCAATCACCTTGGGGTGCAAACAGTACAGCGCAGCGCGCCAAAAGGAGCTGACCAGTGAATTCATGGCCGCAAGGATACGCGAGTCACACCGATTCTTTGGGTGTCGTATGCCACCAATCCAGTCTAGTGCGATGTGGTCGACTCCGTTGATGGAAGGTTGCGGTAGCGGGAGCGCCCGATTGCCGAATCGAACATTAAAAAACCCGCCAGCGGCGGGTTTCGTCTGGGAGTGCAAGAGCACTCAAGCGTGTTGAGCCGACCTCAGCTTGAGGGCAAATTCCTGCATCGAGGCAATGCCGCTGCCCTCTGCTTTTTTGCACCAAGCTTGTAAATCCACGACCAACTGTTCGGCCGACACGTTGGTGCGGGTCCACAGCTGGCGCAACTCTTCACGCATATGCACCCAATGTGCCAAGCCAGGGTGATCAGCAACGGCTTTTTCAATTTGCGCTTTGGCGGCTTGGGGAATTTTGTCTGCGTCGCGGTGCAACCAACGCTGAGCCAAACGCAGGTTGGCCAACTTGCCATGGCCGGCGGCCCCTTCGGATTTCACGCGGTCCATTTCAGCAGCGCAGGCCTCGCGTAAGTTGCGTGCGTACTTGGCCATGACTTCATAACGATTGGCGATGATGGCTTCCAAGGTTTTGGCGTCGGCCACGGGTTTAATCGCACCCAATTTCAGCTGAGGCGCTGTTTTTCGTACCTTGGCCCAGCCCACCATTTCAAGCATGCGGATGTAGCCCCAGCCAATGTCGAACTCAAAGGGCTTGACCGAGAGCTTGGCCGAGGTAGGGTAGGTGTGATGGTTGTTGTGCAACTCTTCACCGCCAATGATGATGCCCCAGGGCGAAACGTTGGTGGACGCATCGGGTGCCTCAAAGTTGCGGTAGCCCCAATAGTGGCCAATGCCATTGATGATGCCGGCGGCGGTGATAGGAATCCAGGCCATTTGAACAGCCCAAATCGTGGCACCAATGGCACCGAACAAAGCGAGGTTGATGATGAGCATCAGACCCACGCCCTGCCATGAAAAGCGGGTGTAGAGGTTACGCTCCAACCAATCGTCTGGGGTGCTGTGGCCGTACTTGTCCAGGGTGTCTTGAACTTTGGACTCGGCGCGGTAGAGCTCGCTGCCAGTCAACAACACGGTTTTGATGCCACGGGTGACCGGGCTGTGTGGGTCTTCTTCGGTTTCGCACTTGGCGTGGTGCTTGCGGTGTATCGCCACCCACTCTTTGGTGACCATGCCCGTGGTCAACCACAGCCAGAAGCGGAAGAAATGCGAAGGAACGGGCCCAAGGTCAAGCGAGCGGTGCGCCTGGGCGCGGTGCAAGAAAATAGTGACCGAGGCGATGGTGATGTGGGTGAAGACCAGTGCAACGGCCACCAACTGCCACCAAGTGGTTTGAATCAGGCCGTTGGCCAACCAGTCAACGAGGCTGTCAAACACCGTAGAAATCATGTTCATTCAAATGCTTTCATATCGCCCATACTGAGGCGGTAACTCATTGTAGGCGAGCCCCTGGGCACATGGGCTGTCAATACCGCGACAAAACAAGGCTAAATCGCCTGTTGTTTGGGGTATCTGAGGGCCAATTGACCCGGATCAAGCAGCCAGTTGCTGAAAGAAGAAGCCCCTGGGCATGTCAAACACGTTCCCAAATCGCAGCAAAAAAAGCGTCGGTGCCGTGGCGATGCGGCCACATCCGCAGAAAATCACCCCGAACCAGGTCCTCGGCCTGCCCCGCATGGGCTTTGGTCAACACCTCTGCCGCAGGCAACACCTTGAAGTTGTCGCCTTGCATTTCGCTGAAAGAAGCAGCCACGACCTCGTTTTCGGCTTCCAGCAAACTGCAGGTGGCGTACACCAAACGACCACCGGGTTTGAGCAAGCGTGCGGCACTGGTCAAGATGGCGGTTTGTTTGGCTTGCAACTCGCGCACCGAGTCCGCGTTTTGGCGCCATTTCAAGTCGGGGTTGCGGCGCAAGGTGCCCAGGCCCGAACAGGGTGCATCCACCAACACCCGATCCATCTTGCCCGCCAGCCGTTTGATCCGGTCGTCGCGTTCATGGGCGATTTGCACCGGGTACACGTTGGACAGGCCACTGCGTGCCAAACGCGGTTTCAACGCGGCGAGCCTGTGGCCTGAGGTGTCAAAGGCATAGAGCCGTCCGGTGTTGCGCATGCTCGCGCCCAAGGCCAAGGTTTTGCCGCCAGCGCCGGCACAAAAGTCGGTGACCATCTCACCGCGTTTTGCATCTAAACAAAGTGCGAGCAACTGGCTGCCTTCGTCTTGCACTTCGACGTCACCACGCTTGAACACGTCCAGGGTTTGCAAGGCCATTTTGTTGTCCAAACGCAGGCCCCAAGGTGAATACGGTGTGGCCTGCGCTTGATGGCCCGCCACCATCAAGGCCTTTTGGGCTTCTTCGCGGCTGGTTTTGAAGGTGTTGACACGCAGGTCCAGCGGCGCCGTGTCGTTCAGGGCATTCACTACGGGCCAAAAGTCGGCCCCGAGTGATGTTTTGAGCGCGTCGGCAAGCCAATCAGGTAGGTTGTGGCGCAGTTTTTCGGGCAGCGTGCTCGAGTGAACGGCCAGCATCTTGGGCAGCCACTCTTGCTCGAAGTCCGTGAGGGCCGCGCGCAAAAAAGCGGCATTGCCTTGCCAACCCAAAAGCGCCAAACGCCGCACCATTTCACCTTTGCCGGATTGCGCCTGGTTCTCGAACAACAAACGTTTGCGCAGCACCATATAGGTGGTTTCAGCCAGCGTGTGGCGCTCGCGGGGCCCCAGGCCCCGTTGCTGACGAAAAAAGCGCGAGACGATGCTGTCTGCGGGGGAATCAAACTGCATCACTTGGTGCAGAAGTTCGGTGGTGAGTTCGACGAGGGCGTTAGGGTGCATCAGTGAATTATCGTTGGGCCCGCCTATTTCAACCCGAAGAGATGAGCCCATGAGCCCAGTTGCACCCAAAGACTTGAACGCCCTGCCGCCCTTACCTGCCACAGTTTTGGGCCACTACCGCCACTACAAAGGAGGTGACTACGAAGTAATTGGCGTGGCCCGCCACAGCGAAACCGAGGCCCCCATGGTCGTGTACCGTCCGCTGTACAACAACACCGGCTGGTGGGTGCGCGACCACGGCATGTTCTTTGAATCGCTGGAGGTGGATGGCGTGATGCGCCAACGTTTTGACTTCATTGGGCCCATCGATTCACCGCGCGGGTTTGCACCGATGTAAGTGGCTTCCGCCCTCCGTTCATCAAAGACCGAATAGCTGCGATTGGCCTTTGTTGTGGCGCACGATGCCGTGGGCGTCAACCGATACCTCGCCGTCCACGAACCAACGAACCGCTTGCGGATACATCAGATGTTCTTGCTTCAAAACGCGTGCCGCCAAGGTCTCTTCGGTGTCGCCCAATAACACAGGGACCACGGCCTGCGCCACGATGGGACCGTGGTCAAGTTCTGGCGTCACCAAATGCACCGTGGCCCCGGCCACTTTGCAGCCCGCATCCAGCGCACGCTGATTCGTATGCAGGCCAGTGAACGCGGGCAACAGTGAGGGGTGGATATTGAGCATCCGCCCCGCAAACGGCGTGATGAACACGGGCGTGAAGATTCGCATAAACCCCGCGAGCACCACCACGTCGGGCGCGAACGAGGTCACCGTTTTGGCCAACTCGGCATCAAAACTCTCACGGTCCGGATAGTCACGGTGGTTGACCACGGCGGTGGCGATTCCCTGGGCCTGGGCAAAAACCAGCCCGGCTGCGTCAGCGCGGTTGCTCACCACCGCTGCGATACGAGCATTCCACCCTTGGTGTGCACAGGCATGAACGATGGCCTCCATGTTGGAGCCTCGACCAGAAATCAGGATGACGATGTTTTTCATAGGTCGGTATCTTGAACAAGGTGGGCAGTTTAGCGATGGGCCTGCGACAACCTGGGGCCGATGCACAACACGGTTGCAAATTCAGAACTTTGATGTATATTTTGACCGTGGGATTTTATCCCGCATTTTAATTGACTCGACAGCGACACGTAGTCGCTGTCGCACGAGCCTGACCGGCTGGGCGACCGGGTCCGTCATCTGACCGTCAAAATTGTGTAGATAAACTTCCGCGGGCATTTGGCATGTACTCAAACAGAAGCTGGTAAGTGCCCGACGACTCTTCCTCGCCAGAAAACCAACGCCTTCATAAAACCACCAACTCTCTAAGGGACCACATGGATCGATTGACTCACTACGCTGCAACACTTTCTCTGGCGGCTTTACTCACCGCCTGTGGAGGGGGCGTTGAAGATGGCGCGGCAACAGCCAACTCAGAACAAGAGGACTTGGCAACAGCAGCGATCGCCGTCGTCGAACCGCTGGACGATGCAATGCGCATCTCAGCGGGAAATGCCCATGCTGTGGGCCTGCGGGTGGACGGCACTGTTTTCACATGGGGGGAAAACAGCCAGGGACAGCTCGGGGTTGGAAACTACGCTGACTCCAACACACCATCGCCTGTTGTCGGGCTCAGTGCAGTCAAGGCGATACGAGCAGGCGGCGCCCATACAGTCGCATTAAAACAGGACGGCTCCGTATGGACATGGGGCAGCAACTTCAATGGCCAACTTGGCAACGGATCTTCTGGTGTGTCACCCAGGCCCGTTGTAGTCGCTGGCCTGAGCGGTGTGAAAACAATTGCCGCAGGTCAAACACACAGCTTGGCAGTCAAGACTGACGGAACGGTCTGGGGCTGGGGTCGCACCTCCCTTGCATCCAGCAACAGACCCACCCAGGTGGCTGGCCTGAGCAATGTCAAGGCCGTGGTCGCAGGTGCACAGTATTCCGTCGCGCTGAAAAACGACGGGACCGTATGGGCCTGGGGCAACAACTTCTTCGGACAACTGGGCAATGGCACCACGGTATCGTCCCCAACGCCTGTGGCAGTGACGGGTTTGGTCGGCGTCAAATCGATCGCGGCTGGAACCACACACTCATTGGCCGTGAAGGACGACGGCTCGGTCTGGGCCTGGGGCAATAACTTCTACGGTCAACTTGGCAACAGAAGCAGCCATTCCTATGTGCCAGTCCCCGTGGCGGGTCTCATCGGCGTCAAATCGGTGGACGCCAGCGCCTACAACAGTGTGGCCCTGAAGGCCGACAGCACGGTATTCACCTGGGGCAACAACTTCTTCGGCCAACTTGGCAACGGCACGCGCATCAACAGTTCCACGCCGAGCCCTGCTTTGGGGATGACAGGTGCTGCAGCGGTCGCCGCAGGGACGGGCAGTGCTCACGTGCTCAAAAGCGATGGGTCGGTGTTCGGGTTCGGCATGAACAACTCGGGACAGCTGGGGAACAACACCTTGAGTCAAAGCAGCGTTCCGGTGCAAACCGCTGGCGTCAGGGGAGTAGGCGTGCTCAACCTCGGCGCATCCGCCTCACGCTAGTCGTGGCAGACAGTACTCTCCGTCCCTGACGAAGGCGCCCATGGGTTGAATAAACCCCATGGCGTGTTCAATCTCACCGCGTCCTCTCTCTCTGTTTCTCAGGGAGTGAGGACGCGGTTTTTTGCAGTCAAGGTCGGCCTGTTTTACTGACGCCGAAACCCATTGAGTTGAGTACTCCCAGTCACATGAAAACCGAGCAGGCGAAGAGCAGAACGCATTCGGCGCGCCGATCATGGCCATCTGCTGATGCCTGCAGCACAGCTATTTTTGGATTGATGGTCAGCCTGCCATTGGTGCTGCCTTTTCACACACTCCCGATTCCCTCTTTTCAGTCCGAATGGCTGGCCATGGTGCTCGGCTGCCTGGGCTTGATGGCGATTGCACAGCGAAGGGACGGGCTGCTGTTTTGGATGCCCGGCGTCGCCACCGCACCGCTGGCCTTGATCGCCGTGGCACTGGTGCAATGGGCCATGGGGATGTTCGCTTATGGGGCCACCGCCTTCACGCTCACCATGATCCTGCTATGGGCCGCTCTGATTGCGGTGGCCGGGCAAACGCTGGTCCGCGTGGTTGGCGAACGCAGCTTGACATCCCGACTCGCCTGGTTCTTGTTTGCAGGTGGCCTGCTCAACACGCTGTGCGGATGGCTCCAGTATCTGGGGCTGTGGCCCGCATTCGGCGGTTTGATCAGCGCGCCCTTGGATCTGTCCACCTTTGGCATCTACGGCAACTTGGCACAAGAAAACCACTTTGCCACCCACATGGCGCTGACCCTGGTTTCGGCCGGCTATCTCTGCTACTCGTGTCAGCTCAAGCCGCGGTGGTTTGTGGTGGCGGCTCTACCTTGTCTGCTCGCGCTGCTGCTTTCCGGGTCCCGAAGCAGCTTCCTGTACCTGGTTTGGATCGTTGCCCTGTTCTTAGCACTGATGCACCCTGGTCGCGACAAACCGAACACAAAGCGACTCGCGGGCTGGGCAGTAGCAGCCCTGTTAACGATTGCGCTGGCCGTGTGGATCGCCCTGCTGGTTTCGCCTTCATCGCCCCAACTGCAACGGCTGCTAACGTTTTCGAGCGCGGTTGGGCCGCGGATGACGCTTTGGCAACACGCCATCACCATGTTTTTTGAACAACCCATTCTGGGCGTTGGCTTTGATGCATTCGCCTACCGTTTGGTGGGGCAACTGCACCCATCAACCGACCCGATTGTCTGGGGCGTTGACCAGTACGCGCACAACTTGATTCTGCAACTGCTCGCGGTGGCCGGCTTGTGCGGACTGCTAGCCGTCGCCTGGCCCGGGTTGGCCCTCATGCGCCGAATGCTGCACGTGCCCTACTCGGTGGAACGACTGTGGAGCTGGGGCGTCATCGGCATTTTGCTCATCCACAGCATGCTGGAGCAGCCTTTGTTCTACACCTACTTTCTCGGGCTTGCTGCGCTGGTGGCGGGTTTGGCTGACACCAAAGCCTGGACGCTTTCACTCGGGGTTAAAACCCGGACTGTTGCCATTGCGGCATGCGCTGTGGCCCTTCTCTTTCTGTTCAAGACAGCGAATGACTACGACAACATCGAAGGCCACTTTTACAGCGCACGGTATGCCAGCCCGAACAAGGATCACCAATTGGCCGCTGAACGAGAACTCATTCAGGGCTTGAAGAAGGACTCCATCTTTTCACCACTGGCCGAATTGATCGCTCCGGAACATGTTCTGCCCGCCAACGCGTCGGCACGCGAGAAAGTCATATTCAACGAACGCGTCATGCGTTATGCCCCCGTGGCCGAAATCGAGTTTCGACACGCAGCCTTGCTGGCTGAAGACCAGCGTTTGGCTGAGGCCAACCAGCAGTTCGCACGTGCAGCGTTTGCCTACCCGCACGATGCCGAACACTACCTGACCCGATTCAAAGCCCTGGCCGCAACGGATTCGGTAACTTATAGACCACTGGCTGAGTTCGCCACTGAATGGATGCGGACAAGGATTCATCCTTATCACAAGCCATAGGCAAAGACGGCGTGGTTAGAGGGTGTCCAGCCACATCAGGGGCAGCCCCCCCTGGCCGCCCCCTGGGTCAGCCCACCTACAATCCGTCCCCTACCCAGAAAACCAACATTCCCCCAGCAGCCCACCATGAAAAAACGTGTCTTGTCCGGCATGCGCCCCACCGGCGCTCTGCATTTGGGCCACTACCACGGCGCACTCAAAAACTGGGTGCGTTTGCAAGCCGACTACGAGTGTTTTTATTTTGTGGCCGACTGGCATGCGCTGACCACGCACTATGAAACGCGTGAGGTCATCGAGCGCAATGTGTATGACATGGTGATCGACTGGCTGGCTGCTGGACTGGACCCGGAACAGTGCACCCTCTTCATTCAAAGCCGCTTGCCTGAGCACGCAGAGTTATTCACCCTGCTGGCCATGGGCACACCGCTGGGTTGGCTGGAGCGCATGCCCACCTACAAAGACCAGATGGAAAAGCTCAAGGACCGCGACTTAGCGACCTACGGCTTTTTGGGCTACCCCCTTTTGCAGGCGGCCGACATCCTCATCTACAAGGCCCACTATGTGCCCGTGGGCGAGGACCAAGCGCCCCATGTGGAGATCACGCGTGAAGTGGCGCGCCGCTTCAACCACCTCTATGGCCGCGAGCCCAACTTTGAAGCCTTGGCCCTGGCCATGGTGAAGAAGATGAGCAAAGACGACGGCAAAGCCTTCGAAACCGCACGCAAGAGCTACCAGCAAAACGGCGACGAGGCCTCGCTGGAAAAAGGCCGCGCACTGATCGCCGCCTGCGGTGCGCTGAGCAGCGCCGACCGTGACCGGCTCGACGGTCATTTGAGGGGCACCGGCAAGGCCGTGCTGACCGAACCCGCCGTGCTGCTCACCGAGGTGAGCAAATTGCCCGGCCTGGATGGCGCGAAGATGAGCAAGAGTTACGGCAACACCATTGCCATGCGCGAAGAGCCTGCCGAGGTCGAACGCAAAATCAAACGCATGACTACCGACCCCCAGCGGGTGCGCCGCACCGACCCGGGTGACCCCGAGCGCTGCCCTGTGTGGCAATTGCACCAGGTCTATTCCGACGCCGACACGAAAGACTGGGTGGTCAAAGGCTGCAAAAGCGCGGGCATTGGTTGTTTGGAGTGCAAACAACCAGTGATCGACGCCATCAAAAAAGAACAAGAACCTTGGCGCGAACGCGCTGAAAAATACCTCAGCAGTCCGAAGCAGTTGCACTGGATTGTGGAAGTGGGCACCGAGCGTGCCCGCACCGTGGCACGTGAAACCATGCGTGAAGTGCGTGACGCCATGGGTTTGGCGTACTGAGCGCAAGCATTCCGAACGCGACCATCGACACCGCACCCGCCGTGGCCGGCATCCACATCACCGACATCGAATCGGCCATCAACTGGTGGCGCGAGAAATCACCTTCGCCTGACGGCATCACCGCCTGCGCTGAGGTGCGAGCCTTGGCCACCGTGTACGGCCTGATGGTCTACCACCACGAGAGTGAGTGCGACGACGCAACCATGCCGCGCAAAGCGTTGGATGCGTGGCTGACCTGGTACGCCACTACGCCGGATGCGCCTTGCATTGCCATTTGTTCCACCAGCCAGGGCGATGCCTACTGCAAAGGCTGCGGCCGCACCTTTGACGAGGTGCAGAATTGGACGGTAATGAGCCCCGCAGAAAAACGCGTGACTTGGCGGCGCATCACGCTGGAAGCCACCGCATGGCGTTTCAATCGGTATGCGGAGCGTGCCCGCGAGAGTAAGGGCATAGACCACCCGCCGGCCGACGTGTTTGAGAAACACCCCGCTTGAATCAACGCTTCGCTTTCGATTCTTTGGCGTGTGCAGCCTTCAGTGGCAACGCCAAAACAAAACAACTTCCGCCGCCCACACGCGCCTCGCAGCGCACATGCCCTCCGTGGCGTTCGGCGATTTGTTTCACCAAACTCAGGCCCAAACCCACTCCCCCTGCTTTTTCTGCATGCCCAGGCAAACGGAAAAATGGCTCAAAGATGCGCTCACGGTGCGGGAGTGGCACGCCACGTCCACGGTCGCATACGCGCAACTCGACCACATCAGCGATTTGATGCAATTCGACGCTGATATCGAGAGGTCCGGGATCCGTCGAGGCCTCCGGTTGACCATAACGCACGGCGTTCTCAAGCAAGTTGCGCAGCGCCCGGCGCAATAGACGTTCTTCACCTTGCACGGTGACTGCGCTGCCTTGCACATGGGCATTGACACGAGCCGTTTCTTCGGCGGCCAACCCCAACAGGTCGATCATTTCCAAAGAGACACTGGTGGCTTGCGCATCCAGTCGGCTGGCCAGCAGCACCTCTTCCACCAAGGCATCAAGCTCATCCATGTTGGTGCGAATTTCTTGTCGCAACCTCTCGCGCTGGTTGCCTTCACTTCCTTCCAGCAGAGACAGCGCCATCTTCAAGCGGGCAAGCGGTGAACGCAATTCGTGGCTTGCGTTGGCCAGCAACCTTTGGTGTGAGTGCACCAAGGTTTCAATGCGCTGAGCCGCTTGGTTGAAACTGCTGGCCACCGCCGCCACTTCGTCTTTGCCAGAAATTTCCACGCGGTGACTGAGTGCACCCGCCCCGAATTTTTCAACGCCAGCCTTGAGTGTGTTGAGTCGCCGCGTCAGTGCCCGTGCAACCGGCCAAGCCGCCCCGGCAATGGCGACAAAAAGCAAGGCCAGGAGCAGCGCCAAACCGACACCTCGCGGCAAACCAGCAGGCAGCGGTGGCTCGTCGGGCAGCGCCGTCGAACCAGGCTCTTTAGCCGGCCCCCCGCGCTGCTCCGCAATGGGTCGCGACAAACCGCGCATGACCCATAGCGTACGGCCATCGTCCAAGCGCAGGGGCCAGCCCTTGATTTGGCGGTTTTGTTCGCGGCGCGAATAGGCGTCTGAGGCCCAAATGCGCTCGCCCTGAGCGTTGTGCAGGGCCATCGGAAGGCGCAAGCGCTCCGACAACTCTCGCGCCGCGGCGGCTTGTTCGGAGGCAGGGGCAGGGGCCGCAGGCAAGGCGCGCCGAATCAACTCAGCCCAGGCTTTCAACCGTTCCAGGTCGAAAGACTCTGCAAGTGCCTGCTCCTGCAAGCGAACCTGCACTCGTTCACGGTCCACTTGGCGCTGAAAGAGAACGCTGGAGAAAAAGGCGAACAGCAACAGCACCGCCACCACGGTCAGGTAGATGCGCAGGGTGAGGGTTCTCATTGAACGGTCACATGGCCAGTGTTGAGGTCAACACCAATCGTCGTGGGCAGCATCGTCGGCGTCTTGTTTTTTGGCAAACACATAACCCGCTCCGCGCACTGTGATAACGCGCCTTGGAGTCTTAGGGTCGTCTTCTATTTCCGCCCGAATGCGCGAAATATGCACGTCAATGGAGCGGTCAAACGCCTCCAGGGGATGCCCTTTGAGGGCGTCCATGATTTGGTCACGCGACAACACCCGGCCCGGGCTTTGTGACAGCACCACCAGCAAATCAAACTGGTGGCTGGTGAGGTCGCATAGCTTGCCCTTGAGGCGTGCCACACGTTCGCCGAGGTCGATCTCCAAACGCCCGAAGCGCAGCACGTCGTCGCTCAAGGTCACGGGCGCGGCGCGGCGCAACAAGGCCTTGATGCGGGCAGACAGTTCACGCGGCTCGAAGGGCTTGGGCAGGTAGTCGTCCGCGCCCAGCTCCAAGCCCACGATGCGGTCCAGCGGCTCGCCGCGAGCGGTCAACATCAGCAAGGGCAATTGACGGGTTCGCGGATTGGCGCGCAGGCTGCGGCACAAGTCGAGGCCATCGCCGTCGGGCAGCATCAGGTCCAGCAGCAGGGCGTCATAAGAGCTGCGGTCGAGCTGCTTTTGTCCTTCCGCCAAAGTGGCAGCGGTGTCCACCACATAACCGCAGCCGCGCAAAAAATCGCCCACCATGGCGGACAGGCGAGCGTCATCGTCAATCAGCAAAAGACGTGCGGTCATAGGGCGTGCAAAGCTCTTCAGTTGTCGATGAGAACACAGACCTTGATTTCACCACCAATTCCGACCTGGCCAACACCCCGTCAGGGTTGTTGGGGTTCACCGGACCCGCCTGCCTTGCCCTGACGGCCACGGCGGCCGTCACCATGGCGCCCTGCATTCGTTGGCATGTGCTGCGCCATTTGCAAACGCTGCTCGGGGGTGAGCACTTGGCTCACCTCCAACATGGCGGCCATCATGCGGCGGCTGTTTTGGTCGTGTTGTGCGAGCATTTGCTGACGCAACTGCTCGGCCGCGTTGGCATCGACGGTCGGTGCCGCAAAAATCGCCCGGGCTTTTTCTCGGAGCGTTCGTCCGGCCTGACGCTGGCCCGCCATGTCACTGGCCGCCTTTTGCATGATTTTTTGGATACGCGCCTTCTGGTCGTCGGTCGCATGGATGCTGGACAACAAGCGCTGCATGGGTTGAGGGTTGCCGCCCCACAGGCCGCCGTGCATTCCTTGGCCGCCTGGTTGGGCCCAAGCTGACAGCGCCACACTGCTGGCCAAGGCCACCAGCAAGCCGATCAGCCAATAGCGCAGGGAGGTTTTGGGGGGCGCGTGCTGGGGTGCGACGGGTTTCTCCCACAGTGGGGATGGATTGTTCACAGAGGTGGTCATGGGCTTCTCCTAACTCGACGTGGGGATCAACGTCTGATGGAAGAAGTTTGCCCCTCGTGCGTCAAGCGTCCGTGCGGCTGAGGTAAAGATGTGTGAATTGCACCCGAGCGTTTGATTCGTTACCCACGGGCGTCATTTGGTATCCATTTGTTTCCGTTGTCACAGTTTTGACCGAATTCGGGCAATTGAGGGCCAGTTGGCCGCAATTTCGGCAGAACTCAACGCCTTCGAAAGCCGCCAAGAAAGATCAGCGGGCGGTGCGTCGGAGGCCGTCGTTGGCAGGCGCGGCGTGCTCAGGGCTATGGGTTTCGCCCAAGGCCAGACCCGCAAAGGACTCGCTGCTGCGCTTCAAAAACGGAACCGTCAAATTCTGATTGCCGGGCGTGTATCGCGCATAGGCGATGGGGTTTTGCAGCAAGGCGGCGATGGCATCGCGGTCGGCAAAAAACTCCACCAAACGCGAGCGGCCCGAGCGGCGGTGCAGCTTGAGCAGGCCTCGGTTTTCCAGTCTGTCAATGGAAAGCGCGACACGATTCGGCGTCAGCGCACCGGCCATGTGGTTCTGCCGCAGTTGACCCACGGTGCACACCACAGGCACTTCGTCAGCACCCAGGGCCAGCAAGACCGACAACGCCATGGCGTCGTCATAACTTTCTAACCGGTGCAGCAGTTCAATGAAAAGGTCGTTGTAATTCATGTGGCAGACAGCCCATCGCTACAGCCATTATGGGCAGCCTGCAAAGGGTGTGTTACCAAGGCAACGCTGAGCAGGTCGCCGCGAGGGCGCAAGGCCTTGATTGGGGATCTCGGATGCACGGCCTTCATGACGAAAAGCGCCACCGCCATAGCCCAGCGATGGCGAGGAATTGCAACGGCGAGTGGCGAACAGAGCCACGAGCGACGACCCCAAGCGAGGTCTTTCGACCCGCGAGGGACTTGTTCAACGTTGCGTTAGATCAAAAAATCCCGCAGCGGATGGGCGTGGAGGGGCCAGGGGCTGATGAAGTACTCGGCCACCATCTCCGGCGTGACCGCCTCCAGCTGCGCGGGCGACCAGCGCGGTTGTTTGTCTTTGTCTATGGCTAGGGCGCGCACGCCTTCGGCGGCTTCGCTGCTGCTGCCGGGGCGCAGGGCAAAACTGTGTCGAATCATGTCGCGCTCCATGCGCAGCTCGTCTTCCAGCGCCATGCCCCTTGCGCGGCGTATTTGCTCCAACGCCACCGCCAGCATCAAGGGTGACCTGGCCCGCAATTGAGACACCGTCTCCAGAGCCCAGACGCTGCCGTCGTTTTGCAACGACGCCAGGATGCTGGGCACATCCGGCTTGGAGAAATGCAGGTCAATGGCCGATCGATGCATCTGCAATGGCGCTTGACCGGGCGCTTGCTGCAAGCGGGATGTATCCGCCCGCAGTTGCGTCAGGTTGTTTGAATGGCCCGCCAGCAAGGCCGCGGCGAAATCCGGCAAATCTGCGCTCATCACCCACACATCAGCCAGACCCAGGGCGATGGCATCTGGGGCTCCCAGGTGCTGCCCCGTCAAGGCCAGAAATTCGCCCACATGGCCTGGGCAACGCGACAAAAAGTAGCCGCCGCCCACATCGGGAAACAGGCCGATCAACGTTTCCGGCATGGCCAGCACGCTTCGCTCGGTGACGACACGCCAACCCGCGCCCTGCGCCAACCCCATGCCACCGCCCATGACCACGCCGTCCATGAGCGCCACCACGGGTTTGCGATAGCGGTGGATGAGGTGGTCCAGGCGGTATTCCTCGGTGAAAAAGTCGTCCAGTCGCGGGTCACCTGCCAAAGCAGCTTGGTGAAAAAAACGAATGTCGCCACCAGCGCAAAATGCGGTGGGCTTGCCTTGTTTTGTTGCGCCTTGCAGCAGCACGCTGGCGACAGTCGCGTCGTCCTTCCACGCCAACAAGGCGTCGGTCACCAACCTCACCATCTCCAGCGACAGCGCATTCATCGCTTGCGGGCGGTTCAAGGTGACCACACCCCAGGCACCGCGCCGTTCGATCAGCACGGAAGGCTCAGACGCGTCTGTTTTTGCATTCATGGCCAATGGCCTCCGATTGGTTTTTGCAGGCCAAGCAGTCAAAGGTTTTGCTTAGATGCCGCCCTGCCCCGCATGCCCACCCATTCATTCAAGGCGAGTGTGGCCAGCACCACGACACCGCCAACCATGACCTGGCTGCTTGGCGCCTCACCCGCGCCCAACCAAACCAAGGCGATGCCGAAGACGATTTCCAGCAAGGCCAAGAGCGCCATCTCAGGCGCAGGCAAGTGACGCGCCACACGCACGGCCAGGATGCATGGAATCGCCAGTTGAAACAAGCCGAGCAACGCAAGCAAACCGAGGTCGTGGGGCGAACTGAGCCAAGGCCAAGACAGGGGCCCGGTCACGGCACAAGACAAGAGTGCGCCTATCAAGAGCGCAGGCAACAAGTCCACCGAGGCGCCGCTGCGGCGAATCAAATTCCAATTGATGGCGGCCGCCAAGGGCACACCGAGGGCCACCACGCTGCCCGCCAGATGGCGCGGGTCACTGCTCAGGCCGCTGCTGTACATCCAGGCAATGGCGCCACCGGCCACAAAGATCGCCACCCAGGTGCGCTGCGGCACCTGCAAACCCAGCATGAAACGCCCCAGTAGGGCTGCCATCAATGGCGCCAAACTCATGGTGATGAGCACATTGGCCACTGTGGTCATGGTCACGGCCATCATGAAGCAGGTGAACATGCCACCCCACATCAGGCCCGACAGCCACAACACCGGCCCGCCCTTGAACTGCTTCAATGTGGCGCGGCCATGTTGCCAAACAAAATAAACCAGCAGGGACAGCGCGGTGAAGAGGCTGCGCCAAAACGTCACCTCAAACCCACGCGCCGACTCCAAGTGGCGTGTCACAACCCCAGCGATGCTCCACATCAGGGTAATGATGAGCATGAGGAGGATGGCGCGGCGGTGGGTCATTTTTTTGTGGCCATCTTCACGGCGGCAAAAGTTAGCAGGTGCTGTTCATTGCTTGAGACGATCTGGGGTTTGGCCCTTTTGGGATGACAAAAAATACAACTTCAGAGCAACAATAAAAACCAAAGCAAAAAGCATCCAGCCAAAGGCAATGAATTCAGCAACCAACCCCAGCCATCCAAACACACCCGCAGTTAAATCGTTGATAACTTGTTGATTGCGAACGTACAACACGAATGCCGTGACGGTAACAGCGCAAATGAATGCGAAGAGAACAGCAGCGAGCCATCTCACGAGGCAGTTCTCTCCAAACTCAGCCCTATGACTAGCACGATCAAGCCGCCTCGCGCGATGCCTTCTTGCGGTCATGCTCTTTCAAGTGGCGCTTGCGAACGCGGATGGACTTGGGTGTGATTTCCACCAGTTCGTCGTCGTCGATGAAGTCCACGCCGTACTCCAGTGTGAGGTCGATCGGCGGCGTGATCTTGATCGCGTCTTCCTTGCCAGAGACGCGGAAGTTGGTCAGCTGCTTGGTCCGCGTCGCGTTCACGACGAGGTCATTGTCGCGGCTGTGGATGCCGACGATCATGCCTTCGTAGACTGGATCGTTCGGCTTGACGAACATGCGGCCTCGGTCGTCCAGTTTGCCCAAGGCGTAAGTGAAAATTTCACCGTCGTCCATCGAGATCAGCACGCCGTTCTTGCGGCCGCCGATCTCGCCCTTGTGGGCTTCGTAGCCGTCGAAGATCGAGGCAATCAGGCCCGAGCCGCGGGTCAGGTTCATGAACTCGTTGCTGAAACCGATCAAGCCTCGCGCCGGGATGCGGTACTCGAGGCGCACACGGCCGCGGCCGTCGGGCTCCATGCTGACCATCTCGGCCTTGCGCAGACCCAGCGCCTGCATCACTCCACCTTGGTGAATTTCTTCAACGTCGGCTGTGACCAGCTCCATCGGCTCGCACTTCTCGCCTTTGATGTCCTTGAACATGACACGAGGCTTGGAAACAGCCAGCTCGTAGCCCTCGCGGCGCATGTTCTCCAGAAGGATGGTCAGGTGCAGTTCACCACGGCCCATCACCTCGAAGATGCCGTCTTCGCCGGTTTCGCTGACGCGCAGCGCCACGTTGCTTTGAAGTTCCTTTTGCAGTCGATCCCAGATCTGGCGGCTGGTGACGTACTTGCCTTCGCGACCTGCCAGCGGGCTGGTGTTGACGCAAAAATTCATCGTCAGCGTCGGCTCGTCGACCTTCAGCATCGGCAGCGGCAGCGGGTTTTCACGGTCGGTGACCGTCACCCCGATATTGATGTCCTCAATGCCGTTGATCAGAACGATGTCGCCTGGGCCGGCTTCAGTGACTTGCACGCGGTCCAGACCCTGGAAGGTCAGTACGTTGTTGACGCGGCCTTTGACAGCTTTGCCGTCCGGGCCTTCCATGACCAACACATCCATCGACGGTTTGATGGTGCCCTGGCTGATGCGGCCCACGCCGATGCGGCCGACGAAAGTGGAGAAGTCCAGCGCGGAGATTTGCAACTGCAGCGGCGCTTCGGGGTCACCCGTGTTGGGCGGCACGTGTTTCAAGATGGTGTTGAACAGGGCCGACATGTCGGGGCCCCACTGCTCCCCATGTGCGCCTTCGGTCAGCGAGGTCCAGCCGTTGATGCCTGAGGCATAAACCACTGGAAAATCGAGCTGCTCGTCATTGGCGCCCAATTTGTCGAACAAATCAAAAGTGGCATTGATCACGGCGTCGGGTTTGGCACCAGGCTTGTCCACCTTGTTGACGACGACGATGGGCTTGAGGCCCAGAGCCAGCGCCTTCTTGGTCACGAAACGGGTCTGGGGCATCGGGCCTTCTTGGGCGTCGATCAAAAGCACCACGCCATCGACCATGGACAGAGCGCGTTCCACTTCACCCCCGAAGTCGGCGTGGCCGGGGGTGTCCACGATGTTGATGTGGGTGCCTTCCCAGCTGACCGCACAGTTCTTGGCAAGAATGGTGATGCCACGCTCGCGTTCGATGGCGTTGTTGTCCATCACGGTGTCGACGATCTTCTCGTGGTCGGCGAAGGTGCCGGACTGGCGCAGCAGTTGATCGACCATGGTTGTTTTTCCATGGTCAACGTGGGCGATGATGGCGATGTTGCGGATCTGACGGGTCATGTTGAGCTCTCTGCGGGTTTCGTATTTGAATGGGGGTTCAGGAGGCCTTGCACCTCAAGTGGGCTTAACAGCCTGGTTGAAATCAATTCGCCAGCGGTCACATGACCACTGCCGAGAAAGGTATGGGCGGGCGGGCCATAGACCCGAACATTCGGCGCGTCGGCCAAAGGCAAACGGCGGCGCATGCCGCTCAAAAAGCGGCCCGCGTCTTCTTCGCCCAGCAGCACTTCGGGCCAGTCCGCGAGCAAACGGTCTGCGGGCAACAGGGCGGCGTCGCGTTCTTGCTCGCTCATGGCAGCGAGTTGCTCCAAGCTGTGGCTGCCATCAAGCGACAACATGCCACTGCCGGTGCGACGCAGCGCTTTGAGGTGGGCACCACAACCCAGGTGTTTGCCTATGTCTTCTGCCAAGGTGCGGATGTAGGTGCCTTTGCTGCAGCGAACGTCCAGCACCCAAACTGCAGTGTCACCTTCAACGATGTCGATTTGATGAATGGTGACGGCACGTGGCTCACGCTCTACCTCGATGCCTTGACGGGCATATTCATACAGTGGCTTGCCATCTTTTTTCAGCGCGCTGTACATCGGCGGCAGTTGTTGGATGGGGCCGGTGAGCGCCGAACAAGCCGCCAGCATCTGCTCACGCGTGACGTTCACGGGCTGGCTAACCAGCACGTCGCCCTCCAAGTCGCCGGTGGTGGTCGTGACGCCCAACTGCAAGGTGGCGAGGTAACGTTTGTCGGCGTCCAAGCTGACTTGCGAAAACTTGGTGGCGGCGCCAAAACAAAGCGGCAACAAACCGGTGGCCAAGGGGTCGAGCGTGCCGGTGTGGCCTGCTTTTTCGGCGCGGTAAAAGCGTTTTGCTTTTTGCAGCGCATCGTTGCTCGACAGGCCTAAAGGTTTGTCGAGCAGCAGCACGCCATGTACCGCACGGCGCACAATTTTGGCGCGCGGCGTGGATGATGGTGCGTTCACTGCGAGCAACACGTCAGTCGTCCTTGGCCCGGGTGGCGTTGGCTTGTTGAATCAAGAGGTTCAGCTCGGCGGCACGCTCTGTGGTGCGGTCAAATACAAAGTGCAGCGTGGGCACGGTGTGTATTGAAAGCCGTTTGAACAAACCATTGCGCAGGAAACCAGCCGCTTCGTTGAGCGCTTCTTCGCATTCTTGGGGCTGCCCAATCAACAGCGAGAAAAACACCTTGGCATGGGCGTAGTCGGGCGTGACCTCCACCGCGTGCAGCGTCACCATGCCAATGCGCGGGTCTTTGAGGTCGCGGATCAGCTCGGCCAGGTCACGCTGGATCTGGTCGGCCACGCGGAAACCGCGGTTGGGGATGGAACGTTGTTTGTGTCGCATGTTCAGGCATCACTTTCAAAGACAAACCCCGCCGTCTTGTGGAGGGCGGGGTTCGGGGCGTACCCTAGACCGACCGCCTCATAGCGTTCGCGCCACTTCCTTGACCTCGAAGATTTCCAACTGGTCGCCTTCTTTGATCTCGTTGTAGTTCTTGAGCTTGATACCGCACTCAAAACCGCTGGCCACTTCTTTGACGTCGTCCTTCAAGCGGCGCACTGAATCGACTTCGCCGGTGTAAACCACCACGTTGTCGCGCAGCAGGCGGAAGCGCGCACCACGGCGCACCAGGCCCGAGGTGACCATGGAGCCCGCCACCGTACCGATCTTGGACGCCACAAACACCGTGCGAATTTCGGCGGTGCCCAGCATTTCTTCGCGCTGCTCGGGTGCCAGCATGCCGGTCATGGCGGCTTTGACTTCGTCGACCGCGTCGTAAATGATGTTGTAGTAGCGCAGGTCCACGCCGTTGTTCTCGGCCAGCTTGCGCGCGCCGGCATCGGCGCGCACATTGAAGCCGATGATGACGGCCTTGGACGCAATGGCCAAGTTGATGTCGCTCTCGGAGATGCCACCCACGGCGGCATGCACCACCTGCACACGCACTTCGGCGGTACTGAGTTTGACCAGGGACTGAGACAGCGCTTCTTGCGAGCCCTGTACGTCGGCCTTGATGATGAGGGCGAGGGTTTGTGCTTCGCCTTGGCCCATGTTCTCGAACATGTTTTCCAGCTTGGCGGCTTGTTGTTTGGCCAACTTCACATCGCGGTACTTGCCTTGGCGGAAGGTGGCAATTTCACGGGCACGGCGTTCGTCTGCGAGCACGATGAACTCGTCACCCGCTTGCGGCACGTCGGTGAGACCTTGAATTTCGACGGGGATGGACGGGCCAGCTTCGGTTGCCGATTTGCCGTTTTCGTCCAACATGGCACGAACACGGCCATAACTGGAACCAGCCAACACCACGTCTCCACGTTTCAACGTTCCGGACTGCACCAGCACGGTGGCCACAGGGCCGCGGCCTTTGTCCAGCTTGGCTTCAATCACCAAGCCCTTGGCCATGGAGTCCTTGGACGCGGTCAGTTCCAGCACCTCGGCTTGCAGCAGCACTTGTTCGAGCAACTCATCAATACCTTGGCCTGTTTTGGCGGATACCGCCACAAAGGGCGATGACCCACCAAACTCTTCTGGGACCACTTCTTCGGCCACGAGTTCGCTTTTGATGCGTTCCACGTTGACACCCGGTTTGTCGATTTTGTTCATCGCCACCACCAAAGGCACACCCGCCGCTTTCGCATGCGAAATCGCTTCTTTGGTTTGCGGCATGACGCCATCGTCGGCGGCCACCACCAGAATCACAATGTCGGTCGCCTTGGCGCCACGGGCACGCATCGCGGTAAACGCCGCGTGGCCTGGGGTGTCGAGGAAGGTGATCATGCCGCGTGGCGTATCCACGTGGTAAGCGCCAATGTGCTGGGTGATGCCGCCGGCCTCACCTGAAGCGACACGGGCGGTTCGGATGCGGTCCAGCAGCGAGGTCTTGCCATGGTCCACGTGGCCCATCACGGTCACCACCGGGGCACGGTGGAAGACTTCATGGTGGGTCTCGGTCTCGGTACCTTCGCTCAGGAAGGCTTCCGGATCGTCAAGTTTGGCCGCGAACGCTTTGTGGCCCATCTCTTCCACCAAGATCATGGCGGTTTCTTGGTCCAGCTGTTGGTTGATGGTGACCATTTGGCCCAGTTTCATCAACTGCTTGATCACCTCGGACGCCTTCACACTCATCTTGTGCGCCAAGTCTGCCACGCTGATGGTCTCGGGCACGTGCACTTCTTGAACCTGTTGTTCAGCAGGTGCGGCTGCGACATGTTGTTGGTTGTCGTTGCGGTCCCCGCCACGACGTCCACCCCTCGGCGCGCGCCAACCAGGTCGGGCAGCACCCGCACCGGGAGGGCCGTCGGTGCGGGCTTTGACAGCGCCGCGCTTTTTCGCGTCATCAGCCCAGCTCGACGACAGTTTCTCTGACTTGACCGATTTTTTGTCACCCGGCTTGGCGACACCGGCCGCGGCTGCACCGGGTGCGGCTGCGGGTTTATGGATGGTGCCCTTGATCTCTTTACCGGCCTCGACCTTGGGTGGCTCAGGCGGTTTGGGCGGCGGCGCCACTTTCCTCGGCGCATTCATCATCGCGCGAATCGCGGCTGCTTCGTCCTCTGCAGCCTTGCGGCGTTTGGCCAGGTCGGCGGCGCGCTGTTTTTCTTCGTCCACCACATCGGCGGCTTTGATGACGCGCAGTGCTGGCTTGGCGACCTCGGCGGCCGGTACCGCGGGTAAAGCCGCAGCGGCGGCGGCTTCAGCGGCGGCTGCCACAGCAGCCGCTTTGCTGGCTTTGGCGGCCGCGCCTTTGGGCGCGGCCGCTTTGGCCGCGGCCTCTTCGGCCTGTGCCCGCTCGGCGGCCAAAACAGCCTCACGCGCCCGGACTTCAGCCGCTTCGCGTTCAGCGCGTTGCTCCTCTTCACGCTGGCGCTGTTTTTCCACCAACTCTTCTTCCTGGCGACGCAACAACTCTGCCTGGGCCTTGACTTCAAGTTCGCGGCGCTGCAGCTCGGCCTGATCGACCTCAGGCACCACCGGGACTTCAACGGCTGGCGTCTCATCGCGCTGGATGAAGGTGCGCTTCTTGCGCACTTCCACTTGAATGGTGCGAGCTTTGCCGGATGCATCCGCCTGTTTGATTTCACTGGTGGACTTGCGTGTCACCGTGATTTTCTTGCGCTCGGTACCGGCAGCGGTGCCGTGGGCGGTGCGCAAGAAATCAAGCAGACGTTCTTTGTCGGCTTCAGTCAGCGCATCGTCCGTCGACGCCTTGCTGACGCCAGCCGACTGCAACTGTTCAAGCAGTGCGGTGGCGGAGCGGTTGAGCTCTGCGGCGAGTTGGGCGACGGTGGTCACAGCCATTGTTCAATCCTTGCGTGGGTCTAGCGGGGCAGCGTGTTGGAGTAGAGGTCACAGGCAGACATGGGACATGTCAGGTCGTGAACCAGTGCTCGCGCGCTTTCATGATCAAGGTCTTGGCGCCTTCGTCGTCGATGTCGGTCAGCTCGACCAATTCATCGACGGCCAAGTCGGCCAAATCGTCTCGGGAGTGGATGTTTACAGTGGCCAACTTGGCAATCAGTTCAGGCGTGATGCCTTCCAGATCGCGCAGGTTTTGCGACACGTCTTCCACTTTTTCTTCTTTGGCAATTTCCATCGTCAACAGAGCGTCTTTGGCGCGGGTGCGCAGCTCGTTCACGGTGTCTTCGTCAAAGCCTTCAATTTCCAGCATTTCTTGCATTGGCACATAGGCCACTTCTTCGAGGGAAGCGAAACCTTCGGCGATCAGGATGTCGGCCACTTCAACGTCGACGTCGAGTTTGTCGACAAACAAAGCACGAACAGAATCAGACTCTTGCGCTTGTTTGCTGGTGGACTCTTCAGCCGTCATGATGTTGATGCGCCAGCCCGTCATCTCAGAGGCCAGGCGCACGTTTTGGCCACCGCGGCCAATGGCGATGGCGAGGTTCTCTTCGTCCACCACCACATCCATGGCATGGCGCTCTTCGTCCACTACGATGGACTGCACATTGGCTGGGGCCAAAGCACCAATCACAAACTGCGCAGGGTCTTCTGACCACAAGACGATGTCCACACGCTCACCGGCGAGTTCGTTGGTAACACCGTTGACGCGCGAACCACGCACGCCGACACAAGTGCCAATGGGGTCTACCCGTTTGTCGTAAGACACCACGGCAATCTTGGCGCGGGACCCGGCATCACGGGCACAGGATTTGATCTCGAGCAGTCCTTGCTCAATCTCGGGCACTTCTTGCGCGAAGAGCTCGATCATGAAACCCGGCGCATTTCGCGACAGAATGATTTGCGGACCACGCAGCGTGGGGTCGACCTCGGCGATATAGGCCCGAACACGGTCGCCCACCCGCAGGTTTTCCTTGGGGATCATCTCGGTGCGGCGCAGTCGTCCTTCGACGCGGCCTGACTCGACAATGATGTCGCCCTTGTCCAAACGTTTAACCGTGCCGACAAAAATCTTTTCGCCGCGGGCGAGGAAATCGGTCAAGAGCTGCTCGCGCTCGGCGTCGCGAATTTTTTGCAGAATGACCTGTTTGGCGGCTTGGGCGCCAATGCGACCGATGGAGACAGAATCCACCGGCTCTTCAATGTAGTCGTCGACCTCGATGTCGGAGATTTGTTCTTGCGCTTCAAAGAGCAGCACTTCGGAGTCGGGCAGTTGCAAACCGGCCTCGTTGGGCACCACATGCCAACGGCGGAAGGTTTCGTATTCGCCGGTTTCACGGTCCACTGCCACGCGCATGTCCACTTCGCCGCCATGCAGCTTCTTGGACGCCGACGCTAGGGCCGCTTCCACAGCACCGAATACCACTTCACGCTCCACGCTTTTCTCACGCGAGATGGCGTCTACCAACATCAACAGTTCGCGGTTCATTTCTTATCGCCTCCGTCTACTTGATCCTCGGTCTGAGCTTGAACCAACTCATCCGCTGGGTTCGGCGCAAACCGCCGCCCTTTGAAATCCACCACCGGCACCAGCCGGGCTTCACGCACTTCTTGCAGAGAAAAATCCAAAGCCTGTTCCATCTTGCCGTCGCTGAAGACCAAACGCCAAGCCGGGTCGGCCATCGCCGCCTCAGGCGCAGTCGCTGGGTCCATAGCCTGCAACACACCCCGGTATTTTTTTCGACCCTGAAACGGCAGCTTCAAGGTCACATCAATCTCTTGGCCCGCAAAACGCTGGTAGTCCGCTGGCTTGCGGATCAAACGATCCAGGCCTGGAGAGGAAACTTCCAAACGTTCATATGCAAAATTTTCTACTTCCAAGACGTGTTGCAGTTGGCGCGTCACTTTTTCGCAGTCGTCAACGGTGATGAACTCGCCGTTCGGGTCACCTGCCACACGGTCAATGTAGATACGCAGCAAGCCCCGTGGGGCTCTCTCGGTTTCCACCAAGTCGTACCCCAAACCAGTGACTGTGCGTCCAACCGTTAAATCCAGGCTCATGCAACCGTGTTTCTCAGCGTCTGTCGACTCAAACAAAAGTGTTTCGGCCAAAAAAAATGGGGCTGGAAGAATCCGCCCCACGCAGCTTTCTTGGAAAACCAGGATTGTACCCCGCTTTGAGGGTTAAATCAAGAATGCCAGCGGCTCGAACGCCAGTGTGCCGCCCGTTTCCCGCATGGCCAAGCGCGGTGCACTGCGCTTGGCCAACAACCCAGGTCGCCGTGCCAAAATCCTTGCATCTTGGACTGGGAGAACCCATGGGATTTTTGTCTGGAAAACGCCTCTTGATCACCGGCGTGCTGTCAAACCGTTCGATTGCCTACGGTATTGCCCGTGCCTGCCACCGCGAAGGGGCAGAGATTGCGCTCAGTTATGTGGGTGACCGTTTCAAGGAGCGCACCGAAGGTTTTGCGGCCGAATTCGGCTCTAAGTTGATCTTTGACTGCGATGTAGCCGACGATGCGCAAATCGAACGCCTTTTCGCCGACCTGGGCGCCGTCTGGCCCCAATTTGACGGCTTCGTGCATTCCATCGGTTTTGCCCCCCGCGAAGCCATTGCGGGAGATTTTTTGGAAGGTCTTTCTCGGGAGTCCTTCCGTATCGCACACGACATCTCGGCCTACAGCTTCCCCGCCTTGGCCAAAGCCGCCCTGCCCTACCTCACCCCGAAGGCGGCTCTCTTGACGCTGACCTACCTGGGTTCGCTGCGCAGCGTACCGAACTACAACACCATGGGTTTGGCCAAAGCGTCACTGGAGGCCAGCGTGCGTTACCTGGCGTCCAGCCTCGGCCCCAAGGGCATCCGCGTCAACGGCATTTCGGCCGGGCCGATCAAAACCCTGGCGGCATCGGGCATCAAGGACTTCGGCAAGTTGCTGGGTGAATTTGCGGCCACCGCACCGCTGCGTCGCACCGTCACGATTGACGACGTGGGCAATGTGGCCGCCTTCATGATGTCGGACTTGGCCGCTGGCGTGACCTCAGAAATCACCTATGTCGACGCGGGCTTCAGCCACGCCATGCACAACCCAGGCGAAGGCTGAACGCAAGCCGACGCTCAGCGATCCTAAGTAGGATCGCTGCGGCCCTGGCATCAAACCTCGTCGCGTACACAGTCCACGTAGTAGCGGCGGGTACCCGCGTCATCATCGCTTTCCACCAAACCATGCACGTCGGTGTCAAAACCAGGGAACGCCGCATTGAACTGGCGCGTAAAACGCAAGAAATCAACAATCTTGCGGTTGAAACGTTCGCCTGGAATCAAAAGTGGAATGCCGGGAGGGTAAGGCGTCAGCAGTGAGGTCGTGATGCGCCCTTCCAGGCCATCGATCTCCACCCTTTCGGTTTGGCGGCGCGCGATGCAGGCAAAGGCGTCGCTGGGTTTCATGGCCGGGTGCAGGTCGGACAAATACATGTCGGTGGTCAGGCGGGCGATGTCGCCCTTGGCATAGGTCTCGTGAATGCTTTGGCACAGGTCACGCAGACCCATGCGTTCGTAGCGCGGAAACTTGGCCACAAACTCAGGGAGCACGCGCCACATCGGCTGGTTGCGGTCGTAGTCGTCCTTGAACTGCTGAAGGGCAGTCAGCATCGTGTTCCAGCGGCCCTTGGTGATGCCAATGGTGAACATGATGAAGATGGAATACAGCCCCGTCTTCTCGACCACCACCCCATGCTCCGCCAAAAACTTGGTGACGATGGACGCAGGAATGCCAGTTCCAGCGAATTTACCGTTGACATCCAGCCCCGGCGTGATGATGGTGCTCTTGATCGGGTCCAGCAGGTTGAAACCCTCGGCCAGGTTGCCAAAACCGTGCCAGTTGTCGTTGGCTTTGAGCACCCAATCGCTGCTGTCGCCGATGCCGTCTTCAGCGAACTTCTCGGGCCCCCACACCTTGAACCACCAGTCGTCGCCAAACTCTTCATCCACCTTGCGCATGGCGCGGCGGAAATCCAGGGCTTCGGAAATGCTCTCTTCCACCAGAGCCGGGCCTCCCGGCGATTCCATCATCGCCGCGGCCACATCGCAGGACGCGATGATGGCGTATTGCGGGCTGGTGGAGGTGTGCATCAAATAGGCTTCGTTGAATAAATGCCGGTCCAGTTTTCGACCGGGTGAGTCTTGCACCAGCACCTGCGAGGCCTGGCTGATGCCTGCCAGGAGTTTGTGGGTGGACTGGGTGGCGAACACCAGCTGGTTCTTGGGGCGCACGCGGTTTTTCCCCATCGCGTGGAAGGTGCCATAGAAACGGTGGAAGGCCGCATGCGGCAACCAAGCTTCGTCGAAGTGCAAGGTGTCGATGTAGCCGTCGAGCGAATTCTTGATGGTTTCGGTGTTGTAGAGCACACCGTCGTAGGTGCTTTGAGTCAAGGTCAAGATGCGCGGCTTGATCGAGGCGTGGTCCATGTCCTTGAGCAGCGGGTTGGCCGCAATTTTTTTGCGGATTGCTTCGGGCGAAAACTCGCTCTGCGGGATGGGGCCAATGATGCCGAAGTGGTTGCGTGTGGGTGGCAAAAACACCGGCACTGCACCCGTCATGATGATGGAGTGCAAGATAGAGACATGGCAGTTGCGGTCCACCACCACCACATCGCCCGGCGCCACCGTGTGGTGCCAGACCATTTTGTTTGACGTGCTGGTGCCGTTGGTAACGAAGAAGCAGTGGTCCGCGTTAAAGATACGCGCGGCGTTGTGCTCAGACGCCGCCACCGGGCCGGTGTGGTCCAGCAACTGACCCAGTTCTTCCACCGCATTGCACACGTCGGCACGCAACATGTTCTCGCCAAAAAATTGGTGGAACATTTGGCCGATGGGGCTCTTCAAGAAAGCCACGCCACCGGAGTGGCCCGGGCAGTGCCAGGAGTACGAACCGTCTTGGGCATAGTCCATCAGCGCCCTGAAAAACGGCGGCGCGAGGGAATCGAGGTAGCTGCGCGCTTCACGAATGATGTGTCGCGCCACGAACTCGGGGGTGTCCTCGAACATGTGGATAAAGCCGTGCAACTCGCGCAGCACATCGTTGGGCAAATGCTGGGAGGTGCGGGTTTCGCCATAGAGGTAAATCGGGATCTCGGCGTTCTTGAATCGAATCTCTTGAATGAACTTGCGCAGGTTCAGCACCGCCGGATCGAGCTCGGGACCGGGCGTGAACTCTTCGTCGTCGATCGACAAAATGAAGGCGCTGGCTCGGCTTTGCTGCTGGGCGAACTGGCTCAAGTCACCGTAACTTGTGGCGCCCAAGACCTCGAAGCCCTCTTTTTCAATGGCCTGCGCCAAAGCACGGATGCCAAAGCCCGAGGTGTTCTCAGAACGAAAGTCCTCGTCGATGATGACGATGGGAAAACGAAAGCGCTGCATGGCTGTCCTTGGGTGGCGCGTTGGTGGGATTTGCAATCAGAAAGCGCGAAGTGTAGGGCTGTTTGAAGTCTCCTCGATACCCCAGGTGGTCCGAAAAATGCATGGGGGCCATGCGCGCCGCTTTCAGTACGGCGCGCAAGGGCAAGGTGGTGCCGACCGGGTCAGCGTCTTACACTGAGCTAAGCTGCTCGTTGAAGCGCTTCAGCTGACCAAGCCGAGGTCGGCAAAAAAACACAAGAGGATCTCGAGCTATGGATTTTTCGTCTGCCACCGTGTGGTGGGTATTGGCCGGACTGCTGGTCGCGGCTGAGTTGCTCACCGGAACCTTTTACCTGTTGATGGTCGCCTTGGGGTTGGCAGGCGCTGCCGTCGCAGCCCACCTGGGTTTCGCGCTCACCCCCCAGTTGCTGACCGCTGCCCTGCTGGGCGGTGGCGCCACCGCCGTGTGGCACTGGCACCGGGCCAAGCAGCCGCGATCCGCGCCGGCCCACCTGAACCGTGATGTCAATTTGGACATCGGTGAGCGAGTCAAAGTCACCGCCTGGGAGGCTGACGGCACAGCGCGCGTGAGTTACCGCGGTTCCACGTGGTCTGCACGTTTGGCACCGGGCTCAGACAGCGCGGCCAGCGACTACATCGTCAGCGCGGTCGAAGGCAATCACTTGGTGCTGACAGCACAGACCTCGACCGCACCTCCTACCTGAATCTTTCGTCAACACACCGAGACACGCCCATCATGGAAATAGCACTCGTCATAAGCATCATTGCGATCATCTTCATTGTTCGCACATTCAAAATCATTCCCCAACAAAACGCGTGGGTCGTGGAACGCCTGGGCAAGTACGACCGCACCTTGACTCCGGGACTGAAGTTCGTCGTGCCCTTCATCGAACGTGTGGCCTACAAACACTCGCTCAAAGAAGTGCCACTCGACGTCCCCAGCCAGGTGTGCATCACACGCGACAACACCCAGCTGCAAGTCGACGGCATCATTTATTTCCAAGTCACCGACCCGATGCGTGCAAGCTACGGCTCCAGCAACTACATCTTTGCCATCACCCAGCTGGCGCAAACCCTGCTGCGCTCCGTTATCGGCAAGATGGAGCTCGACAAAACCTTTGAAGAGCGCGATTCCATCAACGCCTCGGTGGTCAACGCCCTGGACGAAGCGGCAATGAACTGGGGCGTGAAGGTGCTGAGGTACGAGATCAAAGACCTCACACCGCCCGCAGAGATCCTGCGCTCCATGCAAGCGCAGATCACTGCCGAGCGCGAAAAGCGTGCTTTGATTGCAGCGTCTGAGGGCCGCAAACAAGAGCAGATCAACATCGCAACCGGCGAACGTGAAGCGTTTATTGCCCGCTCTGAGGGCCAACGCCAAGCAGAGATCAACAATGCCCAGGGTCAAGCGTCCGCCATCGTGGCGGTGGCTGAGGCCACTGCAGAAGCCATCCGAAAAATCGCCGAAGCCATTCGCTCACCCGGCGGCGAGCAGGCGGTGCAATTGAAGGTGGCTGAGAAAGCGGTCGAGGCCTACGCCCATTTGGCCCAGAAGAACAACACCATGATTGTTCCCGGCAATATGAGTGAAGTGTCTGCCCTCATCGGCACGGCCATGACCATCATGAAACACAAAACCCCCGGCACGCCATGAACATGGCGCTGAACGTATTGGGCAAGGAGCTGGTCCCCTGCTCTTACGACCCGTTGACGGGCTACTTTCGAGATGGCTGCTGCAACACCCAGGCGGACGATCTTGGCAACCACGTCATTTGCGTCAAGGTCACGAAAGAGTTTTTGGAGTTTTCTGCGGCGCAAGGCAACGACCTAAGCACCGCGCGGCCCGAGTACCGCTTTCGTGGCTTGAAACCAGGCGACCGCTGGTGCCTGTGTGCCTTGCGCTGGGTACAAGCTCAGCAAGCCGACCTGGCACCTCCCGTGGTGCTGGAGAGCACCCACATCCAAGCCTTGAAGTTCGTGGATTTGCGCGTGCTGCAAGCACACGCACTCGTGGCCGCATGAGAACCCGTCAACACGGCGGTCCTCAAACCGTCGGTTAGAATCATGGGCTTCGGAGAGATGGATGAGCGGTTTAAGTCGCACGCCTGGAAAGCGTGTGGGGGTTAATAGCCCCCCGCGGGTTCGAATCCCGCTCTCTCCGCCAGTTGATCATTTCAAGTCGTCCCAAGACGACCCAGAACCCGCCTGAACCCCAGTGTTCACGCGGGTTTTGTCTTTTTTAGCGTCCCACTCCGTTTCTTGACAGTGCAATTTCTTGGGGGTACCTTATGGGGTACGGTTCTTAGGAGTTCCCCATGCCCAAGAAGCTCATCGAAGCCCTGAGTGATGCCGCTGTTCGCAGTGCCAAGCCTGCCCTGCGCGAGGGTGTCGCCGCTGACCGCAAATTGCATGACGGAAGAGGCCTGTACCTGCTGATTCGTGCCACCGGCGCAAAACACTGGCGACTCAAATACCACCTTGCGAGCCGTGAGCGTTTGCTCGCCCTGGGCGAGTACCCCGATGTGTCCTTGAGCCGCGCACGCCAAAAGGCGGGTGACGCCCGCAACCTGGTGCGCGACGGCATCGACCCAGTGCAAAACGGACGCGAACAAAAAGCCCAGCGCATCAACGCCGCCTTGCAAACCTTTGCCGTGGTCGCCGACGAATGGATGACCAAAAAGTCCAAAAAATGGACCGAAGGCCATTTCGAGCAAAACCGGCAAAGCCTGCGCGACTATGTGTTGCCCAAGATCGGCGCACGCGCCATATCGAGCCTGACCGCGCAAGACATCATGCGCATCCTCGAACCCCTGGAGACCGCAGGCAAACTTGAAACCCTGCGCCGGGTTCGCCAGCGCGTCAGCGCCGTGCTGGCCTACGCGGTACAAACCGGCAGACGCGCCGACAACCCCGTGCGTGACACCCAAGGTGCCTTTGAAGCCCCCACCCGAGCCCACTTCGCCAGCATCGGCCCGGCTGGCTTGCCTGACTTCCTCAAGACCCTCTCCACCTACCCCGGCCACCCCAGCACCTTGGGCATCATCCGCATGATTCTGTGGACAGGCTGCCGCACTGGCGAAGTGCGGGGTGCGACGCCCGAAGAGTTCGACCTGGACGCTGCGATCTGGCGCATTCCGGCAGAGCGTATGAAAAAGCGTCGCATTCATGTCGTGCCCTTGCCGAGCCAAGCGGTGGCCCTGCTGCGGGAAGAAATGAAACTCAACGGTGCCGAGTCCCGCTACATGTTCCCCTCGCCCATGCACCAATCCATGGCAAGCGAGAACATCGTCTTGCAGGCCCTCAAAAAGATGGGTTATGGCGGAAAACTCACCGGCCATGGCCTGCGTGCCGCCGTATCCACCAGCCTGGAAGAACTCGGTTACCCCATCGAAATCATCAAGACCCAACTCTCCCACGCCAAAGACAACTTGACCGACGCCGCCTACCTGCGCGGCGTCCACCTGGAGCGCCGAGCCGAGATGATGCAAGCCTGGGCCAACCAGCTGGATGCGTTGGCCTCCAATGTGAAAGTGCTGCCTATCAAAAGAAAGTCTGGTGCGGAACAGGCAGCGTGACCAGACCGTATCGACCACCGCTGCCACCCTATGCACTTGCACCGGGTTCAGCGGCCTAAATAAACCGAAGTTATTTGCTCGCGCTCATGACCCAGCTCGCGTGAGACCACAAGTCGCGCTTCACGATCCTGCGTCTTTTGACTCGCACTGAGCTGCTTGGAAGTCGGCCCGCCTGCCGCTGGTGCCTTCCAGCCCGTGAGCTGCTGATACCGCCGCTGCGCGTATTGGTGCCGCAGTCCATGCACCCGGTCGATTCCCGCTTTGGCCGTTTGCGCTTTGAAGCGGTTGAGTTGGTCGCGGTAGGACATGCCTTCGGGGATCAAACTGCGAGTGGCGCAAGCGGTGCCCTTCACTGACGCTACCAACTGCTTGGCATCATCCAATACCGCACGCTGCGCTTCAGTGAGAATCGGAACCTCCCGCTCTTTGCCGCCCTTGGTCCAACTGGCTTTCAGGCGCAACACCTCGCCCCGGTCCGCCCAAACGGGTTGTAGCTTGATGCTTTCCTCCCGCCGCAGACCAAAGGCTTCTTGCAGCCGCAGCGACAACACCGTGTATGGGTCGGTCACCGCCTCAAGACGTGCGACCTCCAACACCCGCGCCTTGGATTCATTCGTTACATGCCGCCGATTCGCAATGCCATAGGCCGCGTTCTCGCGCGCCACGATGTTTGGCTTGCCAATCTTCTCGGCCAACCAGCGCAAGTCGCTCATTCGGTTCTTGAAGGTACCCGTGCCGATACCTTCCTTGTGCCAACGCTGAACGAGGTATTCGACATGTTTAGAGCGCACGCCCGTGGCGCGCAGATGCCGAAACCCGCCCTCATGCAATTGATTGGCGATCAAGTTCAGTACGACCTCTCGGTCATGCTGAGTGGCAAACGAGCCATCGCGGTTGCGACGGACCAGGTTTTTGAAATCGTGGTTCAGATCACGCATGAGGTACCTCTTCACAAAACAGCAGAGCAATAGACGGGTGAGACAAAAAAACAAAGAAAAGAACGTGGTGCCAAAAATTCGGTAAGTGTTTCTGTCCATCCCAAACGCCGCAGCGAGTGGGAATCACAAGGGACCCGGGACACCAATCCCGTTTGTGCAAAGTTTTTTACTGCTTGCCTGCGTTGCACGCGCATGTGGCACTGTGTGTCGTACCTGTGGGTACCGCTCACACAGCAGACCATTGACCCAGGATCTAAGGGGTGTGCTTCGCACACA
>JANPCX010000031.1:0-85929 GCA_031431125.1 Burkholderiales bacterium
CTGCGTCGTGGAAATTGCTTGCAATACCTTCGCCCCGGCTTCTTTTTGCGCCTTGCTCAAGGCCTTTTGAAGAACAACGTATCTGGTATCTTTAGTGTTAACAGGCCCTAGTTTCGCAACTTGCCGTCACTTGAGATCACACCAATTTCAATTCGTTGCCCGCCTTCTCGGCGACCTTTGCTGAAGTCCAACGCCATTCCACCGAAATCTAAGGTGCCCATGCGGGCCAGCGCTGCTGTCACCGAAGCTGACGTGGGTGGTCCCGAAACACGGCTCAAAGCCGCAATCAAAACCTTGGCTGATACATACCCTTCCAGCCCATAGGCAGACGGCGTCCAGTCAGGATCACCGTATTGCTTCAGGGCGAGCAGGTATTCCTTGACCAAGGGCATGGCTTCTTTGGACAAAGGCGGCACCACTTGGAGCACACCCACGCCGCGCACATGTTCTTTTGATACCACCTTGATCAAATGATCGGCGCTGGTCGAAGAGCTGGCGGTCAGCATGGCGCCACCGCCGCGCTCGCGGTAGGCTGTGATGAATTTCGCCGATGCGGCACCGGTGGCGAAGATGGCGATGGCTTGGGGCTTCTTGTCCAACATGGTGGATACCGCATTGCTCAGATCCGTGGTTGCGGGAAGGTAGGTTCCTACCACCACCAATGCCAGGTTGCGGGCGGTGAGGGCCTTGGTAACTTGGGCCAAGGCATCGCGGCCAAAGGTATCTTCTGGATGAACCAGGGCAATGCGCTCCAAACCCAAGGTCACAAAGTGGTTGACGATGTGCTCCGCTTCACCTGCGACACCTGGACGCACGAAGTAGAGATGGGGGCTTTTCATCTCACGCACGCTCGTAGAGCCTGTGAATGCGCCCACCACACTCAGATCGCTTGATTTGAGAAGTCCTTGCGCGATGAGATCCCCACTGTTGGGTGATCCCACCACATTGATCAAAGCGACGACGGGCTTGTCCTTGTCAGTCAACAAACTTTGTACGCCTTCAACGGTGCGCTTGGCGTTGAATCCATCATCTTTGTCAAGCAGCACCAATTTGGCGCCGTTGACACCGCCTTGCCGGTTGACCTTGCGCACCGCGAGCGCGGAACCTTGCGTCAGGGGTGTACCAATTGAAGCGGCAGGGCCAGTCAGTGGAGACACCTGGCCCACATAGATGGTGTTTTTGAAGTCTTGTGCACCTGCCTGCGGGGCCAAGGTCAACAACAGGGCTGCGCAATGTCCGAGTGCGAGTTTTCTGATCATGATGGTTTCCTTGTGGGAAAACGTTGAGCGCAAAGCCTACAAGCCCGGGGGTGACCCAGCCTGTGGCGACGGAGGCAATTCATTCGACCTGGGTCGAACGGGGAAATCACGCTGCCACGAGCTTGCCCGGGTTCATGATGTTCAGCGGGTCAAATGCGACCTTCACCCGGCGCATCAATTCCATGGCGTCAGCACCATGCTCATCAAACAACAAGCCCATTTTGTGTAACCCCACACCGTGCTCGCCAGTGCAGGTGCCGCCAAGCCGTAAGGCGCGTCGCATGACACGTTGGTTGAGCCGCTCGGCTTCTTCCATTTCGGCCGGGTTGTTGGGGTCGGCCACGATCACGCAGTGGAAGTTGCCATCACCGACATGACCAAAGATCGGTGCCGGCAAGGTAGAAGCCTTCACATCGTCTGCGGTTTGCGCAATGCACTCGGCCAGTTTAGAGATGGGAACGCAGGCGTCGGTTGTGAAGGCGCGAGAACCTGGTTTCAACTGCAAGCAAGCGAAGAAGGCGTGGTGACGGGCGTTCCACAAGCGGGTGCGGTCTTCGGGGTTCACCGCCCATTCAAAGTTTTCTCCGCCGTTGCTGGAGGCGACGTCTTGTACGGTTTCCGCTTGTTCTTTGACGCTGGCGGGGCTGCCATGGAACTCCAAGAACAGCATGGGCTGCTCAGCCAAGGTGGTTTTGCTGTAGAGATTCACGGCGCGTACGGTCAGGCTGTCCAGCAGTTCGGCGCGTGCCAGGGGCACACCCATTTGAATGCTCTGAATCACAGTGTTCACCGCCGCCGCCACGTCCGGAAAGGTGCACACAGCGGCGGAGACCGCTTCGGGTTGTGGATAGAGCTTGACCGTGACTTCGACGATCACGCCCAAGGTACCTTCGCTGCCCACAAACAAGCGGGTCAGGTCATATCCAGCGGACGACTTTTTGGCGCGACCTGCGGTGGTGATGACTTTCCCGTCGGCTGTCACCACTTTGACGGCGACCACGTTCTCGCGCATCGTTCCATAACGCACCGCGTTCGTTCCAGAAGCTCTTGTGGCCGTCATGCCACCGAGCGAGGCATCAGCCCCTGGGTCGATGGGGAAGAACAAACCCGTGTTCCGAATCTCGGAGTTCAGTTGCATGCGGGTCATACCCGCTTGAACGGTGCACGTCAGGTCGTCCACGTCGACCGACACCACGTGGTTCATTTTGGAGACATCAATGCTGATGCCGCCATGAATGGCCAGCACATGGCCTTCAATCGATGAGCCCGCACCGTAGGCAATGATGGGCACCTTGTGCGCGGCGCAGAAGGTCACCGCGTCCACCACGTCCTGAGTGGACTCGGCAAACACCACCGCATCGGGAGCCATCGTGGGGTAGGGCGATTCGTCGCGACCATGCTGGTCGCAAATGGACTCGCCGGTGCTGAAGTTGCCGGCAAACCGGGAACGTAAGGCTTGCAACAACTCAAGGGGCGCGCTGCGTTTGAGCGCCGTGGTGGTCGTTTCGGTGGACATGGGCAGAACTCCTGGTGGGCGTGGTGGATGGGCCTCCACCGTCTTCAATCGGCATACTTTTTACGGGGCGCCACTGCGCGGCATCAAACGCGAGGCTCGCACGCCCCGACAAATTCAGCGTGCGTCTGATGTTTCGGCAGTGGCTGTCGACGGTGCGGCGACTGATGCCCAGCTGCAGCCCAATCGTCGCCAATGGCAAACCCAAGGCCAGCAGCTGCAGCACTTCTCGCTCGCGACAGGTCAGCCCAGTCAACTCCGGCGTGGTGGGTCTGACGTGATGGCTCATGCCGCGAACTCCATGGCGGCGGTCTTGCCTGTGGCGGTTTGCAGTGAAACCAGCTGCGCTTGGGCTCGTTCTACGCTGGCCTGCTTTACATGCCCAAAGCCGCGTATTTGCTCGGGCAGTTTGGCAATGGCCAGGACTCTGTCGGCTTGGCCCTCAAGGGGGTCACCTAAGGCGGCGTTGACTGCATCCTGGTACCAGTCGATCAACCCGCGCTCCATCCGGCGCTCCGGGTGGTAGCCAAACACATCGAATGCGGTGCCCCGCAAGCCTTTGAGTTTGGCGAGTAACTTGAAGGCTTGGAATACCCATGCACCGTATTCCTGTTTCACCAAGTGCCCCTGCGCATTCTTCTTGGCCAGCAATGGCGGCGCGAGGTTGAACCGGAGACGGATGGGCCCCTCAAAGGTGTTGCGCAACTGGTCTTGGAATTGGCGGTCGGTGTAGAGACGGGCGACTTCGTACTCGTCTTTGTAGGCCATGAGTTTGTAGAGGTTCTGGGCCACTGCCCGCAGCACCTTGTCGCCTTCTTTGCCGAGGTTCGCGTGTGCGAGCTTGGCCTTGACGTCGGCGATGAAGGTTTCATAACGCTTGGCATAGGCGGCGTTTTGATAGTCTGCCAGCAGAGCAACACGGCGACGGATCAGGGTCTCGGTCGTTGGAGGCAAGGTCAATACGATGGGCTGGTCGGGAATGGCCAGCGCGGTCACCGCATTCAAATCGACCGCCGCACGGCGGCCCCATAGAAACGCCTGCTGATTGGCTTTCACGGCCACGCCGTTGAGTTCAATCGCTTGCATCAATGAGGCTTCCAGCAAAGGCACGCGGCCTCGTTGCCAGGCAAACCCCAACATGAAGAGGTTGGCTGCGATGGAGTCGCCCATCAATGCCGTTGCAATTCGCGTCGCATCCACAAACTCGGCGGCGTTGTCCACCGCTTCGTTGATGAGCCCTTGCACCGATGCTTGGGGGAACTGCCAGTCGGGTGACTTGGTGAATTCGCCCGTGGGTTGTTCATGGGTGTTGATGACGGCGCGTGTGCGGCCGGGGCGGGTTTTTGAGATGGCGTCGTGCGAGCCTGCAGCGAGCATGTCGCAGCCCAACAGCAAATCGGCCTCGCCGGTGGCAATGCGCTGGGCGCGAATCATCTCGGGGTGTGCGGCCAGGCGCACGTGGGAGGTGACCGCACCGTTTTTCTGCGACATGCCCGTCATGTCCAGCACCGAAGCACCTTTGCCTTCCAAGTGCGCGGCCATGCCCATCAAGGCGCCAATGGTGATCACACCGGTGCCGCCAATGCCGGTGATCAAGATGTTGAACGGCACGTTCAGTGGCGGGAGTTGGGGTGTGGGCAAGGCGGAAAAACTGACCGCAGCCGCACTGGCACCGGCGTCGACGCGTTTGGGTTTTTTGAGCTGACCGCCGAGCACGGTCACAAAACTCGGGCAAAACCCGTTCGCGCAGGAATAGTCTTTGTTGCACGACGACTGGTCGATTTGGCGCTTGCGGCCCAGTTCAGTTTCCAAGGGCAACAAGGAGGTGCAGTTGGACTGCACGCCGCAGTCACCGCAGCCTTCGCAGACGGCTTCGTTGATGAGCAACCGTTTGGGCAGGTCGGGGTATTCGCCCTTTTTGCGGCGGCGGCGTTTTTCTGCGGCGCAGGTTTGGTCGTAAATCAACACCGTGGTGCCCGCCACCTCACGCAGCTCGCGCTGCACCGCGTCCTTGTCTTTGCGGTCGTGCAGGGTGACGTGGTGGGGCAGGCGGCTGCGGTCGGCATAGCGACTCAGGTCGTCGGTCACCAAGGCGATGCGCTGCACGCCTTCTGCGGCCACCTGGTTGGCGATCATCGGCACGTTCAAGGGGCCGTCAAACGGCTGGCCGCCTGTCATGGCCACCGCATCGTTGAACAAAATTTTGTAGGTGATGTTGACCTTGGCTGCAATCGCGGCGCGAATGGCCAAATAGCCGGAGTGGAAGTAGGTGCCGTCGCCCAGGTTGGCAAACACATGGTTCACACCCGAGAACGGTGCTTGGCCTATCCAGGGGGCACCTTCACCACCCATGTGGGTGGTGGTTTTGTTGAACTCGGGGTAGATGGCGGTGGCCATCACATGGCAGCCAATGCCCGCCAGTGCAAAACTGCCCTCGGGTGTTTTGGTGGAGGTGTTGTGCGGGCATCCCGAGCAGTAATACGCGGGCCGGGTCGGGGTTTGAATCGCTTTTTGCAGCACCGACTCTTTGGCTTCCAAAAATGCCAAACGGGTTTTGATGAGGTCGCTTTGGTGAAAACGTGCAATGCGCTGGGCGATCACGCGTGCCAACTGCGCCACCGAAAAATCGACCTTGCTCGTGAGCAACCATTCGCCGCGCGGATGCACCCACTCGCCTTTGTCGTCAAACTTTCCGATCACGCGCGGGCGCACGTCTTCGCGCCAGTTGTAGAGCTGCTCTTTGAGCTGGTATTCCACCATTTGGCGTTTTTCTTCCACCACCAAAATTTCTTCCAAACCGCGCGCAAATTCGCGCACCCCCTCCGGCTCCAGCGGCCAGGGCATGGCCACTTTGAAGACGCGGATGCCGATGTCCTGCGCCACCCGCTCGTCGATGCCCAACTCCTCCAGGGCCTCCAGCACATCGAGGTAAGACTTACCGGATGCCACGATGCCCAGCCGCGCTTTGTCGGAGTCGATCATGGTGCGGTTGAGGCGGTTGGCGCGGGCGTAAGCCAAAGCGGCGTAAATTTTGTAGTCCTGCATCAAGGCTTCTTGATTGCGTGCTTGCAGGCCCAAGGTGGCGGTCGACAGTCTGGCGTTGAGCCCGCCCGGTGGCATGACGAAATCTTGCGGCAGGATGATCTGCAGCTTGCTCGGGTCGGCATCGATCGAGGCGCTCGATTCGACGGTGTCGGCCAGCGCCTTGAAGCCCACGAAGCAGCCAGAGAAACGCGACATCGCCCATCCATGCAGTCCGAGCTCGATGTACTCCTGCACATTGCACGGGTAGAGCATGGGGATCATGCAGGCCGAAAAAATATGGTCGCTCTGGTGGGGCAGGGTGGAGGAGTAAGCCCCGTGGTCGTCACCCGCCACCAGCAGCACACCACCGTGTCGGCTCGTGCCCGCATGGTTGCCGTGTTTGAGCACGTCGGCGCTGCGGTCCACGCCGGGGCCCTTGCCATACCAAAGCCCGAACACGCCGTCGTAGCGGCTGGGGCCGATCAAATCCACTTGCTGGCTGCCCCACACCGCGGTGGCCGCGAGGTCTTCATTCACACCGGGTTGAAATTTGATGTGGTGCTGCGCAAAATGAGGCTGCGCTTTCCACAGGGCTTCGTCCAATCCCCCCCAGCGGAGAACCGCGGTAACCGGAGATGAAACCCGCTGTGTTCAAACCCGCCGCTTGGTCACGCCAGCGCTGCAACAAAGGCAGACGCACCAAGGCTTGAATGCCGGACAAATAAATGCGGCCGCTGGTGAGCAGGTACTTGTCGCCCAGCGTCGTGCGCTTAGACAGGTGCGGCGTGGTGGATACAGGAGGGGAAGGGGGGCTGGCAAGTTCGGTTGGCGGCATGGGATCGTCCACGGGTCACGGTGAAAAAGCAGCCCCCCGGGTAGGGTGCTGCACGCGACATTGCACCGGGTAGGTGTTGTCGTGGGGGGCGATGTTAGAACTCAACCGCAAAAAGAACAAATACAAATTGGCGCTAAAGCCATAAGCAAAAGCGATGGCTCTGTGAGGGGGCCTGGTACTGCGTTTCACCAAAACGTTGAAATGAAATCGCGTCTTCGCTCGCCATGCGTCGTTGCAAATCCGCGCGATACCACGGGGTATCGCTGTGGTTTGCGCCTAGCCTGGCAAACGGACCCATCGATTTCATTTGTCAACGTTTGGGTGAAACGCAGTACTCGTTCTGGCGTTCAACCCCCTGCGGCCGCCCAGTGCGTCGCCAAGGGCTTGACCCCTCGCCAGCTCGCCGCTTGTGCGGTTTGATGAATGACCTGCACCAGCGTGTCGAGCACACATTCCGTGGCTCGGGTACGCGGGATGGACGGCGAAACGCAGACCATGGCGGTGCGGGCCAGCGATGGCCGGGAAATCTCCACTGCCACCAGTTGCCCGTCTGTGAGTTCCTGCGCCATGCTGGGCCAGGACAACACGGTGGCTCCCAGACCCGCAGCCGCGGCCTGTTTCATCAGGGTCAGCGAGCTGATTTCGGCCACGATGTGTTCCAAGCGCGCATCGATTTTTTGCAAGGCTGAGTCGACCAGCAAGCGCACCCCATGGGGAGGGCTGGGAATGACCATGGGCAGGCGAGCCACGTCTTTCAAACTGACCGACTTGCGCTGGGCCCAGGGCGAATCAGGGGCAACCGCCAAAAAAAGGCGCTCTTGCAACACCGCCAGGGCTTCCAAGCCCTGGAGTTGCCCGTCGTCAAATACCAAGCCCGCGTGAAAGCGGCCAAGGAGTACTTGATCGGCGATGGTGCCGCTGAGCTCCTCAAAAATTTGCAGTTCTATCTTCGGATACCGCGCACGCACCGCTTGCAGCAAAGGCAGCGCAATTGAGGCGGTGAGACTGATCGGGAAAGCCAGTGCCACGCGACCCGCAGGCATTGCCACGGTGTCTTGAATAGCGCTTTTGGCATCGTCCACCTGCCGCAAGATGGCCACGGCAAACCGATACAGCTCTTGCCCCGCTGGCGTCACCGTGACGCCCTTGCTGCTGCGGTTGAGCAACTGACCCTTGACCTCGGCTTCCAGTTTGGCGATTTGTTGGCTCAGCGCAGGCTGCGCCACATGCAAAGACACCGCCGCGCGCGACAGGCTGCCCAGGTCGACAATACGCACAAAACTGCGGAGGTGGCGAAAGTCCATGCTGGTTTGGGGGTGAGGTCAGGCTGCCATATTTGCACGATGCTTTGCGGAGTCTGGTGTAGACGGTCGCAAGAGCACCAGCAGCGCGCCGTTGCCGCCGTCGGAAGCGCGGGCCTGGGTAAACGCCATGACCTCGTTTTTTTGCACCAACCAGCTGCGCACTTTGCCTTTGAGCACAGGCTCGCGGCCCGGTGAGCCGTTGCCTTTGCCGTGGATGACACGCACGCAGCGCAGGCCTTGGCGTGTGGCCTCGCGGAAAAACTCGGCCAGTTGCTGGCGAGCGGCATCGCGGCGCAGGCCGTGCAAATCAAGCTGCGCTTGTATGGCCCAGACACCGCGGCGCAGCTTGCGCGTCACCTCGGGCCCGACGCCGCGGCGCCTGAAGGACAGCGCGGCGTCGGTGTCCAGCAAGGACTCCACATCGAAGTCGTCTGACAGCGCCTCGACCAACACCGACGCCTCATCCAGCGTGCGCTGCCGAGGCTCGGGCAGGGGTTGGGGTCGTGCAGGCGAATGCGAACGGCTTTTTTTCGGCAAAGGGGTGACAGCGCCAACGCTGAGCGCAAACAAATTTCGTTCACGCTCAGCCACTGCGGCCCGTTCGCGCGCTGCTTGGGCTTGAAACATGGCCGCCCGCGCCGCTTCTGCGAGCGTCTTCTTGAGCCCGGTCAACTCTGTCAGTGCAGTCCAAGAAGGCGAAACACGCGGCTTTTTCATGTCAGACCAATCCGCGTTCCGCCATGGACACCACGTCGCCGTGGCCCACCACCAGGTGGTCTAGCACTTGCACGTCGACCAGGGCCAGCGCCTGTTTCAAACGCTGGGTCAGTGCTTCGTCAGCCCGTGAGGGCTCGGCCACGCCAGAAGGGTGGTTGTGCACCAACACCACCGAATGGGCGTGCACTTGCAAGGCACGTTTGACCACTTCACGCGGGTAAACGGCGGTGTGGGTGAGCGTGCCTTTGAAGAGTTCATCCCAACTCAGCAGCTGTTGTTGGGCATCCAGGCACATCAATACAAATACCTCGTGCCCCAAACCCCCGAGCTGCATGCGGGCAAAGTCTTTGGCCTTTTGTGGCGACTCGAAGATGGGTCGGGTGGACAACTCTTGCACCATGGCCCTACGGGCAATCTCTAAAACGGCGGTCACCTCGGCGCGTTTGGCTGGCCCCAGGCCTTTGATGCGCTTGAGGTCGTCGGGCCGGGCGCGCAGCAGGCCGTGGATGCCGCCAAAGCTGTCGAGCAGGTGCTGCGCCAAGGCCACCACCGACATGCCTTTGAAGCCTGTGCGCAGCAACAAAGCGATGAGTTCAGCGTCAGAGAGCGCACCGGGGCCCAGGGTCAACAAGCGTTCCCGTGGGCGTGATTCAGGCGGTAGGTCTTTGAGCACCATGGTGATAACGACGTTTGGGTGGGCAGGCCCGTAAAATTGGCCTCAGTCTATCGAACCCGCGTCCAAGCTGTGCCTTGGCCGCGAACAAACAGGAATTCCATTGAACACCATCCAAGCTGGGTCATTCTTAACCCTGCACTACCGATTGGCCGGCCCCGACGGCACCGACATCGTCAACACCTTCAACGACCAACCCGCCACCTTGTCCCTGGGCACGGGCGAGTTGGCACCGGCGATGGAGCAGCGCCTGCTGGGCTTGAACGAGGGTGTGCGCACCGCGTTTGACTTGCCCGCAGGCGAGGCCTTTGGCCCGCGCAACCCTGAGATGCTGCAGCGGGTCAAACGCAGCCTGCTCAACGAGCTGGGCGACCCTGACGAGGTTTACACGCCGGGTGATGTCGTGCAGTTTCCAACTCCCGACGGCCAAGGCGTTTACGCGGGGTTGGTGCGTGAGGTGGGTCCCGACTGGTTGCTGTTTGATTTCAACCACCCCCTGGCAGGGCAGCCCGTGACCTTTGAAGTGCATGTGATTGGAGTGCTCTGATGAACACAACCACCACCCCGTTGAGCGGTGACGTCATGGACGTCATGTTGGCCGAACCGCGCGGCTTTTGCGCGGGCGTGGACCGCGCCATTGAAATCGTTGAACGGGCCATCCGAAAATTTGGTGCGCCCATTTATGTGCGCCATGAAATCGTGCACAACACCTATGTGGTGAACGACCTCAAAGCCAAAGGCGCCATCTTCATCGAAGACCTGGCCGATGTGCCGCCCGGCGCGACCTTGGTGTTCAGCGCCCATGGCGTGTCACAAGCCGTTCGCATGGAAGCCGATGCACGCGGCTTCAATGTGTTTGATGCCACCTGCCCCTTGGTGACCAAGGTGCATGTGGAAGTGGCCAAGATGCACAAAGAGGGCTACGACTTCGTCATGATTGGCCACAAAGGCCACCCGGAGGTGGAGGGCACCATGGGCCAGCTGAACGAGGGTATCTACCTCGTGGAAGACGTGGCCGATGTGGCGAAGCTGCAAGTTGCCCAAGAAGAGAAATTGGCCGTCGTGACGCAAACCACTTTGTCAGTTGACGATGCGGCGGAAATTCTGCGGGCCGTGAAGCAGCGCTTTCCCAAAGTGCGCGAGCCCAAACAACAAGACATTTGTTACGCCACCCAGAATCGCCAAGACGCCGTGAAGGTGATGGCGCCTGCGGTGGATGTGGTCATCGTCGTGGGCAGCCCCGCCAGTTCCAACAGCAACCGCTTGCGCGAGTTGGCCGAACGTTTGGGCACACCGGCCTATATGGTGGACGCCGCATCGGACATCCAGGCCCATTGGCTGCAAGACAAACGCCGTGTGGGGCTCACGGCCGGCGCGTCGGCGCCAGACATCCTGGTACAACAAGTGATTGACCGACTCAAAACCCTGGGCGCAGTCTCCGTTCGCAACCTGCCTGGCGTCAAGGAAACCATTGCCTTTCCGCTGCCCATGGGCCTGGGCGACAAGTCCATGGCCGAGTTGCCACCGGCGCATTGAGCGACATCCGCACCATCACCACCGAACACACCTGAGTATCCTTTCATGCTTGACATCACCCAACTGCGCAAAGACCTGCCCGACGTGCTCGCCCGCTTGGAGCGCCGCAAATCGCCCCAGCCATTCTTGGACGTGGAACGTTTCCAGTCGCTGGAAAACGAACGCAAGGCGATTCAAACCCGCACCGAAGAATTGCAAGCCAAACGCAACAGCCTGTCCAAACAAATTGGCCAACTCAAAGGCAAGGGCGAAGACACCACTGCGGTGATGGCTGAAGTCGCGGGTCTCGGTGAAACACTGACCAACTCGGCGCAACGTTTGGAGGTGATTCAGACCGAGCTGTCTGACATGCTGATGGCCCTGCCCAACTTACCGCATGACAGCGTGCCTGTGGGCAGCGATGAATCGGCCAATGTGGAAGTGCGCCGCTGGGGCACGCCCAAAACTTTCGATTTCGCTGTCAAAGACCATGTGGACTTGGGCGCGCCGCTGGGCCTGGATTTCGACACCGGCGCCAAGTTGTCGGGTTCGCGTTTCTCGTTCTTGCGTGGACCTGTGGCCCGTTTGCACCGCGCGCTCGCGCAGTTCATGTTGGATTTGCAAACCTCGCAGCATGGTTACACCGAGTGCTACACGCCCTACATCGTGAACCGCGAGGTGCTGGAAGGCACAGGCCAGTTGCCCAAGTTCAAAGAAGACATGTTCTGGGTCAGCCGTGGGGGTGATGAAGAACAAGAGCAGCAGTACCTCATTTCCACATCGGAAATCTCTCTCACCAACAGCGTGCGCGAGCAGGTGTTGGCGATGGAGCAACTGCCGATCAAACTCACCGCCCACAGCCCGTGTTTTCGCTCCGAGGCAGGCAGTGCAGGGCGCGATACGCGCGGCATGATTCGCCAGCACCAGTTCGACAAAGTCGAGATGGTGCAAATCGTCCACCCCGACCACTCCTACGCGGCGCTGGACGAGATGGTGGGCCACGCCGAAGCGGTTTTGCAAAAGCTGGGTTTGCCCTACCGCGTGCTGTCTTTGTGTACCGGTGACATCGGTTTTGGTGCCAGCAAAACGTTTGATCTGGAGGTGTGGTTGCCGGCGCAAAACACCTACCGCGAAATCAGCAGCTGCTCGAACTGCGAAGCCTTCCAAGCGCGCCGCATGCAAACCCGCTTCAAAAACGCCCAGGGTCGCAACGACTTGGTGCACACGCTGAACGGCTCTGGTTTGGCCGTGGGTCGCGCCTTGGTGGCAGTGCTCGAGAACTACCAAAACGCCGATGGATCGGTCACTGTTCCAGAGGCACTGCGGTCCTACATGGGCGGCGTCGACTGCCTGAAGGCCGCTTGAGACCCGGCGTGACGTAGAATCACGCCCTTCGGCGGCGGCCCTGCCGAACACTGCTTGCAGTGAATGCACGACCTGGAGAGGTGGCAGAGTGGTCGAATGTACCTGACTCGAAATCAGGCGTACGGTATCCCCGTACCGAGGGTTCGAATCCCTCCCTCTCCGCCAGTTCTGCTGGTGTGGTCAAGCAGTAGGCGGGCGGCAGACTTGCCAGCCGCCTAGAAAATGGCATATAATCTCGGTCTTGGCTGAGTGGCATCAGACAAGAAAAAGTTGAATCAATGCGGGAATAGCTCAGTTGGTAGAGCGCAACCTTGCCAAGGTTGAGGTCGCGAGTTCGAGTCTCGTTTCCCGCTCCAAATAAAAAAGAAAAAAGGGGAGCTTCGGCTTCCCATTTTTCTAGGGCAAAACGAGTGGCTTGTGTAGTTTGGCAAGCTGCTGGTTTGTCTTCTTGAATACGGCGCGGTAGCAAAGCGGTTATGCACCGGATTGCAAATCCGTGTAGGTCGGTTCGACTCCGGCCCGCGCCTCCATCTCAAGGCCACGTTCACATTCATCCATGGCCAGCCTGCAAATCACCACAGCGATTCTCGGTTTTGGACTGACCGCGGCCATCTTGCTGCTGCTGCGGCGTGACCACCTCTATCTCGCGCATGGTTTTTTCTGGTTTGTTGTGGCTGGGTTGGCGATGCTGCTTGGCCTGTGGCCCGGGTTGATTGATCGCGTCGCGATTTCAGTCGGCATCAGCTACCCACCCGCTTTGCTGTTTCTTGTGGCTGCGATGGTGCTCATCGTCAAGGCATTGCACACCGACATTGTCAATACACGCATCGAGCGGCAGGTCAGGCGGCTCAACCAAAGGCTGGCGATGTACGAACTCACCAAGTCACCGGATGACCTGTCAAAAGACTGAGGGTTTGGGCTGCCGTATCGATGTCCAATACCCTCCTTGCGCCGATGGTGTGGGGGCCTTGAAGAGACCGTCTAGTGCGTGTGTTGGTAACATAGCGGTTTTTACTTTCCGGGGTTGAAGTTGTTGGTCGACCGGGCTATTGACTGTTGCGCCGTCTGGCTTTTTTGAACCTCAAGCGCGAGCCTCTGGTCTGGGTTTGAGCGCCACGTCGGTTCAATGCTCAGGCACTTGATGTTCGGTGTGGCTTGACTTTTAAACGCATTGAATTTCACGCGAGAGCGATCACGAGGCAGCGGGTCGCGCGTGCAGCGATCTGAGTTTTTTTCGGGACCGGAGTTGGCGCGACACACTGCATTGATGTGTTGTCAGAGTTCAAAACCATCGGCGCTATCGTTTCGTTGGAGAAGGCGTGAAAATTCTTGTGACAGGGGCCGATGGATTCATTGGCTCGCACCTTGTGGAGACATTGCTGGCTCAAGGCCACGATGTCAGGGCCTTTGTTCTCTACAACTCTTTCAATTCTTGGGGTTGGCTCGATCGTGCACCGGCTTCGGTTAGAAAACAGTTGGATGTTTTTGCCGGCGACATTCGTGACCCCAATGGCGTCCGCGTGGCGATGACGGGTTGCGATGTGGTTTTGCACTTGGCCGCCCTGATCGCCATCCCCTATTCGTACCACTCACCTGACACCTACGTTGATACCAACATCAAAGGCACGTTGAATGTGCTTCAAGCCGCGCGAGATCTTGGCGTGGGCCGCGTTATCCACACGTCGACCAGTGAGGTCTACGGTACGGCGCGTTTCGTTCCCATCACCGAAGAGCACCCACTGCAGGGGCAGTCGCCGTACTCGGCGTCCAAAATCGGCGCCGACCAATTGGCCTATTCCTACTACGCCTCTTTTGGACTGCCCGTGGTCATTGCCAGGCCTTTCAACACCTATGGTCCAAGGCAATCGGCCAGGGCAGTTATCCCCACCATCATCACCCAGATTGCCAACGGGGCGCGAGAAATTCGCTTGGGTGCGGTCTCGCCAACGCGTGATTTCAATTACGTCCAAGACACAGTTGCGGGGTTCATCGCCGCCATGAACAGCCAGGCCGGTTTGGGTGAGGTGGTGAACTTTGGCAGCAACTTCGAAATTTCGATCGGCGATACCGCCCGGCTCATTGCCGAGGTCATGGGCAAGGACATTGAGATCGTGACGGACGAAGCGCGCCTGCGACCCGAGAAGTCCGAAGTCGAACGCCTTTGGGCCGACAACAAGAAGGCCGCGTCACTGTTTGGCTGGAGCCCGGCCTATGCGGGGCGTGACGGATTCAAACGAGGCATTGCTGAAACGGTCCAGTGGTTCTTGGACACCAACAACCTTGGAACTTACAAAGCAGACCGCTACAACATCTGACCCATGAATGCTCTGTATCGCCAGACCTGTGATGAATTGATTTCCGCCTTGCACGAGGTTTTGGGCAAACCCGAGTCACCATTGTCTTTGCACGAACCTGAGTTCGCGGGTAACGAGTGGGCTTACGTGAAGGAATGTATCGACACCGGGTGGGTTTCTTCGGTCGGGAAGTTTGTCGATGGATTTGAACGTCAGCTTGTCGAGGTCACGGGTGCGCGCCATGCCGTGGCAGTGGCCAACGGAACGGCTGCGCTTCATATGGCTTTGTTGTTGGCCGGGGTCAAACCAGGTGATGAGGTGCTGGTGCCCGCCATGTCTTTTGTGGGCACTGCAAACTCGGTCGCGCATGCGGGTGCCATTCCCCATTTTGTCGACAGCGAGAACGCCACGCTCGGCATAGATCCGCATGCCTTGCGGGCCCACCTTGAATACGTCGCTGAAACAACCGCCGGTGGCTTGCGCAATCGCACCACCGGTCGCCGAATTGCGGCCATCGTTCCGATGCACGCGTTTGGTCATGCAGTGGATCTCGATGGTTTGTTGGAGGTGGCACGTTCCTTCGATTTACCCGTGGTGGAAGACGCCGCCGAATCTTTGGGCTCGACTTACAAGGGCCGACATACCGGGACTTTCGGTTTGTTGGGGATTCTGAGTTTCAATGGCAACAAAGTCATCACCACCGGTGGCGGCGGTGCGATCCTTACCAATGACGAGGCACTCGCCCGCCGAGCCAAGCACCTCACCACCACGGCCAAAAAGCCACACCGCTGGGCTTTTGTTCATGACGAGGTTGCTTACAACTACCGAATGCCCAATATCAACGCGGCTTTGGGTTGTGCGCAGCTTGAACGTTTGCCGGACTTTTTGTCGAGAAAACGCCAGTTGGCGCAGCGCTATCGTGAGGTGTTCGCGCGGTTGCCCGCCTTTGAGTTCGTGGAGCAACCTGGCGGCTGCGAAAGCAATTTTTGGTTGGTGGCGGTGCGCCTTCGCCAGCCCAATGCCGAGCTGCGGGATGTTTTACTGTCTGCGGTCAATGACGCTGGATTCCACTGTCGCCCTGTGTGGACGCTGCTCAACAAGTTGCCGATGTACCTTGATTGCCCCCATGCTGCGCTGCCGGTGGCGCAAGGCATTGAAGACAGTTTGATCAACCTGCCGAGCAGCCCCAAACTGGCTCAACGACCGCAATGACGCCGCGCAAAATTTGTGTCGTCACGGGCTCGCGAGCGGACTACGGCTTGCTGAGCAGTTTGCTTGCGACCATCGCGGCCGATAGCGAACTGCAACTCCAAATTGTCGCCACAGGCATGCACTTGTCGTCTGAGTTTGGCATGACCATTCGGCAGGTGGAGGCCGACGGTTTTACGATTGATGCACGGGTCGACATGTTGCTGTCTGCGGACAGCCCTGCAGCGACCGCCAAGTCGATCGGCTTGGGGGTGATCGGTTTTGCGGATACCTTGACCAGGCTGTCGCCTGACATTCTCGTTGTGCTCGGCGACCGTTTTGAAATTCTCGCCGCTGCACAGGCAGCACTGGTCATGCGCATTCCCATGGCCCACATCCACGGCGGCGAGACCTCGGAAGGTGCCTTCGATGAAGGCATACGCCACGCCCTGACCAAAATGGCGATGTGGCACTTTGTGGCGGCCGAACCCTACCGCAAGCGCGTGGTTCAAATGGGTGAAGCGCCCGACCGGGTGTTCAATGTCGGTGCGCCCGGCTTGGACCAACTCGACGGTATGCAGTGGCTGGATCGTGACGCGCTGCAAGCGTCACTGCAAGTGCCACTTGCCTCGCCGCTGTTCTTGGTGACCTATCACCCTGTGACGCTGGCCAACGACGATCCCGCGTTGCCGATGACTGAATTGCTGGCGGCGTTGGAGCGTTTCCCCGAGGCCACAGTGGTATTCACCTACCCGAATGCCGACACCGGTGGTCGCAAGCTGATCGAGATGATTGACGATTTTGTGGCCCAGGCGCCCGCATGTCGTCATGCGTTCGTATCCCTGGGGCAGCAGCGGTATTTGAGTGTGATGAAGCTGGCCGATGCCGTGCTCGGAAATTCCTCCAGCGGACTGACCGAAGCCCCGGCGCTGCAACGTGCCACGGTCAACATTGGCGACCGGCAAAAGGGCAGGCTCAAGGCAACCTCTGTGATCGATGTCGCGGAGCAGCGAGATGACATTGAGCGTGCGCTCAAACAAGCACAATCCCCCGAGTTCCGCCAAGCCCTAGGCCAAACGGTGTCCTTGTACGGACAGGGCAGGGTGGGTTGGCAAATCAAAGAGCAACTCAAACGATTGCCGCTGACGCTGCAGAAGTCGTTTTTTGACCTACCACACGGAAACTGACATGCGGACTTGCATCATTGCCGAGGCAGGCGTCAACCACAACGGTTCCCTGGCCATTGCACATCAACTGGTTGATGCCGCCGCCGACGCCGGTGCCGACGTGGTCAAATTTCAGACCTTTCGTGCTGAAAAACTCGTCACCCGCCAGGCCCAAAAAGCGGCCTACCAGGAGAGGTTGACCGACGGTGGTCAATCTCAATTCGACATGCTCAAGGCGCTGGAGTTGTCGGAGGCTGCGCACCGAGAGTTGTTGCAGCATTGTGCAGAGCGTGGCGTGGAGTTCATGTCCTCACCGTTTGACTTGGAGAGCCTAGAGTTTCTGGTTTCATTGCGTGTTCGGCGCATCAAACTCGGCTCCGGCGAGTTGACCAATGCGCCTTTGCTGCTCGCAGCAGCACGGACCGGGTTGCCGCTGATCTTGTCGACGGGCATGTCCACCTTGGCCGATGTGGAAACCGCTTTGGGCGTGCTGGCGTTTGGTTATTCCAAGGCAGCAACAGCCACGCCATCCAAAACGGAATTTGCTCGGGCATGGGCCGATCCAGCCTCACGCGCACGGGTTCTCGAACATGTTGCCTTACTGCATTGCACGACAGAGTACCCTGCGCCGCGTGACCAGGTCAATCTGCTGGCCATGAATACGTTGAGAAGCACGTTTGGCGTGTCCTGTGGTTACTCGGACCACACCGAAGGACATGCGGTATCACTGGCTGCGGTGGCGTTGGGCGCCAGTTTCATCGAGAAACACTTCACGCTCAGCCGAGCCATGCCAGGCCCTGATCATCAGGCCTCGGCAGAACCCGCAGAGCTCAAGGCCATGATCGATGGCATCAGGGAGATAGAGAGCGCGCTTGGCGATGGCGCCAAGGTGCCCATGCCTGTCGAGATTCCGAACATGGCAGTCGCACGCAAAAGTCTGGTCGCGTCTCGTCCAATTGCCCAAGGTGCGGTCATCACGGTGCAAGACATTGCAGTCAAACGGCCCGGTACAGGTCGGAGCCCAGTTGAACTGTGGGACATCGTGGGAACCGTCTCCCAGCACGCTTACGCACCAGATGACCTGATTCGATGAACAGCGAAGGCATGAGCTCTTTTCTCTTCGTTGTCAGTTCGTCTACCAGCTACCGCCTCCAACGTTTGCTTGTGCAGCATTGTGTGGATAGAGGGCACCAGGTGGCGCTGGTCTACGATGGCCCCGTTGACGACCTGTATGCCCAGGTTGAAGAAGATGCTCGGTTGTGGGGCGCACCTGCGGTTGCGCTCGACACCTTGACAGTTCCCGAGGTGCGTCCGCAGTTGCGTTTGTCAGCGATGCACAGCCCGTTTCGGGTCTGGTTGTTTTCTCGGGAAGTTCCTTGGGATCAGTTCATTCATCGACGCATCCTGGGTGCTCGTTTAGCCGCGGCGCAGGAGCTGTTGAGCAAGTGGAGACCGAAAGCCATCTTGGTGTCCGAGGATGGCATCTCTGGTCCTGCTGCCATGATCGTTGCGGCCAGGAGTCTGCGCATACCTGTCTTCGACCTGCCATACGGTTATGGAACGCAACATGACTTGGACAACTCTCTGGACGAGAAAGCGCAACAAGGAGAGGTGATTCGCCCCAAGGGCCGGCTGGGTAAGATGCTGCGCATTTTTGCTCCGATGTGGTTGAAAAAGGGGCGCCATGCAGGTGTTCTGATGTTTCCCGAAGATTACATAGCAGCCAGAGAAGCGCTCGGTATGACGCTGTCCAACGCCTGGATCGTTCACGGAGGACTCGCGGACAGGTTGCTCGTCGAGAGCGACCAAATGATGGCGCTCTACCGCTCAGAGGGAATTCCCCGGAAGAAACTCATTCTTACTGGCACGCCTTATTGCGACGTGATGGCCAAGGCCTTGGTAGACGATGCGCAGGCACGCGCGGCATTTCGACGACCACAGCCTATTCAACCCGGCGAGCTGAGGCTATTGGTATCTTGGCCTACAAGCTATCACGCGTCGCGGGCGGCGCATTGCGAATTCTCTACATACGAAGAGATGAGCAGAACAGTTTTGGGTTGGCTCCATGCCTTGCCTGGTTGCCGCTTGTTGGTTTCCTTGCATCCGGCAGTTCCGAGCGAACTTCGGGGGATGTTGGAGGCAATGGGTTTGAACATGTCATCTGATTACGTCATTGACCTCATTCCCAAGAACGACATCTACATCAGCTATTTCTCTAGCACTCAGCGCTGGGCCATTGCCTGTGGCAAGCCTGTGGTCAATTACGACGCCTATGGTGTCGACTTGAATGTTTACGACGCGGCACCGGGCTTCGTCGGGACCCGCACTTTCGAAGAGTTCAAAGCGGCGATGTTGCGTTTGATCGACATTGACAACGGATTCAAAAAAGCAGCTTCTGATCAAATCACAGTGGCAGAAAAATGGGGCACGGTCGATGGAGGCTCCATGGATCGGATATTGACTGCCCTGCTGCAAGCCAATTGACCATCTCGCAACATGCTTTTCAACTCGTACCATTTTCTCTTTGTCTTCTTGCCCATTGTTTTGGTGGGTTTTCACCTTCTACATAGAAAATCGCGGCGATTGGCGTTGGCCTGGATCACGCTGAGTTCCTTGGTTTTCTATGGCTACTGGGACTATCGCTATCTGGCCCTCATCGTCCTGTCCATTTGCATCAACTGCGGCTTGGGCTATCTGATAGCCCGCAATCGAGACCGTCGCTGGATGATCGTTGGTGTGGCAGCGAACCTTGCGGTGATCGCGTGGTTCAAGTATTCGTTGTTCGTTTTTCTCACGTTGACACAGGGTGCTGTCGCGACGCCGGATTTTCTGAAAGGCATTGTTTTGCCCTTGGGAATTTCGTTCTTCACGTTCCAGCAGATTGCCTATTTGGTCAATGTCTGGCGCGGCCAAGAGCAGCCAGCGCGCCTTGAGACCCACGCCTTCATCGTGCTGTTTTTCCCGCACTTGATTGCAGGGCCGATCGTGCTGTACGAAAACATCGTGGCGCAAGTCAAACGGGCCAACCACAGGCGCGGCTACTTTTCAGCTTGTTTCCGTGTGGGTGTGCTCTTGTTCTCCATTGGCTTGTTTAAAAAAATCGTCATTGCCGATTCGCTGGCGCCTTTCGTGAAGCAGATCTTCGACTTTGCGGCCAACCCCAACTACGAGTTCTTGTTTCCAGATGCAGTGCTTGGGGCCTCCGCCTATTCGTTGCAGCTCTACTTTGATTTCTCCGGCTATTCCGATATGGCGATTGGCTTGGCGCTGATGTTCGGTTTGAAACTGCCGATGAACTTCAACTCCCCTTACCAAGCCACCAGCATCATTGATTTTTGGCGCCGCTGGCACATGACTCTGTCGTCGTTTTTTAGAAACTATGTCTACATTCCGTTGGGGGGCAGTCGCAAGGGCGTTCCAGCGCAGATTGTGTTCGTCTTGGTCGTCTTTTTTCTGACTGGCTTGTGGCATGGGGCTGCTTGGACATTCGTGGTGTGGGGCTTTCTGCATGGGGTGTTGGTGGCAATCAACCACCTGTGGGCTCTGACCCCTTGGCGTCGCCAGTTGTTGGCGACCAACTCGGGCGCAATTCGCTACGCCTACCGGTTTGTTTGCTGGATGCTCACCATGACCGCGGTGGCCTCGCTGTGGGTGTTGTTTCGCGCTGACTCGTGGACGACCGTGATGAAGTTTGGGCTGGCCATCGCCGAGTTTCGATTTCGCGGTCCACACCCGATTCCAGATATGAACATCTACTATGTGCTGCCCCCCGCGATTCTGTTGCTGTTTCTGTGCTGTTGGTGTTTGCCGAATTCCCTCCAAATCGTGCGGTGGCTTCGCAGGCAATCACAGCTCAGGCAGGTACGCGGGCCAGCGTCGATCCGGTTCCTCGCGCTGTGCCGACGGTTGACTTTCCCTCTGGTCGCGGCGTTTTGCTTGTATTTCGCGGTGACCAGCATCGGCCATGTTCGTAGCGAGTTCCTATATTTCAATTTCTGACATCGAAATGACAACCTTTAAGTTTTTGTCGATGCTTGGTGTCTTGGTGCTTTCTTTCCATCTGGCATGGTCCGCTGTGGTGGTGGTTGCACTTCGCACTTTCTACGAGCACCGAATTGTCAATGTCAGGAAGATACCGAACGTAGATAAAAAATGGGAGAATTTCAGTTCGGCTTTTGTTTCGGAAGTAATTAAAGTCGCGGCTACCGAACAGAAACCACATGTGATGTTTGCTGGTTCGTCAGTAACCTACGGCTATCCATGGCAAGAGCGCATTATCTATACAAAGGTGGTGGCGAACGATTTGCCAGAATGGAAAGTCTCTAATCTCAGCATTATTGGGGTTGGCATGCAATCATTGACCGATTTTGCGACTTGTGCACTCAGCTCGGAAAATCGCCCCTCTATTCTCATAGTGGAGATTCCACTGGTCAACTCTACTGCATCCATCAGCCCTGGATCAGTAAGGGTTCCAAGGCGATGTTTACCTTATGACCAGGGTTTTCCTGGCTATTGGTCTTTGGTTGCATCGAAGCCGTATGGCTTGGGTTGGGTATCTATTCTGTGGGATGAAGAGGCTTACGAAAAACCCGATGCTGATCTGGTAATTACACCCTTACCCCCAACTTACTTTGCTGACAAGCAGCACTTTCAGAAAATTGAAGATTACTATGTTTCGGAATTGAGACGATTCATTTCGTCTGTTTCAGTCATGAGTGGAAAAGTTTTTGTTTATGTGTCTCCTATACTAGCGACTGCGATATCAAAAGCAGGTGGTGATCGAGCGGCTGTTGAGTATCAAATTGAATTAACAAATAAGATATGTTTAGAGTATAAAAATGTAACCTGCCTTGATAGTTCAATTTTCAGTGATCGCCCAGAGCTGTTTTACAATCTGACGCACCTGAATCATCGTGGACACCGCGCCTTGGCGCAGTGGTTTGAGCCCTACATCGTTTCACAAGGCGGTTCTGTCGTTCCACCGCGTCGTCCACCTCTTACCAACTGAACAGAAAAAATGTCCAAACGTTTTTTGCTCATCGGCACCGGCCGCATGGGCATGTCCCATTTGCGGGCCGCTCGCAACCTCGGCCTGGAACTGGCCGGTCTTTGCGACTTGCGCCCCGAAAATCTTGAGAAAGCGGCTGCACAGGCCGGTATCGGTGCCGCGGCCTGTTTCAGCAGTCCAGAAGCCTTGTTTGCTTCCCATCCAGGTGTTGACTTGGTCTTGATTGCTACCACGGCCGACTCGCATCGAGCCCTCGTTGAGCTGGCCGCTGCGTCAGGTGCGAAGGCAATTCTGTGCGAGAAGCCGCTCGCCACGTCGGTGGCTGACTGCTCGGCCATGATTGCGGCTTGCGACAAGAGCGGCAGTTTGCTGGCTGTGAACCATCAAATGCGTTTCATGGACCAGTACGCGCTGATCCGCAAAGAGCTCGACGGTGGACGTTTCGGCAAGCTCGGCAGCATGAATGTGGTGGCAGGCTGTTTCGGCATGGCCATGAACGGTTCACACTACTGCGAGGCGTTCCGCTGGTTGACGGGCAGTGACATCGTCAGCGCAACCGCCTGGTTTTCTCCCGGCACCTTGGCCAATCCCCGTGGCGCGCAGTTTTCGGATCATGCGGGTGAGGTGCGTTTTGAATCTGCCGATGGGCGCCGTCTGCTGATGAGCATTGGCGCGGACCAAGGTCATGGCATGACAGTCACCTATGCGGCGCAATGGGGCCATCTTTTTGTCGACGAACTAGAAGGCAGTTATTGGGCGACTGCTCGCAAGCCGGAACACCAAACATTGCCGGTCACCAGGTATGGCATGCCCTCGGACCGTTGGGAGACACGTTTCCCACAAGCAGACAATGTGGGGCCTACACAGGCCGTCATTGCTGCTTTGTTGCAGGGCCGGGGTTATCCAGACGGGCAGGCCGGTCGGTCCGCTGTGGCCGCCATGGTGGCTGCCGCCCGTTCCGTTGAGTTAGGCAGCCGCCCAGTTCGTCTGGACGAGCTCGGCACCTACGAAACCACCCGTTTCCCCTGGGCCTGAATTAGATTCCGCATGTCAAACCGAACCGCCATTGAAAAAATCACCTTGCCACCGAATGCGCCGATTCGGGATGCAGCAAGGGTCATCCAGTCTCAGGACATCAAGTTTGTTTTGGTTTGCAACCCAGCGGGCAAGCTGCTGGGTACCGTGACCGACGGCGACATTCGGCGCTCCATCCTGGCCGATCTGGGGCCGAGTTCACCGATCGAACTCATCATGAATCCCAACCCCCGTGTGACGCGCCAGCATGAGAACCGGGTCCAAATCCGGGAGCAAATGCGCACCGCTGTGATCCGTCACCTTCCGGAAGTCGACGACGCCTACAGGGTGGTTGACATTTTTTTCCTGGACGAGCCTGACTCCGTCTCGCCGCTGGAGAACCCGGTGGTACTGATGGCCGGTGGTCGCGGTGAGCGGCTCAGGCCGTTCACGGAGAGTGTGCCCAAGCCCCTGCTCAAGGTGGGCGGCAAACCAGTGATGGAGCGGGCCATCGAAGCGCTCATCAGGCAAGGCTTTCGCAAGTTTCACATTTCCGTGAACTACCTGGGCCACATGATTGAAGATCACTTCGGTGACGGTAGCCGTTGGGGCGTCAGCATCGAGTACCTGCGTGAGCGAGAACCCTTGGGGACGGCGGGGGCGTTGTCGGGTTTTGCTCGCCCGAACCATCCCTTCGTCGTGATGAACGGTGATCTTTTGACGGGCACCAACTTGCGTGCCATGGTGGCCCAATGTGAAAGTGGTGCCAAGGCTGTGATGGGTGCGCGTGAATACGCCTATACCGTTCCCTACGGTTGTCTGGAGGTCGACAACGGCCGCATCCGCGGCATCGAAGAAAAACCCACGCTTTACCATTTCATCAGTGCTGGCATTTATGTGTTTGCCCCCGACGTGTTGGATTATGTCGAGCCCCAAGTGCGTTTGGACATGCCCGACCTGTTTCGCAAGCTGATCGATGCTCGTCATGATGTTCGTTATCACCACATCACCGAAGAGTGGATCGACATTGGCAGCAAGGAAGACCTGGCGTGGGCGCGTGGCATGCATGGTGCGGAAGGCAACGATGATTGACGGATTGCGGGTCATTGCCCTCACACCGGCGCGCGGCGGGAGCAAGGCCGTGCCCTACAAGAACCTGCACCCGCTTGGTGGCAAGCCCTTGTTGGCTTGGCCTGTAGAGTGCGCTTTGCAGACGCCTGAGATTGACCGAGTCATTGTCTCCACCGACGACGATCGCATCGCAAAAGCAGCGGTCCAGCTCGGTGCCGAGGTCTATCGCCGACCCGATCATCTGGCCACGGATACGGCCTTGGTGGCGGACACCATCAGGCAGTTGTGGACTCAATTGCGGGCCGAAGGTGAGCTGGCCCAGATACTCGTTTTGTTGGAGGCGACATCACCGTTTCGCACACCTGTACTTGTTTCCCGTTGTCTTCGCCGGTTGGTGAACGAACAATTGGACTCGATCGCAACGTTCAACGAAGCCGACATCAACCCCGAGCGCACCTGGCGCATTGAGGCTGGCTCCCCAGCGCCTTTTATTGCCGGTGCCGTACCATGGAAGCCCCGGCAGTTGCTGACACCCGCCTACCAGCTCAATGGGGCGGTTTACGCCTTCTTTCCAGACCGGTTGCCACCCGGTATTCCCAACATTCTGTTCGGAAAAATGGGCGCGGAGAGCGTGCCTAGAGATTCCGTCATTGACATCGACACGCTTCAAGACTTCAACATCGCCAATGCCTTACTCCAATCCTGAATCCGCCCCACGTCTGGCCGACCTGTTTTCGCTCAAAGGACGCACCACCCTCGTCATTGGAGGCTCTGGCCTGCTGGGAGGGCAAATCAGCTACGCCTTCGCTGAGTTGGGCGCCGAGCTCATCATCGCCAGTCGCAACCAGGAGCGCACGGGACAGTTCGTGGAAACGTTGAAGCAGCAGTTTCCGGGGCTCACCGCCCACGCGTTAAGCGTCGACATTACCAAGCCCGAATCCATCAAAGCGTTGATGGCGCGTACGAGCGAATTGACAAACGGCGGGCTCGATGTTCTTGTCAACAGTGGATGGTCTGGCCGCAAAAACACCTTCGAATCCATCTCCGACGACGACTGGAACAACGACATCGAGGTGTGCTTGAACGGCGTTTTTCGCTGCGTCAAAGCGGCCACGCCGCTGCTCAAAGCGCGGCGCGGCAACATCCTGAGCATCGCCTCCATGTACGGCCATGTCGCGCCTGACTACCGCATGTACGACAGTGAAAAGTTTTCCAACCCGCCCAGCTATGGCGCCGCCAAAGCCGGTGTGATTCAACTCACCAAGTACCTCGCCAGCTTTTTGTCAGTCCATGGCATACGCGCCAATTGCATCAGCCCCGGACCATTCCCCTTTGAGAGCACGCAAAAAGAGAATCCCAATTTCATTGGCCGATTGGCCGCCAAAAATCCACTCAATCGCATTGGTCAACCGCATGAACTCAAGGGTGCCGCGGCCATGTTGTGCTCGGATGCGGGTTCCTACATGACGGGGCAGAACATTTGCATCGATGGTGGATGGGCAGTCTGGTGACAGGCTGGTGGCGGGGGCGGTGGGGTAAAGCGTTGGCGGGCATCGTCCTCACGGGCGCCGCGCTTTGCTTGGGGGTTGTTTTGTGGATTAAATTGGAACCCGTGGTTCGCGGCTGTAAGTCGATTCCGACCGCTGGCAAAGTCACTAAAGTGATTTTTCACAGCGGGCGCTACTGTTTATTGTCAGATTTGAATTGGGACAAGGCCGGTGCTCCAATAATAATTTCAAAATCCAATATAACCCTTGATTTGAATGGCTTTACCATTCGAGGGAACAAGCAGAAGCTGAATCAAGTTGGTATCTTGTTGAGCGATGGCGTAAGCGGTGTGTCGATAGAGAATGGAAACATAGAATTTGTTCAGGTTGGAATTCGTGCCAAAGAGGTTCAACAATTTCGAGTGTCTAAGGTGAACTTCCATTCAATTTCATGGCTCGGTCTGCATCTCAACGGTTCTGACAATTCGGTCATAAACTCAAATTTCACCGATATTGGTGTTCGAGATGATGGTAGCGATGGCGATGCCTATGCAGTTGGTATCATGGCAGCTGGGGATAATTTTTTAATTGAAAAAAATACTTTTTCAGATATTGCTAGACAGCCTGTTCCTCAGGCTCAGTCGGGTGAGGGTGTATCTATTATTGTTTCTGAAAATTCTTCAAACTTCAAAATCCTCAATAACACTTTTAAAAGTGTATCCAGTTCGTCGACCGAAAATTTAGGAATTTGGGTGCGCGGCAAGGGTATTTTGATTGCTTCCAACAAATTCATATCCTTGGGTCGGCCCATAGGCGGCAAGCTTGATGCAGCCAATCGAGTGCTTGGGAATGAATTCAAATCCCCTGATAGCTATAAAACCAACAATGGTGGCTCGAATAAGCATGCTGCTGTGTCTGTTAATATGACGGACTCATCGTTATTAATTATTAAGAATAATATTTTTTCTGGATATTACTGTCCTGTGCAGCTATTCAGTGAAGTTCCAAAGCGTTTGGAGTTAGACGCAGAAAACAACAGAGCCGACTGGCCCGCTGGGGGGAGAGCCTGTATGTCAGGAGTTTGGCACTCCGATGTCATCAACTGGCCCGAACCACCCAAGTAACTCAACTACCAATCATGATTCGAGTTGGAATTATCGGTATGAGTGAGGGGAATGGCCATCCCTTCTCTTTTTCTGCGATCGTCAACGGGTACGACGAAAATCATTTCGCCAATGCGGGCTGGCCAGTGATCTTGAACTACCTCAAACAACAACCGGCTGATCGGTTTGGCTTTGCTGACGTCCGTGTGACACACGCGTGGACGCAGGACCTGCTGGTCACGCGCAAACTCTGCGCCGCGTGCCGCATCGACAAGGCCTGCGAGAACGCAATGGCAATGCGCGGTGAAGTCGATGCGGTGATCATTGCGCGGGACGACTGGGAGTCGCACGCTGCGTTGGCCATGCCGTTTCTGGAGTTCGGGATTCCAGTGTTTGTGGATAAACCCCTGAGCTTGGAGCCATCGCAACTGGATGCGTTCTTGCCCTACCTGCACAGCGGCAAGTTGATGTCATGCTCGGGACTGCGTTACGCCGCTGAGCTTGATGACATGCGCCTGCCAGAACGCGACACTGGCCAGATTCAGCTGATCTCGGGTACGGTGCTCAACGCCCTGGACAAATACGGCATCCATTTGATAGAAGCCGTGGCCAGTTTGGGTGGGGAGTTTGCTCGTCCCGTGTCGGTGACCCGACTTGCTGCCCCCCATGCATCGTATTTGTTGACGCTGGATGGCGGTGTGCCTTTCCACCTTGATTGCCTCGGGCCAGTAGCCAAAACCTTCCACCTGAGCTTCTATGGTTCTGGCGGACATCGGCACTTCGACCTGCACGACAACTTCAGTGCCTTTAGGCGCACTCTAGAGAACTTTTTTCAAATGGTACGAACGGGTATGCCTGTGATTGAGCCTGAAGAAACGCTGGGTTTCATGCGATTGATCGCCGCTGCGCAGCAACTTGAACCTGGAGCCTCGGTCCAGTTAAAAACGGACTGAAAGAGGCCAGCCATCTATGAAACCAGACAACCACCCCTTTGATTTAACCGGACGTTGCGCTGTCGTGACCGGCGGCGGCGGCATTCTTGGAAAAGGTTTTTGCCAAGTGTTGGCGGCTTACGGTGCGCGCGTGGCCGTGCTTGATGTGAACGAATCAGCCGCAGAGGCAACAGTGGACGCGATTCGAGAAGCGATTCCGGCATCGGAACTGTTGCCATTGGGTTGTGATGTTGCGAATCCCGAGCAGGTGTCGAGCGCTATCCGGCAGGTGGTACGGCAGTTTGGCGGTATCGACATCTTGCACAACAACGCGGCAAGCAAGGGTTCCGATCTGCAACGATTCTTTGACCCTTTCGAAACCTACAGTTTGACCACTTGGCGTGAAGTGATGGCCGTCAATGTGGACGGCATGTTTCTGATGGCCCAGGCTGTTGGCCAACAAATGGTCAAGCAAGGACGAGGTGGCAGCATCGTGCAGACGGCGTCTGTTTACGGCGTGGTCGCACCGGATCAGCGCATCTACGAAGGCTCCCAGTACATGGGCATGCCGATCAACACGCCTGCGGTCTATTCGGCATCGAAGGCCGCGGTGGTGGGGTTGACGAAGTACCTGGCCTCCTATTGGGGACACCAAGGCATTCGCGTCAATACGTTGACGCCAGGCGGAGTTGAAAGTGGACAAAACGACCTCTTCAGCAAACGGTACTCTGCGCGTGTTCCACTGGGTCGTATGGCCAATGCCGGTGACATGGAGTCCGCTTTGTTGTACTTGGCCTCGGATGCGTCGATGTATGTCACCGGTCAGAACCTGATCGTTGATGGCGGTTTGACTTGTTGGTAATTTTTTGAAGCGCGTTCTCAGACGAACGCATTTGTACACACGGAACTCACCATGGAATTCATCAAGTACCCGCAAGCTGTTGACTTGGCCGATTACGCGCCAGACAACCATCATGGAAAACCTTTTTACGGCCTGCCCAAAGACATCCACTTTTGCGCGCGTTGTGGCTACAGCAACCAAAAGCCGAATTCCGAGAAAGAATACAAACACAACATCAACACCAAGAAGCCCACGGTGGAGTTTGATGAGCATGGCATTTGTGCAGCCTGCCGTGTAGCAGACACCAAAAAAGCGGTTGATTGGGTTGAACGCGAGAAGATGTTGCGTGAGCTGTGCGACCGCTACCGCCGCAACGACGGCCACTACGATTGTCTTGTGCCTGGTTCTGGAGGCAAGGACAGTTTTTATGCGGCCTACAAACTCAAGTACGAGTATGGTATGAACCCCTTGACCGTCACTTGGGCGCCTCACGTTTACACCGAATGGGGTTGGCAGAACTTCCAGGCTTGGATGCACGCGGGCTTTGACAACTACTTGTTCACACCCAATGGCCGCGTGCACCGACTGTTGACCCGCTTGGCGCTGGAAAAGCTGCTTCATCCGTTCCAGCCTTTCATCATGGGCCAGATGTACTTTCCGCCCAAAATGGCCGCGAAGCTCAACATTCCATTGGTTTTCTATGGAGAGAACCCCAGCGAGTACGGCAACAATCAAAAAGAAAACGCCAACGCAACCAAAGACGCGGCCTATTTCACTGCTGCGGACCGTTCCGACTTGTACGTTGCCGGTACCGCGGTGCAAGTCCTGAAAGACTCATTTGGTTTGAGCGAAATCGACCTGGACCCCTATTTGCCGCCACATCCCGAAGACATCGCAGGCAAAAAAATAGATGTTCAGTACTTGGGTTACTACATGCCCTGGCACCCGCAAGACTGCTACTACTACGCCGTAGAGAACGGTGGCTTCCGTGCGGCTCCGGAGCGCTCGGCCGGCACCTACAGCAAGTACAGCAGCATCGATGACAAGATCGACGACTTCCACTATTACTCGACCTTCATCAAGTTTGGCATTGGCCGTGCCACCTACGATGCCTCTCAAGAAGTCAGGAATGGTGACATCACTCGGGAGGAAGCGGTTGCCTTGATCAAACGTTATGACGGCGAGTATCCGGAACGCTTTGAGAAAGAAAATCTGGCCTACTTGAGCCTGCCCGAGCGTGAATTCCCTCTGGCGGCCAAGCGTTTCGAACAACCGGTGATCGACCGCGCTTACTTTGAAGCACTGATAGACCGTTTCCGTTCGCCGCATATCTGGCAAAAGGTCGATGGGGTTTGGAAACTGCGAAAAACCATCCATGGCGCGGGTTGAAGGCATCCTCGCCTGTATGGGGGGGAGGTAAGCTTGAGCATGATCGCTAGATTCCTCGCGCTGTCGCCCACCGGGTGGCACTTTCTGGTCACCGAGATTGCACGGCGCAAATCCATTGTTTACCTCAATGTGTTCGGAGGCGTTATCACCGCCATTCTGGAGATCACGGGCATTGGCCTCGTGTTTCCATTGCTGGCGGTGATCATGCGGCCTGAGTCGCTCCAATCTATTCCTTTCGCACCGCAATTTTTTGCCGCCATCAACGTGACGGGACAAAAGGAGCTGACGCTGTTTTTGGCCGTGGCCATCGCGGCCATCCAGGCCATCAAAGCGCTGTACATGATTGCTTTTTACCGCTGGCAGTTCAAGGCATTCTCCAACTGGAAGTCCGAGCTCAGCCGCCGGGTGATGCGCATGTATTTGATGAGTGACTTCAAGCTGCACATGGAGAAATCCCCCAGCGAGATGATTCGCAACCTGAGTTTGGCGAACATTGTTTTTGACCACTACATCATTGCATTGCTCAATGTGGTCATCAACATGATCGTCGTAGTTGCGATTTCATCGTTGCTCTACATCACGCTCCCAGGGGAAACGCTGTTTGCTGTAGGCGTGTTGGCCGTTGCTGCGCTGACAATCTCTAAGCTCACCAAAAAGCATTTTTCTGCCATCGGTGAAGAGGGCAACGAGCTCTATCGCGTGCGTAATGTGCTGCTGAACCAATCCATTGCTGCCATTCGTGAAACCAAAATCCTCGGCAAAGAGCGCTTCTTTTTGGATGCTTTCACCAAGGTCGAACAACGCACCTTCAGCCAGGCGGGTTACTACAACTTTCTCGCGTCATTGCCCGGCTTGATCATGGAGGGCGTGATCGTCGTGGCCATGCTGGCGGTGGTTGTTAACGTTGTGTTCATTGTTGGCGGAGGTACGGCGGGCTTGGCCCTGGTCGGTCTTTTGGCCGCGGCCATGTTTCGTTTGTTGCCGATGGTGATTCGGTCCATGTCCAACGTGCAAATCATGAATTTCGGACGACCCAGCTTGGAACTGCTCGCCACGGAGATCGCGGCTTGCGAAGTGAGGGTGCAGGAGTCATTTGTTGAGCAAGGTGAACGCCTGCGCAATTGGCAAGTCATTGAGCTGAAGAACGTGGGCTACGCCTATCCCGATGGCACGTTGGCGCTGCAGGGGGTTTCACTGTCCATACATCGCAGCGAGTTTGTGGGCATCACCGGCCGTTCGGGGTCGGGTAAAAGCACTCTGATGATGTTGCTGTTGGGATTGCTCGAACCCACCGAGGGACAAATTGTGGTTGATGGGCAACCGCTGGTAGGGGCCGACATGCTTAGGCGCTGGCAAAACGGCATTGGTTTCGTTCCGCAAGGTTTGTTTTTGGTCGAAGGCAGCATCGCTGACAACGTCGCCTTTGGCACGCCCAACCCGGACTTGGACCGCGTTCGTTGGGCAGTGGAAACTGCGCAGTTGGGCGACTATGTCAGGGAGCAACCCCAAGGCGTCTTGGAACCTGTTGGCGAACATGGCTCCAAGTTGTCAGGAGGCCAGAAACAACGCATCGTCATTGCGCGGTCTCTGTACAAAGATCCCGACCTGATTGCTTTCGATGAAGCCACTGCTGCACTTGACGTCCAAGCGGAGCGCGCCTTGACCGACTACTTGACCCAGTTCAAATCGGACAAAACCATGCTCGCGATTGCGCATCGCATTTCCACCATCAGGCACTGTGACCGCATCGCCTTTTTGGAGGAGGGGCGCCTATCTGGTTTTGGTTCTTTTGAAGAACTCAAAGCTACAAACAGCGGCTTCGCGAAGTTGGCCCACTTGTCCAATTTGTGAACGATGTCTGGCGACATGTCCCAAGAATCCGAACCGCATAAGCCCTTTAAGGTGGTGGCTGTCATACCCGCACGTGGTGGCTCCAAGGGGATAAGTCGCAAGAACCTGCGGACATTGGGCGGTTTGCCGTTGATTGTTCATACCATTCGTGCCGCCTTGGCGTCTCGGCGATTGGACACGGTCGTGGTCAGCACCGAAGACGAAGAAATCGCGCAGGTTGCTCAGAGCGCAGGAGCGACGGTACTGGTTCGTCCTGTCGAATTGGCGACCGACTGGGTGCAAAACACTGATGTGGTCAAACATGTGCTGAACACGCTAGGCCCGGAATTCAGCCACATTGTTTTGTTGCAACCTACCTCGCCGCTACGCGGCCATGAGGCCATCGACGCCTGCCTCGATTTGCTAGGGCATGACGGTTGCCGCAGTGCCATGACGGTGACGGCGGTGGAGCACCACCCGGCCAAAACCATGCAGATTGATGGTGCGGGGGTTGTACAGCCCTACACCCATTGGATGGACATGGAAGCGCGTCGCCAAGAACTGGCAGTTTTGTATCGACAAAATGGGGCGGTCTATGCACTTGCCGTCGCAGACTTCTTGCGCGAAAACCGCTTCATCCAGTCTCCGTGTAAGGCACATGTGATGCTCGCGAGCGAGAGCATCGATATCGACACCGAGTTCGATCTGCTGATGGCGGAGAAACTGATTGAATTGCGATCAAATGCAGTGTCGTGACCGAGGAAGCAATGTGACCAAGCTGGATTCAGACTACCGCAACTACGACCACTACATTCGCGAGGGCTGGCTGAGTCAACCCAAGGAGAGTGCCAAGCGCTTGGCCGACTTGATCACTGCCCATCTGAAGCGGACCTCTGGGCAGGCATTGGACGTGGGGTGTGCAACCGGCGAATTGATGGCCTATCTTGGTGCACGTTTTCCTTCGCTGCGCTGGACCGGCGCAGATGTATTTGACGAGCTGATTGAAGCGGGCAGTCGGTTGTTGCCCTCGGCGAGTTTTGTCAAAGCCTCTATCTTGGAACCCCCGGCTTCGTTTCAAGACCAGTTTGACCTGGTCACGGCGATTGGTGTGATGTCTATCTTCGACGAAGAACAACTGACCTTGTTTTGGAAGAATCTCTTGGCATCAACCAAAGCGGGAGGTTTGATTGTTGTCCTGTCTCCTTTGAATGAGTTTGGCATTGACGCGTTGATTCGCCACAGAAAACGCCGCAATGACCAAGTGTTGAGCTGGGAATCCGGGTGGAACATCTTTGCGACCGATACGATCAAGGATGTGCTGTGCGGACTTGGGCAAACAGACGTGAGTTTTGAACGCTTCGTTTTCAATCAAGTATTGGTCCCAAAGGAAGACCGCATTCGAACATGGACCTTGCCAACGCAGGACAATCCCCACCAGCTAACCAATGGCTTGAAGTTGCTGGTCGACCACTACTTCATCACCGTGCGCAAACAATAGAGTCTTGTTTTTGTAGCGGCAGCGACTGAAACTCTCACACACCATGATCGACGCTCTGCGAACCTTCAACCTCGGCCCGTTTGCCCTCTCAGCCACCCGACCACCGGTTTTTTTGGCCGAGATAGGAGGCTTTTTCGGTCAGGATGTGCGGCTTGCCCAAGACATGATCCGTCGCATCATCGAGGTGGGACGCGAAGTGCCGCACCAGCCGATGATTCTGAAAACAGAGATTCTTCACGATGCCGATATCTGTCTACCGGGCGAGACGATGGAAACCTACGCCGCCAAGGATGGGCGGGTGCAGCAGGAGAACTACCGCTCGTTGATAGAACGCAAGGTGGTGCCACTGGCGCAATACGCCCAGCTTTTTGCCGCCTGCCGCGCGGCAGGCATGCCTTTTTTGGTATCTGTTTACGATTTTGTTGGCGCTGATTTTGCGGCTCAGCAGGGTGCTGTTGCGCTGAAGATTGCATCGCCGAACCTCATTCATGTTCCGCTCTTGCGCCATTGCGCGGCCATGGGCTTGCCACTGGTGCTGGACACCGGACGTGCGACGATTGCAGAAGTTCACCGGGCATTGGAGGTTGTCCGCCACGCGGGCTGCCGAGACGTGGTTCTCGAGCACAGCCCCGACGGACATCCAGCCCTGCCCAAAGCGCACAACCTGCGAATATTGCAAACCTATTCGCAGGCGTTTGGACTGCCAGTGGGTTTGTCCGACCACCATGTGGGCATTGAAATGCTTTTCATGAGCATCGCACTGGGTGCTTGCGTTCTTGAGAAGGGGGTGCATGTTGCACCCGATGACCTCGACATCGACATATCTCATTCAATGCACTTGAATGACTTGAAGTCCGTGCTCGAGTCTGTCCACCATTGTTGGTTAGCAATGGGCAAACCAGCGCGAGACTTGCGCGACCCCATTGACGGTGTGCTCGGAACGTCGCAACGCCAATGTTTGGTAGCCAAGACTGCTCTTTTGCCAGGGCAAGTGATCGACCTGCAAACGGTGCGTTTCGCTTTTCCGCGTGCAGGGGTTGGGGTCGAACGTTGGGACTTGGTGCAAGGGTGGAAGGTGCGCCAACCCATCCAGGCGGGCCAGCCCATACAGTGGGGTGACATTGAGCCAGCCGCCTGACAGCGCCTACAAGCCACCCGCCTGGGCTGGTTTGGCGGCCTCGTCCTGGTCTATGTCGCAGGCGCCGGCAAGTTTGGCTTTGCAGGTCGTTCAGGCTTTTGGGCAAGAGGGACGTCTTTCTGTACTGTCCAACTCCGCTGAGCAAACAGCAGTCTTCATGCGCTTTGATTCGGTGCCTGGTGAGGCTTGGTTTCTCAAGCTGCTGCAGGCCGAGCGTGGTTCCGCTTTGGCTGACGCGGAGCATCTGGCCAGGTGGTTGCAACAGCAGGGTGTGGACGTTGTCTCGGCCTCGTTTCACAAAACGCTGGCGGATGGACGGGTGTTGTGGGCATATCCTTTTCATGAGGGTCGAGCCCCGCAGGCGATCGAGGCCGACCTCGTTGCTATCGGCGCGTCTCTGGGTCAATTGCACCGATCGCTGGCCGGGCACCCGGAGAGAGAGATTTGGCTGCAGGCCACCAAACAGCGTATTGCTCGGCTTGACGACGTGCGCGCCAGGCTTGCCGATGGCCGTTTGCAAGCGGGCACTGACCCTTTGAGGCTCCGAGCCTTGGCCAGCGATACGCGCATTGACTTCCATCCGGAATCCCACGGTGACTTGGCCTCAGGCACGCCGTTGCATGGCGACCTTAACCTTTTCAATATGTTGCTGGCTGGGGACCGCTGTACTTTTCTCGATTTCGAAGATGTGTTTCACAGTGTTCTTCCGCCTGTCTTTGATCTGGCGACGGTCTATGAGCGGGTCGTCTTGGTGCGCGGCGACTCGTTGTCTCGTGCTGATCTGCTCGGGTCTTTGCTGGGCTCCTATGAACTGAGCACTGGAGTTCGGATCTACCCTGAGCAGCTGCCCGCTGTTCTGCGAGGGCTGGCTTTGCGGGCACTGTGTACACTGGCGTGTTGTGATCCAGCAGGTCGAGACGACAAAGAATGGCGAAAGTTTTTCCACTTGATGGGGCTCTCCACGCAAGTTTCAGGGTGACTGCCCAGCGCACTGGGCGCAGGGCATGACGATCAAAGTTCTCATCACCGCCCGGGATGTCGCGGCGGCCCTGCACTTGACTCAAATTGCCTTGACCGCGCGTGCCGACAATCGCTTTAAGGTAAGCATTGCATCGCAGCAGCCGGCGGCTCGCCATTTCTTGCAAGCGGGTTTGGATGTTCTTGAAATCGGCCCACTGTCCACGCCGTCGGTGTTGTCTGTTCAAGGCGAAGAACTGCGTTCGCTGGCGCGCGAACTCCTGCGCAGCGTTGAACCAGACGTGGTCCTTGTCGGTTTGTCCACGCCATTCGATGCGGGTATAGATGAGGCTGTCTTGGTGGAGAGCCGGGTACCGTCCGTGCTGTTTCAAGATTTTTGGGGTGAACAGAATCTGCTGCTGGGCAAGGGTGCCGATTTGATATTGGCGGTGGACGAAGAGGCTGTACTGCTCAACCAAAGACGGTATGGACTCAGCAGCACCCTGGTCGGGTCAGCGCGCCATGCTGCATACCGAACACTCGACATGGCGGGGGCACGGCACCGTGTTCGCCAGACACTGGGGATGGGTGCGGATGCACGCGTGATTGGTTTTTTTGGGCAGGCGCTGCACCACCTGGACGGGTATCGACGCACGGTGAACCATTTTGTTCAGAGTGTTGCCTCACTGACGGACCCCGTCACCGTGTTGGTCAGGCCCCATCCGCGCGAGAGCGCACAGCAGCGCGAGGCCACCGAATCCTTGTTCGCCGATTCTGGTTTGAACTGGGTGTCTGCACACGATGGCGCGGTGGAAGAGGCGTTGATCGCATGCGACGTGTCTTGTAGTTTGTTTTCCAGTTGTACCTACGACGCAGCCTATCTCAATCGTTTTTCAGGCACTCCAGTGACTGTGCCGGTTTCCATGCTCTTTGATGCCGAGATCGTGCATTACTGCGAGCAACATGTGAATTTCGAAACTTTCCCTTACCACCGTGCTGGCGCCGTCCTTGCTGTACACGACAAGCACCGGTTGTCCGAGGTGATCGATCAAGCACTGCACTCCACCGTCCAGCAGGAGGTTTGGCGACGCGCCCATGAGCACCTCGCCGACCCTGCCGCTGCGCCGCAGTTGGCGTTGGATGCCATCGCCAGCTTTCTTGCACGGAAGCCCCAGTGAATTCGGTTGCTGTTTCAACACCCCAGGTCGAACAAGTGCGCAAAGTGTTGTTGCTGGTGGCCTCCAGTCCATCAGATCTCACCGAAACCGAGAGCACCGCCCGTGCCTTGGCGAGTCGTGGTCACGACGTAACGCTGGCATATTTCTATGCGGGTAGCTCGCGCCAGGTGCATATGAGCAGCCTGGAAAAGCTCAGCTTATTGCATGGCGCCGAGCTGGGTCTGCAAACGGTGGCTGTTGATGTGGACCAAAGCCAGCAACTGAACCAAGCAAAGATAGAGGCTGCAACGAATCCGCCCCGCGAGCGGGTTGCTGCCCCTGAAGAACCGTGGACAGTGACGCTGCGCAGAAGAATCAAGTCATTCAAACTTGGAGAGGTGGTCAGTCGGCAGTGGGTTCGCTTGCGACGATGGATGGAAAAGAATGGTTCTTTGGCGAGATACCATGCTTTCCTCCGAGTGGTGCGTGCCACCCGGGAGCGCGTGCGCAAGTTCATGATGATTCGAATGTCAATGCCCTACGCCGTGATCGTCACATTGCAACTGCTGCGTATTTACAAGTCGTATGGGACGATGTTTGACACCCTCTTGGCGCAAAGAAACTACCAAGTCATCTTGGTGCCCGAAGACGTGGTCGGGCCGTTCTGGCCGTCTTTGATCAAAGTGGGTTTGCGACGCAAGATTCCAACCGTGATCTTGCCCTACACCTTGGCCAACCAAGAAGAGGCGTTCAAGAGTTTGCGTGTCGTCCCTGATTTTCAAACCAAGTACAACCGTCTTGCGGCCTATTTTTTCCCCAAGTGGCGTATGAAACAAGATGGCTACGACATCGTCCGTATGCCAGCCGGTCACGTGTTTGCGCACGAATGGTTGGGGCTTGCGCCGCCTGACCCGTGGATGATGAACAGCGGCAAAGCCAAGATGATTTGTGTCGATAGCGACGCCAGCCATGACTACTTTGTTCGAGCCGGGATCAGTAAAAAGAAGCTGACAGTCACAGGCTCCGTCAGTCAGGACGGTTTGGCACGTGTTCTGCACGGCAAGGCGGCTGGTTTGGAGGCCTTGTATGCTCAGCTCGGCCTGCGCGGCGCGAAACCGTTGCTGCTGCTCAGTGGTTGCCCCAACCAGTTGGCGGGCGAGGTTCCTCATTGTGAGTTTGCGAACATGCGAGACGTGGCTGCGCATGTCGGGGAGGTGTTGAAATCCGTGGCCGAGGACTACCATTTGGTGGTTCGTCCCCATCCCAACTACCTCGAGTTCGGTAAATTTCTCGAAGCCCACGGTGTGACGATGACGCTGACGCCAACCGCCGAGTTGGTGCCTTTGTGTGATCTCTTCATTGCCTTTGCCTCAGCCACCATTCGGTGGGCGTCGGCTTGCGGCATTCCAACGCTCAACTACGACATTTTCAATTACGGCTACGGCGATTTCGCTGCCAGCAAAGGGGTGGTCACCGTGAGTACAGCGCTTGATTTCGAATCGCTGGTTGCACGCATGAAACCGCATGACAGGCATTACTCTGAAGTGCTCACGCTGAGTCAGACCGATGCTGCCTATTGGAGTGTGATGGACGGGAAGGGCTTGCAGCGCATTGAGGAGGTCATTGGCCAAGTTCACTGCTGATTTGTCGAGTTTGTTTCGATTTTTTCTGAGGTTTTTATGAGTAACAACAGTATCTCCGTTGCATTTGTCGGTGCCGGCTCCATGGCCACCGAACACGCCAAAGCTTTCTCAAAAATCCCTGGTGTGGTCTTGGCTGGCATCACCAGTCGTACAAAGGCCCGGGCGCAAACGCTGGCCGAGCAATACGCCATGCCGTGCACGGCAGACACGGTCGACGAGCTTTACGAAAAAACCCGTGCCGATTTGGTGGTTGTTACTGTTCCTGAATTGATGGCTAATGCCGTGGCCAAATCGGCGCTGAAGTTTCCCTGGGCGATGTTGATGGAAAAGCCGGCTGGCTACGATCTGGCCGACGCGCAAGACATCGCCAATGCCGCCGAGGGCCATGCTGCGCCTGTGATGGTGGGTTTCAACCGGCGTTTTTATTCCAGCACCTTGGCGATTCAAGCCGACTTGGCGTCACGCCCCGACGAGCGCCGTTTTGTTCATGTGCAGGACCAACAAAATTACGCCGAAGCCCGCCACTACAAACACCCAGAACAGGTGGTGGAGAAGTTCATGTATGCCAACTCCATCCACTTGATCGACATGATCATGGCTTTGGGGCGAGGCCAAGTCAGCAAGGTCACTCAGGTCACGCCTTGGCGAGGTGAAAAAACAGAAATCATGTTGGCCCATGTGGAATTCGACAGCGGAGACACCGCCTTGTACGAAGGCATCTGGCGCGGCCCTGGGCCTTGGGCTTGTGCGGTGAGCACACCGAGTCGCCGTTGGACGCTGCAGCCGCTGGAGCAGGCGGTTTTTCAGAATGCCGGTGAGCGCTCGCGCCACAGCGTTGAAACCAGCGAAGACGACAAACTTTGCAAGCCCGGCTTTCTTCTTCAGGCCCAAGCGGCGGTCGCAAAGGTGCGAGGCCAGGAAAGCAAGATCGTTTCGCTGCAAGACAGCTTGGCCACGATGCGTTTGATCAATCAGCTGTTTGGGGTGTGAGTCTCTTCTAAGACGCATTGATGGAGCTGTTTCGACAATCTCACCCCTGGGGCGTTGAAGTCACAGGTTTTGGGCGGCCGATGGGTTTGGGTGTGGATGCCCAAGGGTGTTTGCTGGTGACCGACATGGACTGCCATGTCCTGGTTCGATTCGATGCGGAGTTGTCTCGGTTTCAGTGCCATGACGGATTGGATCAAACCTGGGGTCCACTCAAGGATGTACAGCCGGGGCTTGGCACTGAGCGGCCGAGCCGACAGCCCGGTGGCTGGAACGGGCCCCATGCAGTCACTATCGACCACCAGGGCAGGCTCTTGGTCACCTGCTACTACCAGCCCATGGTGGCTGCTGTGTCGCCAGATGGCTCGGCCACGGTGCTCATCGGCGACGATATTCTCAAAGGCCCCGCAACGGGGCGCGTCGACGCGCAGGGCCGAATCCTGGTTGCCGAGTACGCGTTGAACCTGCTCATGGTGTTTGACCCCAATGGACGCTATTTGGGGCGGCTTGGTTTTGCACCGGGTCAAGGCCCGTTGAAGTTCGACCCGGGCCGTGACGCGGTGCCCGCCTGCAGCGCAGCGGGCGGGTTTGATCGGCTGCACATGGCCATTGGTTTGCCTGATGGTGGTTTTGTAATCGCCGACACCTGGAACCACAGGTTGCAACGGTTCTCCGCCGACGGTGATTGCATCGGCTGCGTGGTCGATGGAAGGGGCTGGCAAACGGCGATGGAACCTTCCTCTGTCGCGGTTGACTGCGGCATCTCTTGTCCCGTGGCGGTCGACTTGAACGCGGATGGCCAGTTGCTGGTCACGGCTTGGGGCAGCAACCAGGTCTTGCTTGTGGGCACCGATGGGGTGGCATTGCCGCTCCAGGCCCTGCCTGGCTTGGATAAGCCCTATGACGCCCGCTTCTTTGGTGACGGCTTGGTGATTGCCGACAGCCACCATGGCCGGCTGCTCATCGTCGATAATCTGGCCTCGCTCCACCAACGAGCGGTTGCAGTGACTGACCATGACTAAAAAAGTACGCCTCATTGCGAGGCTGGATATCAAAGGCCCCAAGTTGATCAAAGGCATCAACCTGGAAGGTGTGCGGGTGGTGGGTGATCCGCATGAATATGCCAAAAACTATTTCCACCACGGCATCGACGAAATTCTTTACATGGACAGCGTGGCCACGCTCTATGGCCGCAACAGCCTGGCTGGTTTGGTGCGTGAAACCACAGAAGACGTCTTTGTGCCCATGACCGTGGGTGGTGGATTGCGCAGCTTGGCCGACGTGGACGAAATGATGCGGGCAGGGGCCGACAAGGTGGCCATCAACACCGCCGCCGTTCGCCGTCCGGCGCTGTTGACCGAGGTATCGCGGCGTTATGGCTCGCAGGCCATGGTGCTGTCCTTGGAAGCCAAAAAACGTCCTTCCGGCAAGGGTTGGGAAGTCTATGTGGACCTGGGCCGCGAGAAGACCGACATGGACGTGATCGACTGGGTTCAGCAGGCCGTGAAGCTCGGGGCAGGCGAAATTCTCGTCACCTCGGTGGACCGCGAGGGCATGCGCGGCGGGTTTGACGTAGAACTGGTGCGTGCCGTCTGCGACGTGGTCGATGTGCCTGTGATCGCATCGGGCGGCATGGGCAAAATGGAACACGCTTCTGATGTCATCGAACAAGGCGGTGCCGACGCTGTGGCCATGGCCCATGTGCTGCACTACAAACAAATTTCCCTGGAAAACATGCGCAGCTTTCTGCTGGGGCTAGGCATAGAGGTATCGGTTCATGACGTTGCTCCACATTTGTGACTACGGCTCGGGCAACATCCACAACGTCGAGCGTGCGTTGGTGCGTGCCGGTGCGCGGGTGAAACGCTGCGACACGGGCGATGAACTGGTTGGTGCGCAAGCCGTGGTGATTCCGGGTGTCGGTGCGTTTGGTGATTGCATCAATGCCTTGCGCGCCAAAGGTTTCGAAGACCCCATCAAAGAACTCGCGGCCTCAGGCGCTTGGGTCTTGGGCATTTGTGTGGGCATGCAAGTCATGGCCTCCTACAGTGACGAGTTCGGTCACCACGAGGGCTTGGGCATTGTTCCCGGTGTGGTGCGTTTGATTCCTGGTCAGACACCACAAGGTCAAACCCTCAAACGTCCCCACATGGGTTGGTCCAACCTGTATGGTGACTTGGCAAAGTGGGCCAGTGGCCCGCTGGCCGGTGTGAACCACACGTCGCCCGTGTCGTTCTTGCACTCTTACCACTTGGTGCCTGACGCGCCTGAGCACCTTTTGGCCCACGCGATTTATGGCGGGCATGACATCGTGGCGGCGGTTCAGGCGCAACGTGTGTTTGGCTTGCAGTTTCACCCAGAGAAAAGCGGCTACACCGGTTTGCAAGTGTTGAAAAACTTTGTGGCCATGGTGCAGGCGGAGGCGGTTCTGACGGCTGCTTGACCCTTGCATTGCCGGCCTCCTTGGTGTCTGCGGTGTCGCCCTTGTTGGTTTTTCCAAATGAGCGACCTGAATGGGGTTCAAACGAGGATATGGCTCAATGGGTGTCGAGATCGAGCGCAAATTTCTGGTGGTCGGAACGGCATGGCGCCAAGGAGTTGGCGTGCGCTTCAGTCAAGGCTATCTGAATCGAGATCAGAAGCGAACTGTCAGGGTGCGGCTTGCGGGATCGCAAGCGTTCCTCACCATCAAAGGCTTATCCGTAGGTGCTTCTCGGGCGGAGTTCGAATACGAAATTCCCGCTGCCGACGCGGAGCAGCTACTGAAGCTCAGTGATGGGCCAGTTATTGAGAAGATTCGTAGAGTTGTTGACTTCGCAGGCGCCATCTGGGAGGTGGATGAGTTCCTCGGAGAGAATGCGGGTCTGGTAGTCGCAGAAATCGAGTTGCAATCGGAAGATCAAAATTTTGCGAAACCCGATTGGCTCGGAGAAGAAGTGACTTATGACGCCAGGTACTTCAATTCGAGCCTGGCTACACATCCCTTCCGTAGCTGGTGATTCACCTTAGCCTGCGACGGGTTTCGTACGGTCTGACCCGTACGGTGAAACAGAGGAGTCTGGCTGTGCGAGCAGCAAGGCGCTGCCTGCAGCTCAAGCTGGATGCCCAGGCAAGGTGCCCAACGCTGCGACTCGTTTAGTGCCATAGCCGCTTCCACTCGTTCCAGGCGATGGCTGCGTAACCCTGGCGGTAAAAGCGTGGGCTCATGACCGTTCGCAGCGCAGCGGCATCGGCGCGACGCAGTGGCGCGAAACGTTGGCGTTCCTGCCGGATGTCGCCAAATTTCTTGAACGCGTCGCGGTAAACGGCCCACAACAACCGAGCACGCCCACTGAGCACTTGGCGTACCACCGTCAGCACGTGGGCCAGCAGCCACTGCGGGGCAAAGCGCCAAAACATGCTGCTCGGTATCAACTTCCACTGCATCCAAATGGCGTTTCGCAAGCCGTGGTAAGCAATGAAGTTGTTGTGCTGTCCTGCTGCGCTGGCTTGGCCTTCATGAAGGGCAATCAACTCATCAACATAGGCCGGGCGGTAGCCCAGCAGATTGGCACGCAGCACCAGGTCGGTGTCTTCGCAATAACAAAAATAACGCTCGTCAAACCAGTAGCCGGTCATGGTTTTGACGTCTGCCAGAAAATGCCGCGTCATCAGGCAGCAGCCGCCCGTGGGGCCGAGGTAGGGGTCGGTTGTGGTTTTGCGGTCGGCGGGCATCAAGCTCGCGTACAAGGTGATGCCCAAGGTGTCCACCACCTCGGGCTGGGCCAGTCGGTGCATGCGCCCGCCTGACATGCCTACCGCGGCGCCACCTTGGTCCAGCGCCTGGCGCAGCAAACGAACCAAGCCGGGCAGGGCCACCGCGTCGTTGTTGAGCAAACCAATGCAGTCACAGTGCGGCGTTTGCATCAGCCGCTCGATCAAAAAGTTGCTGCCTGCGGCAAACCCGAGGTTGGTCTCAGAACGAAAGAGCTGCACCCGTGTTGCGGTCGCGGCGGCCAGGGAGCGTTTGAGCAAGTCGTAGTCGGCGGCTTGGGAGGCGTTGTCCAGCACCAGTACCCAGGCGGGAGGGGGATCGTTTTGCGCCAGGGACTCCACGCAGCGCAGCGTCTGCGCGGCGGTGTTGAAGTTGATCACGGTAAACCCAACGCCCTCGTTGGGGGTGCTCTGCGGCTGGAGGTCCAGTGCAAGCGTGGGCGGGCTTGGCATGCAGGGTTCTGTCTTCACAGCGGTTTGAGATGTCGAGGGCGGGCTGGATTTCCCAGCACTTGCACACCTGCCGCCACGTTCTGGGTGACTATCGCGCCAGCGCCTACCACAGCGCCTTCACCGACCGTGATACCTTGCAGCAGCACTGCACCCGCGCCAACGAAAACATCGGCCGCAATGGACACTCCACCGCACAAGACGGCACCTGGTGCAATGAAGGCGTGTGCGCCGAGCACGCAGTCGTGGTCCACACGGGCGCCGGTGTTGACCACGGTGTTCTCGCCAATCACCGTACCCGTTTGAACGATGGCACCGGCCATGAGTTGGCTGCCTTCCATCAAGGAGACGCCACGCGCGACGATCGCCGACGGGTGGTGCACAGTGGTGAAACTGAAGCCTGCTGCCTTCCAACGCTCGAACAAACGGCGCCGCAACAAACTCCCCGGTAGGGTGCCAGCGCCATTGGCAAGTACGAAGTCGTTGCTGTCGCGTCCCAGCAGCCAATCGTCCGGACCCATGACGGCTTGCTGCAATACGAGGCTGCCCACCGTCAAAGCGGGGTCGAGTATCCCTTCCAGCACCAGGTTTTGCGCCAGCAATGCGTCCAGTACCACGCGACCATGGCCGCCAGCGGCCAGCAGGATCAGCTTCTTGTTCGACATTCAGTTTCTCGCAGACGGGTTGGCGGGATCAGCAGACACGATGGCGTCTGACGGCGAAGAGGAGGCAGGAGATGCCGGGGAAACGTTGACCGCTTCCCCAAGCTGTTGTTGGCGCTTGTGGGTGGCCCTGGCCAATTCTCTCAAGTACAGCTCGTTGCTGTCCCGCATCCACGGTTGTATGTAGGCAGGAAAGTAGCGGTTGATGTGCGCTGTTGTCATGGCGTGCACCGAATTGCTACCGTACAGGTACTGCAGGGATACCGAGGAGTAAGAAAACGAAATCACCGTGCGACAGCGCGCCAAGCGCCTCAACGCTTCGATCGGCAGTCCGTCTGTGCTGCTCGTCTCCACCTTGCAGTGCGAGGCCAATGTGGTGGCGACGGTGCGAACCTTGTCGCCGTAAGACGCCGGGTGGGCTTTGAGAATCAGTGTCGCCCCTGCGGGAACATGCTCTCGAGCCACGTCCAAGTACATGGCCACTTCTTGGGCAGGGGAGGTGAAGCCCGATTCCGAGAATGAGCCCAGCAGCATCAGGTGTTTGTCGGCGGTGGACTTGTCTTGGTCGCTGCTGGCCGCATCGCTTTCAACACCTCTTGCCAAAGCATCTACGACCCCATCGAGGGTGGGTCGTTTGATCTCCAGCAATATCTTGCCGGGCAAAAAGTCGCCGCCCGGATCACTGGGCAGTACCAGCGCCGCGATGTGGGCATCCAGTCGGGCGTTTTTCGCAGGCAGTGTGTAGGCACGTTTGCAGCGCCAGAGCAGGTTGACCAGTGTTTGTCGCGGTTTCCTGAGCCAGTCCGCCAACGACCCCACAGGGTAGGTCAGTCGGGTGTAGTAGTCGTTGCTGTAGACGACACCCAACGCATCGCCGAAACACACACGGGTCGCCATGGGAAAGGCTTGCATCGCCGATTGGGCGATGTAGTCCGAGCCCATGTCGTGGGCGTAAAAAACAGATGCAAAAGCTTCATTTCCAAAACGCTGACGCAAGTAGGCGGCTTTTTTGGCAACGGTGAAGTTCGCGGACAAATTCGCTTGAATCTCCCGCGCAGTCGGAAAGACCAAGGTGACCCATGGAAACTCCCTGAGCAACAGATCAAATGCCTGCTGCCGCTGCGCAAGAACCTTGTCGCCCACGCCCGGATCACTCCAGACCAAGAGGGTCGCTGGTGCATGAACATCCTTGGCCTGCTGCAGTCGACACTGCACCACCGCTGCCAAACCGGGAAGCAGTTGCTGTGGGTAGTAGACGCACAGCAATGCCGTGTCGGGAGGAGTCATTTCAACCTAGAAACGGTAGTTGGACGCACCCGAGTGGGCTGTGATGCGGTGCGATGGCAAGGCGTGACAACGCCGCGGGCTCATGCCCGCAAGGCGGAGCAACGCGGCCAGCGTGCCGCAGCGCAGCTCAATCAATGGGTGTGTAGCGCTTTCAGCCAAGAGGTGAACGCTGCTGTGTGAAGAAATTTCAGTGTTCATCAGGTCATACCAGCGGAAATAAGCGGTCAACTGCCGTTTCTAGGTTCGAATCAACCCTTGGTGACGCAGGCACAGGGCTTGCTGAGGGTGAAGGTGGGGCGTTCGATGGAGAGATTTTCGCACTGGCGCTGGACGGGGGGCGGGCGGCGTCAGGTGGGCGGACGGGGATGCGTGGCCAGCGCCCGTGGAAACCTGGCAAACACGGTGCCAACCAAGAGCATCAGCAGCAATCCTTCCCAGGGGGGCAGGACGAAGAATGTGGGATGTCGTTTACCTGGGAAGTGCCCGCCATAGTGTGAGGGGCCCTGTTGCAACCAGAATTTTTGACTGCCGTTGTGATTTTGAACCACGCCAGAGGGCGAAGCGACTTTCTTCGGGTAGACCACCACCTTGCCAAAGCCGATTCCCAATGCTGCGGCCAATGTGATTGCACCAGCCACCCCCCATTCAACATAGGCGGTGCGATGACTGGGCGCAGGACGTTGGCGAAAGCCGTAGTAGAGCATCATGCCCGCGCAGGCGGCGAGCAGGTTGACCAAGAAATCGTTGAAATCCAAGTAGTCGCTGTAGCTGCGGGTGATCCACACATACTGCAGCAACTCGTCCAGCGCGCCCAGCAGCGTGGTCCAAAACAGGATTCGAGCCACGGGCCAGTGCAGTCGGTCGGGATCCAGTACGCGGGCCAACAGCCATGCCAGCAAGCCATATTGCGGATAGTGGGCGTATTCATTGGCCGAGTAAGTGAGGGTGCGGTCCACCAGCACCACGGCCACGCCCCACAAGCACCAGAAGGCCACGGCCGGCCAAGGCCGAACACTGTTTTTGGCTTGACGCCACACCACCCAGGCCAGTGCCACTGCCGCGATGCTCGCCAGCCACGGAACCGCGTAAGAATAGGCATAGACATAGGTGTCACCGCCCCACTGGATGGTCCGGCCGCGCACCAGCCACAGCGAAAACTGCAGATGACCCAAGCAGGTGATGGGGTAGTACAGGGCGATCAACCAACACCATGGCGAAAACCTGTTCAAGGACAAGCTTGGTTTGCGTGCAACAAGGGGCATGATTTCAGCGTGGCGGGTGGTGAGCGCGGGGCGAGGCCAATGCCTTCTTGCGCGATGGGGGGCGGTTCGTGTGGTCCTGGCCGATGGCAAAGCCGGTTTCGGCGTCGCCAATGGACCAGCGCAATCCGTTGCTCGGCTCGGTGCAGTTCGTTGGGTAGCGGTCCGTGCCACCTTGGTCTATGAACAAAACGATGTTGTTCGATCGAGTCTGGGTTGGCTCGCTGTGCTTTGCATGCGCTTCGCTGTAAACGCTGGCACCGAAACCACGGCAAAGAGGGTGAGTGTGCTGGTAGCGGTCGTTTCCCGCACGCTCTACGAAGAGGGCGGTGCTGCTGTCGTGAGCAGCACCCAAGCCCAAGGTGGACAGGCTGTAGCCGTCGTCGCCCAGACCGCCTACAAAGATGCCGACCGATTCGTCGTGCGCGGCACCCAGCGACGTGGCGTGGCTCACCGTGTAAACATCCTGACCCGACCCGCCGGCCACAAACACCCCACTGGCGCCATGTGCGGCAGCGCCCAGTGCGTACCAAGCGGCTTGCATTTGATCGCTCCCGCCACCGTCCCAGAGAACACCCATGCCGCCCTCATACCCGGCACCTTGCGCAAAGACCTGCGCTTCGTAGACGTCATCGCCTTGTGCGTCCAGCAACAGGGCGAGCCCGCCTGCAGAGTTCTGCCTCCGGTCGTCGGCTTTGCTGCGCAGTCCAAAGGCTGTGCCTTGGCCCAGCGAGGCGTTGCTGTTTTTCAGTTGGGCCGATGGCAAAACCAAGGGGGTGTTGGCCAACACATAACGATCGTTTCCGGTTCGGTCAAAAAGCAAGGCCAGTGCGCCTGGCCCCGCAGAGGCCTGCGCCTGTGTCAAGGCCTGGTAGCGGTCATCACCGTCGAAATCCAGCAGCACGCCGACGCCACCTAAAGCAAAACCTTGGGCCTGTCCCTGCGCTTGATAGCGGTCTTGACCGCCGCGGTCGATCAGCACGGCCGCACCAAAGAGCGCAGCGCCTTGGGTCAGCCACTGGCCTTCGTACAGGTCGTCGCCGCTGGCATCCAAGAGCACCGCGTAACCCAAAGTCGCGCCGCTTGGGTCGCGCCCCAAACCGCCACCTTGGTAACGGTCGTTCCCGGCGAGGTCCAACAACACCGTGACGCCAGGCGGGCGTTCTTGGTCAAATGCATAGCTGTCGTTGCCTGCTGTATCGATCAAAAGCAAGGGTTGTTGGCCTCGGTAGTGGTTGTTGGTGGGCGTCGTGTCGACGATCACTTCGCCCCATGGCGTGCCGAACCGCCATGCGCCGGGCACTGTTTTGCGGTTCAGTCGACTTCGTTCCAAGGCCTGGGCGGTTTGTTCAACTGCCGCGGTCAATTGCCAGATGCCGTGGGCGAGGGCGTGCTGATCGACGCTGTTCAGCAAGACGGGCGTCGAGCTGCGGTTGCTGTCTTGATTTCTGTTTTCCAAGGGGCCAAAACTACTCCACAAATCGGCTGCGCTGACCTCGCTGGGCCATGGGGCCAGCGCCTGCCGACGCCATGTTTGTGCCTGCGCAATGGCATCCAGCAAGGGGGCGATGTGGCCGCGCAACTCAGCCGGCAGGTCTGCAGGCCATGCAACGGCCTGCGCCGCAGGGATTGCTTTTTTTTCAGCTTCAACGACTGCTGGTTTTTTTTCAGACCACAGCGGGCTCGCGTAGGCCAAGGCCAAGGCCAAGGTTTGATGTAGCACCGTCGCGGCGCTTTTGCGGCTGCGTCGCAGCGCCGCCTCCCAATGTTCGAGTGCAACCATGCCCGCCAGCGGATCGTGGCGGAATTGGCTGGGAAACGGGATGGGCGGCAAAGGGTCCGTTGCCGAGATCGCGGTCCGCCCCAAGGGCAGGGGCTCGTGGACCAGCGTACTCAAGCTGGCTTCAATGCTTGCGCTGACCGAGGGGTGGGCTTGAACGGGAGGCGATGCCCAACTCCAAGCCGCCAAGACCAAGGCAGCACAACATCGCGGCGCTCGCATCCAAGGCGGGCGATGCGGGCTGGCCATGGGTTTCAGTCCTGGCGCACGCCAGGCGTTCGGCCCCAGCGGGACAGGCAAAGTAAGGTGGTCACAGCCATGTAGCGCGTGACGCTGAGCCACGAGTTGAAGATGCGAGAAATGCCATCCACACGGGGGTTCATGCGAACAGGCACTTCAATCACCTGCAAGCCGGCGTGTCGCAACAACAGCAGGGTGCCAAGGTCCTGGTAGTCGAGCAAAGTGGCCTCCTCCGAGGCCAATATGGGCAAGGCGCGTGCGCGGTAGCAGCGAAAGCCCGAGGTGAGATCGGTCACGTCCAAGCCCGTCAACCAGCGAAACCAGGTCCAGGCGACATGCCGCAAGCGGCTGGCCCGGGCGGGGTGAGCGCCAATCACCACATCCACAGACTCACCGTTCGGACCTCTTGCCGCCAAGAGGGCTGGCAATTCGTCCACTTCATGTTGGCCATCGGCATCCATGGTGATGACGGTTTCAAAACCTTGCTGCAAGGCGTAGCGAATACCCGTTTGCATGCCACCCCATGCGCCCAAGCCCAGGACGGGACGCAATACCTGTGCACCTTCCCGGCGAGCGATGGCACCGGTACCGTCATGGCTGAGATCGTCGATGACCAAGACGTCGTTGTAGCCGCTGCTTCGCAACCGTTGTATCAAGGTTCCAATGGTGCGGGCCTCGTTGCGCGCGGGAATCACGATCATCAATGCGCCTTTAGCCCGCGGCTTGGCGCAGAGTCCTAAGGCGGCGCGGTACACCGGCAGCAAAGCGCGGGCACTGGCTTGGGCGGTGAACCGGTTGTTGAACGCCTCACGACCTGCCTCGCCCCAAACCTGTCGCTGTTGTGCTTGCTCGGCCATGGCTTGAATGGCATCTCGCCAGGCAGGCACGTTGTTCACCGGCACCAATGCGCCTGCATGGCTGGTGCTGACCACCCAGGGCATGCCAGAGCCCGGAAGGTCGCTGACCAAGCAAGGTTTGGCCTGCGCCATGGCCTCCAGCAGCACCAAACCGAAGGCTTCGGTGCGCTCGTTAGAGGCCAGTGCGAAAACGTCGCATGACGCCAGCAAGGCGTTCTTCTCGTCCTCGCTGACAGCGCCCAGCAGGCGGACCGTTGGGGCCTCGTCGCTCTTGCCTGGTGCAGCATGCTGTTTGACCAAACACTCAAGCGCACCCTGTTGTTCGCCTTCGCCCGCAATCAGCAGTTCGGCACCGACCAGGCCAGAGAACGCGCGTACCAAGGTGTCAAAACCCTTGTAGTGCGCCAATCGACCGACGGACAGCACCCGCAATCGGCCAGCGATCCAACCATGTTCCGTGCGCTGGGGTTCGGCCCGTGCGGCGGTTGTCGCGCGGGGATTCAATCCAAGCGCTACGACTTCGCACTTGTGCCGCCAGGGTTGCAGGCTGGTACTGGCTTGCAAATAGGGTTCCGAGGTTGCGACCACTCGTTTTGAGCGGGCCAGCATGGCTTGTTCGCAGTGCCGATAAAAAAAGTGAGCTAAACGCAGCCCCAGGTGCGGGCGGGTGAAGAGCACGTCGGAATGCCAGTGGATCACCCAAGGCAGGTCTTTGGCGGCCCCCAAGGTCAATGCCCAGAAAACAGAGTTGTTGGGCATGTGCAGATGCAGTACATCGGGTTTGAACTCGCGAATGGCTTTTGCCAAAGCGGCTCTGTAGCCGACGGCAATCGGGGCGTACAACAGTTGGGCTTGCACCGGCACACGGCGTAGCCACGGGGGATCGGTTGCGAGTGGCTGTCCGTGTACCAAGACGCAGGCGTCTAAGCCTTGCTGTCTCTGTGCGTCTACCAGATCGGCCAAATAACTTTCCATCCCGCCCTTGGCTGGCGGGAAGTATTTGCCGAGGTGCAGCACCCGCCAAGCGGGCGAAGGCGCGCTCAATTTGAACCCAGGGGAGGGCGAACGCCCTTGGCCCAGGACTGTTTGAGGCTTTGAAACGCCGGATTCTGCGGTTCAAGTTGCATCGCCAAATCCAGGTCCTTGGTTGCATCGCCGGCTTGCCCGAGCGTGGCGTAGGCCAGGGCTCGGCCGTAGTAAGCCAGGGCATTGCGCTCCTTGCTCAGCGCTTTGTTGAACGCCTCCAGCGCGCGCGCGCCGTCTTGCGCCCCAACCTGCGCCATGCCCAGCCCAATGAAGTGGCGCGCCTGGGGCTCTGGTGCTTGCACCACGACCTCAAATTCTTTGGCTGCCTCCACGTACCGGCCCAAGCGCAGCAAGCTGTCGGCGCGCTTAACCCGAGTTTCCAGAGCGACCTGACTGTTCTGAGGCAGTTTCAGCGCTTTGCCATAGCTGTCGGCAGCACGTTCAAACTGGTCGGTCAAGAACAAAGATTCGCCGCGATGAAAGTACAAAGGCGAGTCACGGTATCCCGCCGCCTCTGCCATATCGAAGCTGCGCAAGGCCTCGCCATGGCGCTTGAGCAACTGCTGCGCGACACCCGTGTTCAGCAGCGCTCCCCCTGTGGGTTCACCCAACTGGTGGGCGACGGCAAAGTCGCGCAGGGCCGCTTCAGCTGAAAACCGCCCCAAGTAGTAAGCGCCGCGGTTCATGTAGGCGCGGTAGCGGCCGACCGCGGTGGTGGGTGCATTGCTGCCTTGTTTTTCGATGGCATCGGACCACACGGTGAGCTCGCTCTCCATGGACAGCATCCGTTCGCTCGTCAACCCTGCCAGCGCCACAGCCAATGCGACACCCGCCATGTAGAGCGCTTTCGGTGACCAGCCCGTGAGGACCAGTGCAATCAGTCCGGGGATCGGTATGGCCCAAAGGTAGCTGCGGTACAGAACCATGGGGTCTTGCAACCACACAGTGGCGAATTCCGTCCAAAACAAGGTCAGAGGAAACAACAACAACAGCCCCGCCAAACCCAAGGCGTCCGAGCGACGCAGCAGGGCTGCGATGGAGGCCAGCAAAAGAGCCACATAGGCCAGGAGCCCCAAGACAGTGGATGCACTGATCAAGGCGATGGGGAATGCCGGGCGCAGGTCGATCGACATCCACCCCACGTAGGGCAAGAACCACATCAGGCCGTACTGAAAAAACAGCCCCGCCTGGTTCATCACACTCAAGCGGTAGACGTCTGCAGCGAAGCTCGGCTGTTGTTTGGACAGCTGGGTCACCATAAAACGTGAGGTTTCGTCGACGTACTGTCCCAACAGGCTAGGGTAGGCCTTGATGAGCAGCAACGCGCCCAGACCAAGAACCACCAGCGCGGCTGCCGAAACGATCAAGACGTGCTTCCACGCAGGACGGCAAACAAAGATGTAAAGGGGCAACGCCATCGCAGCGAGCAAAAAACTTTGTTCCTTGGACAGTGCGGCCAAGCCATAGAGGACGCCAGCTCCAACCAACCAAAGTGGTTTTTTCTTGTCGTGGGTTAACAAACCTCGGATGTATGCCCAGCAAGCCAAGGCTGAAAAAAGCGTGGCCATGACGATGGTGCGTTGCACCAGGTATCCCACCGCGTAAACGGCAATTGGGCCGAGCAAAAAGAAAACCATGCCCACCGCCAGCGCTGCTTGCTGGGACTGGCGGAACGACGCTTCTGACTCGCTGTCGTCACTTGCTTTCAGCTGCAACAGCAAGTCTCGCATCAGCAGATACACCGCCGCCGAAGTGGCCAGGTGCAACAGCAGATTGATCACGCGCTGAATGGATGTGGACTCGCCGAATATCCCCTGTGTCCAAACGAAGGAGCCGTAGGACAACAGCCGTTGTTTGATGGGCCAAAGCGCGCCGTAGCGGTCAAAGATCGTTCCGTCGGTCAAACGGGCATCGTCGAACACCAAGTCGTTGCGCAAGCCCATCGCATAAACCGCAACGCAAAGAAACACAAGCGCAAGGGCGTAAAAGGTGAAGACGTTTTTCTTCATGGAGGGGTTCTGGGCAGGCGAGCCGAGCAGTTTAATGCAGGGCCTCTGCCAGACCGGCTGGACTCGCCTGTGTTGTTGGCCGGAAAGTCGACTCGAACGGTTTGCCGGATGGCGTATCCTGGGCTCCCCACCTCATTTTCAGGAGATGTAGATGACCGTCGCCAAAATCATTGAAGTCAGCGCCCGCAGCAACAAAAGTTTTGAAGCCGCCATTCAGGCAGGTATCGACCGCGTGAACGACTCGGTGGACCAAGTCAGCGGCGTGTGGATACAAGACCAAAAAACCACTGTCAAGAATGGCAAGATCAGCGAGTACCAGGTGGTGATGAAGGTCACCTTCATCGTGGCGCCCAGCAAAACCAAACGTCCCGCGAAAAAGACCAAGTAAGTTCCGATACCGTCGGTTGCCACCGCAACCGAAGCGGCGTGCCACTCGTGGCACACTGCGCGGCCTCGTCTATTGGTTAACTGCAGCCTGCGCGAGCAGGCTTTTTCATTTTGGACAAAATTCTTCTGCAAATCGCCGCCGAGCTGAACGCCCGGCAGGCTCAAATCAACGCGGCGGTGCAATTGCTCGATGGCGGCGCCACCGTGCCCTTCATCGCCCGCTACCGCAAGGAAGCCACCGAAGGGCTGGACGACATCCAGCTGCGCCAGTTGGAGTTGCGCCTGTCTTACCTGCGCGAGCTCGAAGAGCGCCGCGCGGCAGTGCTCAAGAGTATTGAGGAGCAAGGCAAGCTCACGCCCGAGTTGCGCGCCGCCATTGAAGCGGTGCCCACCAAACAAGAGCTGGAAGACCTGTACCTGCCCTACAAGGTCAAACGCCGCACCAAGGCCATGATTGCGCGCGAGGCCGGTATCGAGCCCCTGGCTGACAAACTATTTGCCGAGCCCACGCTAGATCCCGCCACCGAGGCCGCCGCCTTCGTCAACGCGGACGCCGGTTTCGCCGACGCCTTTGCGGTGCTGGATGGCGTGCGCGACATCCTCTCCGAGCGTTGGGCGGAAGACGCGGCACTCGTCGGAAAGCTGCGGCAGTGGTTGTGGGAAGAGGGCCTTTTTGTCTCCAAGCTGATGGACGGCAAAGACCAGAACAACCCCGATGTTTCCAAGTTCCGCGACTACTTCGACTATGCCGAGTCCATTCGCACCGTGCCCTCGCACCGCGCCCTGGCCGTGTTCCGTGGCCGCACCCAAGAGTTCTTGGATGCCAAGCTGCAGCTCAACGAAGAAGTGGTGCCTGGGCAACCGAGCCAAGCCGAAGGCCGCATCGCCCAACACCTGGGTTGGCGCCATCAAAAACGTGCCGCCGACGACCTGCTGCGCAAATGCGTGGCCTGGGCCTGGAAGGTCAAACTCAGCATGAGTTTGGAGCGCGACCTCTTCAGCCGCTTGCGTGAAGACGCAGAAAAAGTCGCCATCAAGGTGTTCTCCGAGAACCTGCGTGATTTGCTTTTGGCGGCACCCGCAGGCCCGCGTGTTGTCATGGGCCTGGACCCCGGCATCCGCACCGGCTGCAAAGTGGCCGTGGTCGATGCCACAGGAAAGGTGCTGGATACGAACACCGTCTACCCGCACGAGCCGCGCAACGACTGGGACGGTTCGCTGCACGCGTTGGGCCGCTTGTGCGCCGCCCACGGTGTCAACATCATCGCCATTGGCAATGGCACCGCCAGCCGCGAAACCGACAAACTCGCGGGCGACTTGATCAAAAAAATCCAACAACTCGCGCCCGGCACGCAGATACAAAAAGTGGTGGTCAGCGAAGCCGGCGCGTCCGTGTACAGCGCCAGCGAATATGCCAGCAAAGAACTCCCCGACTTGGACGTGAGCCTGCGCGGTGCGGTCAGCATCGCCCGCCGGTTGCAAGACCCGCTCGCGGAGTTGGTGAAGATCGACCCCAAAAGCATCGGCGTCGGCCAGTACCAACACGATGTGAACCAAAGCGAACTGGCCCGCACTTTGAACACGGTGATTGAAGACTGCGTGAACTCGGTGGGTGTGGACTTGAACACCGCGTCCAGCCCCTTGCTGTCACGCGTGTCCGGCCTCAATGCCACCGTGGCCGGCAGCATCGTGCGCTGGCGCGACGCCAACGGTGCCTTTCGCAACCGCCAGCAGTTGCGCGAAGTCACTGGCCTGGGTGCCAAAACCTTCGAGCAAAGCGCCGGTTTCTTGCGCATACGCGGCGGCGACAACCCGCTGGATCAATCCGGCGTCCACCCTGAAACCTACCCCGTGGTCGAGAAAATCCTGAGCGCGGTGAAAAAACCCGCCTCAGACGTCATGGGCCACAGCGACGTGATCCGCGCCCTCAGGCCAGAGGCCTTCGCCGACGAAAAATTCGGCGCTATCACGGTCAAAGACATCCTGCTTGAGCTCGAAAAACCCGGCCGCGACCCACGCCCCGATTTCAAAGTGGCGCGCTTGACCGACGGCGTGGAAGACCTTAAAGACCTGCAACCGGGCATGACCCTTGAGGGCACGGTCAGCAACGTGGCCCAGTTCGGCGCTTTCGTCGACTTGGGCGTGCACCAAGACGGCCTGATTCATGTGAGCCAACTCGCCCACAAATTTGTCAGCGACGCGCGTGAGGTGGTCAAAACCGGCGACATCGTCAAAGTGAAAGTCCTCGAAGTGGACGTCGCGCGCAAGCGCATTTCATTGACGATGAAGCTGGACGCCAAACCGCAAGCCGGTGGTCAGCAGGACAACAGCTACCGGCCCGCAGCGCGTGGTGAACGGGCGGGGCGGGGTGGGGCGGCTGCACCGCCTCCGCAGCAGGCTTCGGCGATGGAGATGGCGTTTGCGAAGTTGAAGGGCGGGCGGGGGTGAGGTGGCGTTTTTCTGGAGGAAATAGCCCAACTTTTATTTCAGCGATGAGCTCCAAGAAGTTTTTTTAGTTCATCTTCGTATTCAAGTTTTTTTTGCATGCGACCGACATTGCGCAAATCTAAGCCAAGGATGTAATCCCGCAGCATGGCTCCATAGAGAACTTCTCCACTCGGTATGGTTGCGTGTCCGTTTGGGTTGGACCGCGACTCAGCAATCAACGAGTGAATTTGTTGCCTCTCTATTTGAACTTCCATCAGGATTGAGTTAATCAGCGCGTTTAGCGCCGCTACGCGGACCGATGTCCGCGCGTAGTCACTTTGCTGTGCCTGTGAAATAGATGCATCTTGAAGTGCTTGCCGAGTTTCCATCAGCTCTTCCTTTTGGAGAAGCACCGAACGAGTCAGCCAGTAGAAGGCAAAGAACGCAACCAGAGGGTTTAAAACTCCTCCAAAACAGTCCCCAAACTGACCCCAATCACTTCCAAGTGGGCTGAGAGGCAGCTGCTTCACTGCAGAAAACCAAACGAAGTAGCCCAGCACAGCCGAGAGTGCAGTGCCAACGACGAACCATTGCGCGTACCGTATGGAACGACTCAAAGAGGGCAGGTCGGTCTTGGGCGAGTTATTGGTTGTATCGCGCATAGGTCACTTTTCCAGTTCTTTTGGATTTCGTATCTGTTTTTGAGGGTCAGTGAGTCGAGTCTGGAACTTGTGCGCCTTGTGAGCTCAAGCGGTCTCATCTGTTGAGGTTTCAATCTCGTAAGTCCAAAAAAAAGAGCATAGGCACGTCAATGCTCGAAACTATTTTGCATCCACTTCCCGACCCTCTGCGTAAAGGCTGTTCAGACGCCTAACTTTCGCTCATGGATTTTTCAGAGCACTTGGCGTTCAAGCCATCGGGCCCCGGCCCGGTTGATCTCCAAACAACGCAGAGGAAACACCATGAAACGCAAGAACCCTTCCGCTATGCGACTGCTGCCCCTGGTGGCCGCCGTCGCTGCCACCTTGACCGTGGGCCTGGCCCAGGCGTCCAGCCACCGTGAAGCGCCGTCCATCACCACCACACCCAAGGTGGATGCGACCGACTTCTACATGTTCAAGAGTTATGAGACCGGCCGCGACGGTTTTGTCACCTTGATCGCCAACTACCAGCCGCTGCAAGACGCTTACGGCGGCCCGAACTACTTCTCGATGGACCCGAATGCGCTCTACGAGATGCATGTCGACAACAACGGTGACGCCAAGGAAGACATCACCTTCCAGTTCCGCTTCAAGAACACGTTCAAGGGCATCACCCTGCCCATCAATGGCAAAGACGTCGCCATTCCCTTGATTCAAGCCGGTACGGTGAGCGACCGCAATGCCGCCGCGTTGAATTTGAATGAGAGCTACACCGTGGACATCGTGCGTGGCGACCGCCGCAGCGGCACCCGCAGCACCATCAGCAACGCCAGCGGTGGTGGCACGAGCTTCGACAAGCCCGCGGACAACATTGGTGTGAAAACCATTCCCGACTACGTGGGCTACGCGGGCAAACACATTTACAGCGTGAACATTCCTGGTTGCGCACAACCCGCCAAGCTGTTTGTGGGCCAGCGCAAAGACCCGTTCGCGGTCAACCTGGGCACGATTTTTGACTTGGTGAATGCGCCCGTGGCTGTCATCACCGACTCCGCGCTGATCAATGCCGCCCCCAACACCATCGACGACAAAAACGTCACCACCTTGGCGCTGGAAGTGCACCAAAGCTGTTTGACCGCAGGTGCCGAGACCGTGATCGGCGGCTGGACCACAGCCAGCTTGCGCCAAGGCTCGCTGCTCAACCCGACGCCGAAGTCGGGCCACCAAACTGCAGCCACCGTTGGCGGCGCCTGGACCCAAGTGTCCCGGCTGGGCATGCCCTTGGTGAACGAAGTCGTGATTGGTTTGCCGGACAAAGACAAATTCAACGCCTCCAAGCCCAAAGACGACGCAGCCAACTTCTTGACCTATGTCACCAACCCCACGCTGCCACGTTTGCTGGAAATTGCGTTGGCTTTGCCTGCGGGGGGCCTCGCGCCAACCAATGCGGGTCGCGGTGATTTGGTCACCACCTTCCTCACCGGCATCAAGGGCGTGAACCAGCCTGCCAATGTGGTGGGTTCGGAGATGCTGCGTTTGAACACCGCGATTCCTGCGGTGCCGTTTGCGCAGCAGAACCGCCTCGGCATCGTGGGCAACATCTTGGCCAAGGGCACGGACAACGCCGGTTACCCGAACGGTCGCCGTCCGAAAGACGACGTGGTGGACATCTCCTTGGTGGCCGTCGCGGGTGGTTTGTGTGTGGCCAATGGCGACACCGATGCCTTGGGTTTTGGCGCTGCTTGCAAACCGTCTGCCGTGCCACTGGGCGCCACCGCCTTCAAGTTGCACGACGCGGTGGACCAAGCCGTGGTGACCTTGTTGCCTGGCTTCCCCTACCTGAACACGCCCTTGCCGGGCAGCAAGTAAGGAGCTCGCCATGAAAACCACTTTGTGGATCTCTTTGGCTGCGGCCTGTGTGTTGGCGGCTTGCGGTGGGGGAGGGGACGATGCGCCCGCCGCTCCGGCCACACCTGCTGTGACCGAAGCCGTGCCGGCCAGCGCCAGCAGTTCCGTGGGCGGTCTCATCGACTACCTCAAGGCTTTGGTGAAAGCAGCTGCCGACACCTTGGAGCCGGTGAGTGTGGTGGGTGTCCTGCCCGCGACCAGCGAGACCGAAGAGCCGCGCGCCGTCGACTGATGTCGGCCTGCGCTTGAAAGCTGGTACTGCGTTTCACCAAAACGTTGACATGAAATCGCGTCTTCGCCCGCCATGCGTTGTTGCAAATCCGCGCGATACCACTGGGTATCGCTGTGGTTTGCGCCTAACCTGGCGAACGAATCCATCGATTTCATTCGTCAACATTTTGGTGAAACGCAGTACCTGTGGCCGGGTGCAGCCCGCTCGGCCACCTTCATTTCCAAGAGAGTACTCACGATGAACCCCTTCCCACGCCGATCAACGCTTGATAGCGCACGACTTTGTCTGCTGTCTTTGGTCTTGCTGGTGATGGGTCAGTCTGCGACGGCCGCCGCTGAGGCGGCATCGGACAACACCGTGATCGAATCACTGCCCGCCTCAAGCCGTGTCTCTGCGCAAGAACGCAGCTTGCGCCAACAACTGGCCGTACAGCCGTCTAGTGCGAGCACTGCAGTCGCCCTGGCGCAACTCTTGATCAACCGTTCACGCAGCGAAGGCGACCCCCGCCCCGCTGGTCAGGCCCTGGCTGTTTTGATGCCCTGGCAAGACGCCGCCAGTGCGCCTATCGAAGTCTTGATGCAGCGCGCCAATGCGCAGCAGCATTTGCACGACTTCCAGGCCGCACGCTCGAACCTGGAACAACTCGTCAAACGCGAGCCTCGCCATGCTCAAGCCTGGCTGACCTTGGCCACCTTGCACCGTTTGCAGGGGCGTTATGTCGCATCCAACCAAGCCTGCGCCGCCGTGGAGCGTGCGGGCGAAGCGTTTTATGCCCAAGCTTGTTTCGCAGAGAACTGGGGTCTGCAGGGGCAAACGCAAAAAGCGCGCAGCGCTTTGCAGGCGCTTGCCGCCAACGATGGGCGCACCTCGGATCAGCGTGCGTGGCTGCTGACCACCCTGGCCGAACTGGAAGCCCGCAGCAAACGCACGGGTCCCGCGGAGCAAGCCTACAAGGCGGCCATGTTGTTGTCCCCGCGCGATGCTTACGCAGCGGTGTCCTACGCCGACTTTTTGTTGCAGCAACACCGTGCTGCTGATGCGGTGGTCTTGCTCAAAGACCAATCACGGTCGGACGCTGTGCTTTTGCGTTTGACCTGGGCCAGGCAACAAGTGCAAGCGCCTGAGGCAGTGCAAGACTTGAAAGAGCTGCTGGAGCGAATGAAACAAGACAAGCTCAGCGCACAAGAACGGCTGGGCCACGCCCGCGAGCACGCGATGTTTGCGCTGTGGATACAAAAAGATGCCAAACAAGCTTTGGTGCTGGCCCGCGCCAATCTGACGGTGCAACGTGAGCCTGTGGACCTGTTGTTGTTTGCACAAGCGGCGCGGTTGAGCCAACAGCGCCAAGCCTTGAAGGAAGTCAGTCAACTCAAAAAAGAGATGGGGATGTTTGATGAACGCCTTGATGCACTGCTGTAAATCACTGCTGATTTTTGCCTCGGCATCTCTGCTTTTGCTGAGCACGGGTGCCTCGGCCCATCAGGGCAGCGAGGGGTATGTTCAGTTGCAGCAAACCGCAACGGGCGCGAGCCTGCAGGTGGATGCGGCCTTGCGCGACCTGGACGTGCCCTTGAAGGTGGATGCGGATGGCAACGGTCAATTGACCGCGGGCGAAGTCAAAGCCGCCTGGCCCGCCATCGATGCCTATGTGAAGTCCCATGTGCAGGTGCTGGGATGCGCGTTGTCCAGCACCTCACAGAGCCTGGTCACCCGCGATGCCGCTGCCTATGCGTCGCTGGTCTACGCCGTCGATTGCGCTCAAGCCCGAACCCAGGCCGCCGCCCCAGCAATACGCTACACGCCCTTCAAAGACATCGATGCCAACCACCGCGCCACTGCACGCATCGAGTGGGCGGGTGTGGTGACGGCCCAGGTGCTGAACCCGCAAGAGGCCGTGGGTGCGGATGCGGCCAACCAGGCTTTCAGCGAGCCATGGGCCTTTGTTGGCGAAGGCGTCCACCACATCGTCACGGGTTACGACCATGTGCTGTTCCTGCTGTGTTTGCTTTTTCCTTCGGTGATGCGGCGCACGAAAACAGGCTGGGTGCCGGTGGAACAACTGAGCCAAGCACTGTGGCCGGTGCTGGGCATCGTGACGGCTTTCACCGTGGCCCACTCCATCACGCTGACCTTGGCCGCCTTGCAGTGGGTGAGTTTGCCCGCCAGCCTGATCGAACCCTTGATTGCGGTCACGATTGCCATCGCTGCGCTGGACAACCTGCGCCCGGTCTTGGGCCGCCGGCGAATCATGATGACCTTTTTGTTTGGCCTGATCCACGGTTTTGGTTTTGCCGGCGTGCTGCAAGAGCTGGAACTCCCCACATCGGCCTTCGTTGGCGCATTGCTGCAGTTCAACCTGGGGCTGGAGTTGGGGCAGGTGCTCATCGTGGCCGCCGTGGCGGGGCTGCTGTTCTTGGTGCGTGAGCGCGCCGCCTACGTGCCCTGGGTGATACGTGGCGGTTCCATGGCCGCCATCGCCGTGGCCGTGGTCTGGTTCATTGAACGCACGATGGATGTGTCGCTGATGCCGATGTGAGGTGTTTACAATGGCTCTTCCAATGATGAACAAGAGCGAGAAAGGCAACCCGGTTATGACACCGCGAACTACAACCCAGTCGACAGAGGTTTTGGCTTTCGCGCGCTGAGCCAGGGTTTTCTTTTTTCTTGTTTCTCAAGCGCGGCTCACCCCGCGCTTTTTTGCTTTCTGGAGCGACCTTCATGATTTCCATTCAATTGCCCGACGGCTCACGCCGTGAATACCCCGCACCGCTCACGGTGGCCGACGTGGCGGCGTCGATCGGCGCGGGTTTGGCCAAAGCGGCTTTAGGTGGAAAACTGGGGCAGGGTGATCAAGCCCGTGTCGTGGACACCAGCTACCTGATTGAGCAAGACACGCAGCTGTCCATCGTCACCGAAAAAGACGCCGATGGCTTGGAGATGATTCGCCACTCCACCGCCCACTTGCTGGCCTATGCGGTCAAGAGTTTGTACCCAGACGCCCAGGTGACCATAGGCCCGGTGATTGAGAACGGTTTTTTCTACGACTTCTCCTACAAGCGCCCCTTCACGCCTGAAGACTTGGCCGCGATTGAAGCCAAGATGACCGAGTTGGCCAAGAAGGATGAAAAAGTCGAGCGCCGCGTGCTGCCGCGCGACGAAGCGGTGGCGCATTTCAAATCCATCGGTGAAGCCTACAAAGCCGAAATCATTGCCAGCATTCCCGAAGGCCAAGACGTGTCGCTCTACCGCGAAGGCGCGTTCGAAGACCTGTGCCGCGGGCCCCACGTGCCATCCACCGGCAAGCTCAAACACTTCAAGCTGATGAAAGTGGCCGGCGCCTACTGGCGCGGCGACCACCGCAATGAAATGCTGCAGCGGATCTATGGCACGGCCTGGGCCACCAAGGACGAGTTGCAGCAGTATTTGCACATGCTGGAGGAAGCCGAAAAACGCGACCACCGCAAGCTGGGGCGAGAGCTCGATCTGTTCCACATGGACGACCACGCACCTGGCCTCGTGTTTTGGCACCCCAAGGGCTGGACGGTCTGGCAGCAAGTGGAGCAGTACATGCGCGCCGTGTACCGCGACAACGGCTACCACGAGGTCAAGGGTCCGCAAATCCTCGACCAAGGCCTGTGGGAGAAAACCGGCCACTGGGACAAGTACCGCGAAAACATGTTCACGACCGAGAGCGAAAAGCGCGACTACGCGCTCAAGCCCATGAACTGCCCCGGTCACATCCTCATCTACAAACAAGGCATCAAGAGCTACCGCGACCTGCCACTGCGTTACGGCGAGTTTGGCCAATGCCACCGCAATGAGCCCAGCGGCTCACTGCACGGCATCATGCGGGTGCGTGGCTTCACCCAGGACGACGGTCATATTTTTTGCACCGAAGAACAAATTCTGGGGGAGTGCGTGGCTTACACCACGCTCTTACAAAAGGTGTACGCCGACTTTGGTTTCAGCAAAATTTTGTACAAGGTGTCGACCCGGCCGGAAAAGCGCATTGGCTCGGACGCCGTGTGGGACAAGGCCGAATTTGCCTTGATGGAAAGCCTGCGCCGCTCGGGCTGTGAATTTGAAATTTCACCCGGCGATGGCGCGTTTTATGGCCCCAAGATTGAGTACACCCTCAAAGACGCCTTGGGCCGCCAGTGGCAATGCGGCACCATGCAGGTGGATTTTTCGCTGCCGGAGCGTCTTGGCGCCGAGTTTGTGGCCGAAAGCGGTGAGCGCCATGCGCCGGTGATGTTGCACCGGGCGATATTGGGCTCGTTGGAGCGATTTATCGGCATTTTGATCGAAGAACATGCCGGTGCCTTGCCAGTTTGGCTCGCGCCCACCCAGGCCGTGGTGGCCTGCATTACCGATTCGCAGGCCGACTACGCCCGGGAAGTGGCGAAATTACTGCAAAAACAAGGAGTTAGAGTCACCACGGATTTGCGAAATGAGAAAATTAACTATAAAATCCGCGAGCATTCCGTTCAAAAGGTCCCGTTCATCTTGGTCGTAGGCGACAAAGAGAAGGCAAATGGGGCTGTTGCGGTGCGTGCCCGAGGCAACCACGACCTCGGTGTGATGCAGGTGGCCGACTTCATAAGCAAGATCGCCACCGACATTGCCCAACATGGTTGACAAAAGCGGCGTCTTTTCGGAGATGCCTGCAGGGCGCGCTATTTTTTGAATCAGATTTTCCTGCCTTGAAATCTGCTGAAAGGGTAAAACCATCGCTACTTCTTATGCTGACCGCCGCACTCCCAATGTGGAGCGCAAGCACCGATTGAACCGTGAAATCATGGCGCCGGAAGTCCGGCTCAACGGTGTCGAGAATGAGCCTCTGGGGATCGTGAGCATCACAGAAGCTTTGCGCATGGCGGGTGACTTGGACGTGGACTTGGTCGAGATCGTTGCGCAGGCCGAACCGCCTGTGTGCCGCTTGATGGACTACGGCAAGCTCAAGTACCAAGAGCAAAAGAAAGCAGCAGAAGCCAAGGCCAAGCAAAAAGTTATTGAGATCAAAGAAGTGAAGTTCCGTCCGGGCACGGACGAGGGTGATTACCAAATCAAGATGCGCAATTTGCGCCGCTTCATTGCCGAAGACGGCGACAAGGGCAAAGTCACCTTGCGTTACCGCGGTCGGGAAATCACCCACCAAGACATTGGCATGCGGCTTTTGGAGCGCATTCGCGACGAGTTGTCCGATGTGTCGGTGGTCGAGAACATGCCCAAGTTAGAAGGTCGCCAGATGATCATGGTGCTGGCACCGAAGAAGAAAAGTTAAGAGATTTACAGAGTTCAGCGCTTCGGTTTGGTCGCCGGGGTGCTGTCAATAGCGACTTCAGGCCAACAAGACGGCAAACAATTTGCCGGCGCCTGAAGCAGCGTTCAAAGAAGGAGCAAACATGCCCAAAATGAAGACCAAGAGCAGCGCGAAAAAGCGCTTTCGCGTTCGCCCAGGTGGCACCGTTAAACGCGGCCAGGCGTTCAAGCGCCACATCCTGACCAAAAAGAGCACGAAGAACAAACGCCATTTGCGTGGCGCTGTGAACGTGCACGAGACGAACATGGGCCACATGGCGCAAATGCTGCCATACGCTGGTCTTTGATCCCCACGTTTCTCACATCTTTTTGAAGGAGTAATTTATGCCTCGCGTTAAACGTGGTGTTACCGCCCGTGCCCGTCACAAAAAAGTTCTCGCACTCGCCAAGGGTTACCGCGGCCGTCGCAAGAATGTCTTCCGCATTGCCAAACAAGCCGTCATGCGCGCTGGGCAATACGCCTACCGCGACCGCCGCACCAAAAAGCGTGTGTTCCGTCAGCTCTGGATTGCACGTATCAACGCTGCAAGCCGTGGCTTGGGCGTGACCTACAGCAAATTCATGGCTGGCCTGAAGAAAGCCCAGATCGACATCGATCGCAAGGTGCTCGCTGACATGGCTGTGAACGACCCGGCTGCTTTTGGCAGCATCGTGGAAAAGGTCAAGGCCCAGCTCGCGTGATGATGCGGCGCTGCTGAAGCAACATCTTCGGCAGCGTCTCTCAAAACGAGTGCTCACAAGGCCGTCCTTCAGGATGGCCTTTTTTGTTTCACCTTTTGCTTTTGGTCGAACGCGTTTTTGCAGCCTGCTTTGCTCAACCCTACACACCCGATGAACGACTTAGATCAACTGGTGCAAGACGCACAAACCGATTTTTCGCAGGCGGCGCTGCCGGCCGATCTCGAAAACGCCAAAGCGCGTTACCTGGGCAAAGCCGGCCGCTTGACCGAGCAGCTCAAGGCACTCGGTGCCTTGCCCGCTGACGAGAAAAAAGCGCGCGGTGCTTTGATCAACGCCGCCAAGCAGCAAGTCGAGGCTGCGCTGAACGCGCGCCGCCAGCACTTGGCTGATGCGGAACTCAACGTACAGCTTCATGCTGAGGCTTTAGACGTCACCCTGCCGGGACGTCAGCACGGTTCGGGTGGTTTGCACCCGGTGTCCCGTGTGATGGAGCGCATTGAAGCAATTTTTGCCTCCATGGGTTTTGACGTAGCCGACGGACCCGAGATCGAAACCGACTGGATGAGTTTCACCGCCTTGAACAACCCAGAGAACCACCCTGCGCGTTCGATGCAAGACACCTTCTATGTCGACATGAAAGATGCAGAGGGCCGCTGGTTGAACTTGCGCCCCCACACCTCGCCGATGCAGGTGCGGTATGCCCGCGCCCATGCGAAAAAGCACGAGGCATTGCTCGCCAGCGGACAGGCCATGCCGGAGATTCGTGTCATCGCACCCGGCCGCACCTACCGCGTCGACAGCGATGCCACCCACTCGCCCATGTTCCACCAATGCGAAGGTTTGTGGGTGGGCGAGAACGTCAGCTTCAAAGATTTGAAGGTGGTGTTCACAGATTTCTTCCGCAATTTCTTCGAGACCGACGAGCTGGAGCTGCGTTTTCGGCCGTCGTTCTTTCCGTTCACCGAACCGTCGGCCGAGGTCGACATCGCGTTTGCCAGCGGACCACTCAAAGGCCGCTGGCTCGAAGTGGCGGGCTCGGGCCAAGTGCACCCGAACGTGATTCGCAACTACGGCCTGGACCCCGAGCGCTACATCGGTTTTGCCTTCGGCATGGGTCCAGACCGCCTGGCCATGCTGCGTTATGGCGTGAACGATTTGCGCTTGTTTTTTGACGGTGACTTGCGTTTCTTGTCGCAGTTCCAATGACCGTCCGCCTAGACTGAATCGAAAGAAGAACGATGCAATTTCCTGAGTCGTGGTTGCGCGAGTTTTGCAATCCGCCCTTGTCCACCCAAGCCCTGTCCGACCTGCTCACCATGTCGGGCATGGAAGTGGAAGAAGCGCGGCCTGTCGCACCCGCGTTCACCGGTGTGGTGGTGGCCGAGGTGTTGGCTGTGGAGCGCCATCCCAATGCCGACCGTTTGAATGTTTGCCAGGTGAATGTGGGGCAGGGCGCGCCTTTGCAAATCGTGTGCGGCGCACCCAATGTGCAAGTGGGCATCAAAGTGCCTTGCGCCCTGGTGGGTGCGAAGCTGCCACCGAGTGAAGAGGGCGGTGCGCCGTTCGATATCAAACTCGGCAAGCTGCGAGGCGTGGAAAGCCAAGGCATGTTGTGTTCTGCCAAAGAACTCAAACTGTCCGACGAACAAAGCGGTTTGCACGTCCTGTCGGCTGATGCGCCCATCGGACAAAACATCCGCGAGCATCTGTTGCTGGACGACACGCTTTTCACCCTCAAGCTCACGCCCAACTTGGGCCATGCACTGAGTGTTTACGGCATTGCGCGTGAAGTCGCCGCGTTAACCGGTGCACCGCTCAAGGCGGTAGTTTTCCCGCCCGTGGCGCCGCAAATTGACCAGACGCTGCCCGTTCGCATTGAAACCACCGATTTGTGCGGACGTTTCTCGGGCCGCGTCGTTCGTGGCGTGAATACCAAAGCCGCAACACCTGCATGGATGGTGGACCGCTTGGCGCGCTGCGGTCAGCGTTCAGTCACGGCCTTGGTCGACATCTCGAACTACGTGATGTTCGAGTTTGGCAGGCCGTCGCATATTTTCGACCTCGACAAAATCCATGGTGGCCTGGTGGTGCGCTGGGGTCGGGAGGGCGAGCAGCTCAAGCTGCTCAACGGCAACACCATCAGCGTCGATGCGCAAGTGGGTGTGATTGCCGACGACCAAGCGGTCGAGTCCTTGGCCGGCATCATGGGCGGTGACGCCACTGCAGTGTCCGACGACACTCAGAACGTTTACGTGGAAGCCGCTTTCTGGTGGCCCGAGGCGGTGTCGGGTCGCTCACGTCGTTATGCCTTCTCTACCGATGCCGGCCACCGTTTTGAACGCGGTGTCGACCCTGCCTTGACGGTCGAGCACATCGAGCGCATCACCCAACTCATCATCGACATCTGCGGCGGTCAAGCCGGGCCGATGGATGATCAAACCTTGGCCTTGCCCGAGCGCAAGCCGGTGACATTGCGTGTGGCCCGCGCCGCCAAAGTGATCGGCATGCCGGTGACCCAAGCGCAGTGCGCCGAGGTGATGCAGCGCCTGGGCTTGCAGTTCACGCAAGGTGAGGGCGTGTTGCAGGTGCAAGCACCGAGCTGGCGTTTTGATCTGCAAATTGAAGAAGACCTGATTGAAGAAGTGATCCGTGTGATCGGCTTCAACACCTTGCCCAAGGACGCGCCCCGCGCACCCGTCACTGCCCGCGTGCGCAGCGAGTCGCGCCGGGGTGCACATGCCTTGCACCACCGTTTGGCCGATTTGGGCTACTTTGAAACCATCAACTTCAGCTTTGTAGAAGAAAAATGGGAGCAAGAACTGGCGGGCAATGCCAACCCCATCCGGGTCCTCAACCCGATTGCCAGCCCGCTTTCTGTGATGCGCTCCAGTTTGATGGGCAGCTTGATTCAAGTCTTGCGCCACAACCTGGCACGCAAAACACCGCGTGTGCGGGTGTTCGAGATCGGCCGTGTCTTCCAGCGTGACGACCAGGTGCCGGATGGCCCGCTGACCGTGGCGGGGGTGCGTCAACCGCTGCGTTTGGCTGGTTTGATCACGGGCAGTGTGGGCCCCGTGCAATGGGCGCAGAAAGAACGTCTCGTTGATTTTTTCGACGCCAAAGGCGATGTGCAAGCCCTGTTCGGACCCACGGAATTGCGGTTTGTGGCGGCTGAGCATTCGGCTTTGCATCCGGGCCGTTGTGCACAGATTTTTGTGGGTGACCGTGCCATTGGTTTCGTTGGCGAGCTGCACCCGCGCTGGCGCCAAGCCTATGAGCTTCCCAGCGCGCCCATGTTGTTTGAGGTGGACATGGATGCGGTGCTGGGCGCGACGCTGCCACAATGCCAGGCCTTGCCCAAGAATCAATCGGTGTGGCGTGATTTGGCCTTGGTGGTCGCAGACCAAGTCACACACGATGCTTTGATCGAAGCCGTGCATTCGGCGCCGACCACCTTGATTCGGTCGGCGCAAGTGTTTGATGTCTACAAGCCTGCCCAGGCTCCCGCAGACATGTTGGCCAATGAACGCAGCGTGGCCGTGCGTTTGGAATTGCTGGACGATGAGACGACTTTGACCGATGAGCGTACCGAGGCCGTCACGGCCCAGGTGCTGGCGGCGCTGCATCAGCGCCTGGGTGTTCGACTGAGAGGGTGATCCTTCATGATTGACGCTGACCTGGACTCCGAAGACAGAAGCTCGTCTGCTACCGCCACGGGGCGGGTGATGTTGCCGAGTTTGGAAACCCCCACGTTGACCAAAGCCGACCTCGCCGAGTTGTTGTTCGAACGCCTTGGGCTGAACAAACGCGAGTCCAAAGATATGGTGGAGGCCTTTTTCGAAATCATCCACACCACCTTGGTGGCGGGCAGCGACGTGAAGATGTCGGGTTTTGGCAATTTCAACATTCGCCGCAAAGCCCCGCGGCCCGGCCGCAATCCCCGAACGGGTGAGGCCATCCCGATCAAAGCCAGAAACGTTGTTACGTTTCACGCAAGCCACAAACTCAAGGGTGTTGTGCAAGGCGACATAGCTGTCGGGGACGACTTCGAGTAAAGTCTAGTTTTCTCTCCGGAACTCATTGATTTCAATGGAGAAAACGCTCCCCACCATTCCTGACAAGCGCTACTTCACCATTGGGGAAGTCAGCGAGCTCTGCGGCGTCAAGCCCTATGTGCTCCGGTATTGGGAGCAGGAGTTTTCACAACTCAAACCCATGAAACGCCGAGGAAACCGGCGTTATTACCAGCACCACGAAGTGCTCTTGGTGCGCCGCATCCGCGAGCTGCTGTATGAGCAGGGCTTCACCATCAGTGGGGCGCGTAACCAGTTGGCTGAGTGGGACGACGGAGAGTTGGCCGACGAGGAGATGGATTCCGCGTTTGAAGACGCCGTCCTCCCATCGATGCTTCCGAGCCGCCAGGGCGCTGAAACCGCCGTCGCACTGGCCACCCATAAAACGGTGGCTTTGGCGACTTACATTCCCACCCTCGCTTCCGAGGGAGAAACCCTCACACCGGTTCAAGTTCGCGAAGAGTTGTTGTCCATCAGAGACCTGCTCACCCAGTGATTCAGGCTATACTCTCAGGCTGACGTCGGGGTGTAGCGCAGCCTGGTAGCGCACTTGCATGGGGTGCAAGGGGTCGCGAGTTCGAATCCCGCCATCCCGACCAAAGACAAAAGAAGCAGTCACAAAAAGCCAGCGGCGAAAGTCACTGGCTTTTTTGTTTTGTTTTTTTGGATGATGTGCCGAATCACTGGCGGCCAAACAAAAAGCCCCTGATCACAAGATCAGGGGCCGGTTGTTTTTTAGCATGAAGCGCTGGACAACGCCTCAGGGCAACACTGGCGAGAGCGGCATACGAACCACCCAGCCAACTAACGCTCTCAGCCAGATGCAGCGTTATCGTACCCCCAAAACCATCCCAAAAACTCTGGGTCGTTACGAGACGACGCGAGCAATTATTTCTTGATCAGTGATCAATCAGTAGTTGATTGGCTCTCTCAATGCCGGTGCGCATGATGCACGCCAAACAGTATCGCTGCCAACAACGCCAAAAGCCCGCCTTTGAGCGCAGGCACAGTAGATGCCTCATTTGTTTTCACACCAACACTCTACATGGGCCGCTCACCATGGTCCGTTGGAGTCTTCACGCAGGGGGCCAACCTCCAGAAGCCTTTCATACGCATGGCTGATCAGGTTCGTGGCCTGCTCGACTTGCAGCGCGGTTGTGTCATACCCGAGCGATAGACGAAGAGCCCCCCTGGCCTGCTGTGCGGTGGCACCGATGGCGCGCATCACCCCCGACACGGGGTCATGTCCGTCTGAATGACATGCGGCACCGGGTGAGAGCGCGACCTGATCTGCCAACGCTGAAACGAGGGCTCGCGCATCGCCCACTGGCAGCGACACGTGCGAAGTGTTGGGAAGCCGGTTCAGTGGATCGCCGTTCACAATCAGGCCTGGAATCTTGGTTCGCAGCCTCTGCTCCAGCATGTCGCGCAATTCGGTCACCCGCGAAGCGCTTTTTTTCATCTGGCCTTGTACATATTGGGCGGCGGCCCCCAAGGCAGCGATGTAGGGCACGTTTTCAGTACCAGGGCGACGTCCGCTTTCCTGCCCTGCGCCGTAAAGCAAGCCAGCCAGGCACGTACCGTGACGTATATAAAGCGCACCAATTCCTTTTGGCCCATACATCTTGTGGCCCGCCACGGTGAGCAAATCGACCCCCAGGGAATTGACATTCACCGACACTTTGCCAACCGATTGCGCCGCATCGACATGCAACAGTGCGCCAACGCTGTGAACCAGCGGTGCGATCTTCTCGATGGGCTGCAGCGTGCCCAGTTCGTTGTTGGCGTGCATCACGCTCACGATTGCGGTATCGGCTCGAAGCATGGATTGCAAGGCTTCGACCTGCAGGAACCCCTGACGATCAACCGGTGCATGTGACAGTTGCCAGCCTTGGCGTTGCAGCGCCAGCGCTGGCTCTGAGACAGCCGGATGTTCGATGGCAGAGATGATCAAGTGCCGCCGTTCAGCGGGCGCTGCGGCGGCTGCACCCAGCAAGGCCAGGTTGTTCGACTCCGTTGCGCCACCAGTGAAGACGATTTCTGCGTCTGTCGCGCCCAACAACTCGGCCAGCGCCGCACGTGCTTCATCGACTGCCGCTTTGGCAGCGCGCCCCTTGGCGTGGGTAGAGGACGGGTTGCCATACTCGCTTTGCAGGAAGCGCAAGGCGGCAAGTTGGGCGGCCAGTGCAACGGGTGTGGTTGCGTTGTGGTCGAGATAGATCAATTCCATAAGATCATGCCGCTGCAGAGAATTTTTTCAACCGAGGATGGGATTCCTGACCCCACCAAGCCAGCCATGCAGCCGATACGAACATGGCAGCGCCAACAAACCAGAAAGCAGCGTCGACGCTGTCAGCGATCTGGGCCGCCAATCCCAGGCCCAGGGCACCAACCGCATAACCAAGATCACGCCAGAAGCGATAGATGCCTATCGCCGACCCGCGCCATGTGTGGGGCACCAAGTCTGCGACAGCCGCAGACAGATTGGGGTAAAGCATCGCCATGCCTGTTCCAGACACCGCAGCAGCGACAGACCACCATCCAACGCCATCGTGCAACGGCACCATCAACACGCCAGCACCACAAACCACCATCCCCCCTACATTGAGCCCATGCCGACCTATGCGGTCGGACAGCCGCCCGGTCACCAATTGAAGGACTCCCCACACAAACCCATAGACCCCGATCACCCAGCCTACCGTCGGCAAATTCAGCCCGTGCTGATAAAAATAAAGTGGATAGAAAACCCAGACCAGCGCATCCACAAATTTTTCGACCATACCGGCCTGGCACAACGCAGCAAGGCGGCGATCACGCCAGGACATCAACGCAAAAACTTCGGCGGTGGATGGATGATCCGAGGAGGCCTGAGCAATACGAGGTTTTGGTGGGTTCGAGTGCTGCAGCGACACGGCGGACGGACGTTCTTTCGTCCAAGGCAGCGTGTCGGCCACCCAAAGCATGCTTATCAGCAGCGCCATGCCAATGACCACTTGCCCAAACACCAACAGACCGAGGCGCGTGCCCAGATGAGCGGCCATGTAGCCTGTGACCACACCCGCCATCGCGAGGCCGACATAACCGGCGAATTCATTCAGGCCGAGCGTCAGGCCACGCTGTTCCGGCCGCGTGAGGTCCAGCTTCGAGGTCTGGGTCATCGACCATGTCAGACCCTGGTTGACGCCCAGCAAGATCGTTGCAGCAACGATCCAGCCCCAGCCATCGGCTGCATAGATCAACCAAGGTATCGGAATGGCAGCAAGCCAACCGCTCACCAGCACGGTCTTGCGACCCACGCGCTCGGACCATCGACCAGCCACAAAATTAAGAACACCCTTGACGGCCCCGAAAGCAACCACAAAGGTGCTCAGCATGACAAAAGAATCGCGTTGCACGCCGAATTCCCCTTCAGCAAGCGCGGGCACCACGGTGCGCATCATGCCAAGGGTCATGCCGACCAGAAGCACCTGCAACAGTTGGTGCAAAAACTGCCCCAGGTTGAGTTGAATGCCCAACTGACGGGCCATCATGCCGCCCGGTTGGCTGCGAGAAATGTGGCCATCTCTGCAGAGGGAGGAATAACGTTGGACGTGACCGCTGCGATGAAGTCACCGCGCTGCAACGCCAGCAACTCGTTCCAGCGTTTTTCAAAACCCAGGGTCGAAGAAGGTTTTCCGGAAAGACCCGCACCGCACGCACTGCCCGCTTGGTGCCCCGGAAAAATTTCAACCTCATCAGCTAAGCGCAGCAACTGGCTGTGCAGGCTGTCGTAAAGCAGTCCCGCCATTTCATGCGCTCGCCCTGCGAGGTCGGGCCGACCGACCGCGCCGACAAACAGAGTGTCGCCGGTTAGGACGAACCACGGCGACTCACTGCGACGCAAATCGCAGACCAGCAGACATACGCTGTCCAGCGTGTGGCCTGGCGTGTGCATGACGCTCAACATGACGTTGCCGATCTTGATCACCTGCCCCTGGGACAAAGGTTCGAAATCGAAGTCAACGAATTCTCGATTGCTCTCATGGAGGGCGTAGCGCGCCGACGCCATCGCAGCCAGGCGGCGCCCACCGGACACGTGATCGGCATGCACATGGGTGTCGATGACGTACTCGATGCGGACACCAGCCGTCTGAGCCGCCTCCATGAACCACGGCTCATCACCCGCAACGACATCAACGGCAATCGCTTTGCCGTGTCCGGCACATCCAAAGAAATAGGACAAGGTGGCGTGTGCAGCAGCATGCTGTTTGAAAAACATGATCGGTCCTTTGAATGTCCGGGGTTTAGAGCAGCAATTGCTTTAGGTTTCCGAGCCGGTACGGATGGAAAGTCCGGCGGCTTGCCAATCCGTGACACCTTCGGCGAGCTTGCTGATCTGAAACCCCTTAGCGGCGAGCAGCTTGACCGCCTCGTCGGACATCAGGCAAAAAGCGCCACGGCAGTAGGCGACGATTTCTTTGTTTTTGGGAAGCTCGGCCAAACGTTGCTCAATCTCTTGCACCGGCATTGATCGCGCATATGGCAGGTGCCCCGCCTGGTATTCCTCCAGGGGCCGCACATCAAGCACGATGACTTCGTTTTTCTCGGCACGGCGCAGCAGTGTTTTGCGGTCCACGGGGCTTAACCGCTCTGGAAGCGAAACCATCTGATCGAGCGCGAGCTTGAGCTCCAACAGGTGCTCCTCGGCCACACCGCGAAGGGATATCCACAGTGCGGCGACATCTTTGCCGCTGAGGCGATAGACGATGTACTTCCCGTCACGCCGCGTCTTCACCAGACGGGCTTCGCGCAAGGCGCGCAGATGGGCGCTGATCAACTTCACGTCGGTTGCGGCCTCTTGCGCCAGTCCTTCGACCGTCTTATCGCCTTGAGCGAGTAGCTCCAGCACCTCCAGACGCTTGGGGCTGGACAGGGCCTTGCCAATGCGACTGACTTGTTCGTAAAGCAAAATTTTTATATCTCTCTTTTTCATGCCCATATTCTAAAGAACATTAGAATGATGTGCAAGTAGGCGGATGCGAACCTTGCCCGCCTCACATGGTTTGCCCCTTAGGCCGTGCGTGAACATCGTCCCCGATCCCAGCGCAGTCGCCACCGGCGCCGTTGGCACTGACTGGCGTCTTGTTGAGCGCGTCCATGATGCCGCAACCCACCGCTGACGGTGCCGCATCACAGCGCGCCCGCAGCGCCACCAGTTGCACTTGCAGGCTTTGCAGTTCCTCAATGCGCTGCGTGACATGCCCCATGTGTTCATCGAGCAGGGCATTGACCGGGCTGCAGTCCAGCGCCGGTTGATCCTGGTGGTGCAGCAGCACCCGAATTTCATCCAGGCTCATGCCCAATGAACGACAGCGCCGGATGAACGCCAACCGCAACAGGTGGTCATGCGCATAGGCCCGGTAATTGGCGCTCGTGCGCGACGGTTTGGGCATCAAACCAACTCGCTCGTAATAGCGAATGCTTTCCACAGGGGTGCCCGTGGCCCGCGACAGTTCACCGATTTTCATACGCGTTCCAATCCCCAAAAAGCCCACCACCAAAGTGGCCAACACAAAACGCTTGACTCTAAACCCGCTACAGGGTTTTGAATCACACCATGGACATCAAACCCACGGCTTCCCCTTTGCCCCTTTCATCCGAAACCTCGACCACGCACTCGGCGGCGTCGTGCTGCGCGGCCGACCACGCCCACAACGACACCCAACAACACCCTCCAGCACCGGCGGCAACCGCAGCAGACGCTGAGTCCCATCGCTACCGGATCAGCAGCATGGATTGCCCCACCGAAGAGTCGGAAATCCGCCTGGCCCTGGAGTCAATCTCCGAACTGCGCAGTCTGCGCTTCGACCTGAGCCTTCGAACACTGGACATGGCTGGAACACCGGCTGCAGTGGCCGAGGCCGTACTGGCCATGCGGCGCATCGGTTTTGATCCTCAGTCTGTCGAAACCGCAACCGGAACCAGTGCCGACGAACCGTCGTCGACAGCACCGGATCACGCGACATCAACACCGACCGAAGGCCTGGCGCGTCTTTTGGTAGCACTGCTGTTGGCGGTTGCCGCCGAGGTACTCGGCTTCCTGGGCCCAGACACACAAGCCCTCCAAATTGCGACGATGGCATTGGCTCTGGCGGCCATCGGTTTGGCAGGGTTGAGCACCTACAAGAAGGGCCTGTCGGCCCTGCGCGTGGGCCGACTCAACATCAATGCGCTGATGACGGTGGCGGTGACCGGCGCTTTCGTGATCGGCCAATGGCCGGAAGCGGCGATGGTGATGGCGCTCTATGCCATCGCAGAATTGATTGAAGCCAAATCCGTCGAGCGTGCTCGCCGTGCCATCAAAGATCTGTTGGCGCTGGCCCCGGACGACGCGGAGGTGCTGCAACCCTCTGGCGCGTGGGTGCGCACGGCCACCCGTGCCATTGCGGTCGGAAGCACAGCGCGTATCCGGCCTGGTGAGCGGGTGCCCCTGGATGGAGTCGTGACATCGGGTCAAAGCGCCATCGACCAAGCGCCCGTCACAGGCGAGAGCATTCCGGTGGACAAAGGCCCCGGCGATCCGGTCTACGCGGGCACGGTCAACCAGACGGCGGCGCTGGAATTTCGGGTTACGGCCAGCGCCACTGACAGCACCTTGGCACGCATCATCCATGCGGTCGAACAGGCCCAAGGCTCACGCGCCCCCACCCAGCGGTTTGTGGATCGGTTTGCCGCGCTCTACACCCCGGCGGTCTTTGTTCTGGCATTGGCGGTTGCGCTGCTGGCGCCTTGGTGGATGGGCCTGACCTGGCTGCAAGCTGTCTACAAAGCGCTGGTGCTGCTCGTGATTGCCTGCCCCTGCGCCTTGGTGATCGCAACACCCGTGACCGTGGTCAGTGCGTTGGCTGCGGCAGCGCGACGAGGGATTTTGATCAAAGGCGGCGTGTTTTTGGAACAGGCCAGAAAAATCAAGGCCGTCGCGCTGGACAAAACCGGCACACTCACCGAGGGGAAACCGCGCTTGGTGGCTTTTGAGGTGGTCTCATCCCAGTTCCCAGAAGACCAACTCAAACGTCTCGCCAAAAGCCTGGCATCGCGGTCGGACCACCCCGTTTCCAAGGCGATCACCGAGGGTTTAGATGGCGAGGTGATAGAGGTAGCAGGGTTTTCCGCAGCAGCTGGACGCGGTGTGCAGGCGCAAGTTTATGGACTGGACCTGGTGCTCGGCAATCACCGCTGGGTGGAGGAGCGTGGCCAATGTTCACCCGACATCGAGGCGCGGCTGAAAGTACACGAAGAAGCGGGTCGGTCGGTGACGATGTTGACTGGGCCCCAAGGCGTGCTCGCCCTGTGTGCGGTGGCCGACACCATCAAGCCCACATCCACCGCCGCCGTGGCAGCGCTCAAAGCCTTGGGCGTCACGCCCGTCATGCTGACGGGTGACAACGTGGCCACCGCCCAAGCCATTGCCTTGCAAGCAGGCATTGCCGAGGTGCATGGGAACCTGCTGCCTGAAGAGAAGCTGGCCGTGATCAAGGAGATGCAGTTCCGACTGGGGGTGACGGCCATGACGGGGGACGGCATCAACGACGCACCCGCACTGGCGCAGGCCGACATTGGTTTTGCGATGGGCGGGGCGGGCACGCACACCGCCATGGAGGCCGCTGACGTGGTCATCATGAACGACGATTTGCAGCGTTTGCCGCAAACGATTCAGCTCTCACGCCGCACGCACGCGGTGCTGTGGCAAAACATCGTGCTGGCACTGGGCATCAAGGCGGTGTTTCTGGTGCTCGCCATCGCGGGTGACGCCAGCATGTGGATGGCGGTGTTTGCCGACATGGGGGCCAGCTTGCTGGTGGTGTTCAATGGACTGCGTTTGCTGCGCGCTTGACCCGTTGCCAGCCTACCGTGCGGCCAAGGCCATTGAAAACGTTTACTTCATGAAAAGGGGCTGGCCCCTAACGGTACCAGCCCCCAACAAGCCCAAAGGGCTCACTGGACTGAGCGCTTAAAGGCAGCAGTTCAGCATTTGCAGACAGCAGTCCAACAGATCACCGCAGCAGTCGCCCGCCGCCAACGCGGCCACCGACACAGTCGCCAAGCCGACAACGGCAACCATTTGAAGAAGCTTTTTTTTCATGATCGATATTCCTCAATATAGGAAAGTGGATGAACGGATGAAAGTCGACAGACTGCTCTGCGCTTCAGTCGGGCGGTGTCCAAATTCGCTCCGTCGGACTCAGAGCGCCCACGCAAAGAATTTGAACAGCCTGCGGGGAGCCAGTGGCATGCGATTGCACCCGGCTACCGGCTGGCAACCCTGCTGGCGAGACACACAGTGTGCAGTTGGCCATTGCGCACACCATGGTGGCATTGCAATCGTCGGTACAGCACAAGCGGTGACCGCGAACCGAGGAATGGGCGGTTTGTGCCGCAACAAGGCCACTGACAAACAAAACAAAGGTGATCAGAAAAACACGCACGAGATGATTCTACGAGCGGACCTTGGTGGGGTGACTTCTTGGCCAGGCAATTTGTCACGTCTGGTTCTGCATCACCAACAGACACCCGATGTGCTGGACGCAAAACCTTGTTGTTCATGGTGAATTGCAGCCCAAGCACCGCCTCTATACTTCAACCTAATGCGTCGCTTCATACTCATCTTGCTCTTGGCGATTTTGCCGTTCCAGTGGTCTTGGGCGGCCGTTGCCAACGTTTGCGCGTATGAGGCAGACGGCACTGCGCAGCATTTGGGGCACCACGTCCATGAACATGCAGGTGCCGACGAGCTGCCCGCACAAGGTGCCTCCGCTGACAAGGCCGCTGACCCGTCGTCCGACGACGGGGTTCTTAAAGCAAACACCAGCGTTGACAAAGACTGCCACGGGCATGGCTTCACGGCCTTGATGGGTACCCTGACCAGCCCCGTTTTTTGGGGTGGTGGAACAGGGTTGAGCGTTTACCACTGCCAAATTCCCGACCGCAGTCCGGATCGGTTGTTGCGGCCTCCCTCATCCCACCTCGCCTGAAGTACCGGCGAGGTTGAAGCGGTGTTTGGGGATGGATGTCCCCTCGTCCGCACCGATCCAGGCGCAGCGTTTGCGCGTGGTTTCAACTGATTCTTTGGTGCGCTGACCACTCAGCAGCGCCTTCCTCGCCGGATTATTTGCACCCGTGGGCCATCAGCCCACCACCGACGAGATTCCACATGAAAATTATTTTTTGGCGCTCGCGCAGCTACGCGGTGCCGAACGCCTTGGGCCGAACGCCACGTCTGAGCGAATCGATAACCTACCGCCGCACGATAGAGGGCATTGGTGGCGCGCTGGGCGCAACTGTGGTCATCATCGCCGCCGCCATGGGCACTGGCAGCGCGATGGCGCAAGCCTCAGCCGACAACCCCGGTAGCCTGCTCACACTCCAGCAAGCCGTTCAAGCCAGTTGGGCACGGCAGCCTGAGCAACGCGCTGCGCCTGCCAGGCGGGATGCGGCATCGGCTTCGCTTCAATCATCACAGCGCTGGACGCCCGAGTCGCCAGCCTTGGAAGTGGGCCTGCAAACAGACCGCCTCAATCGCAACGAAGGTGGACGTGAGCAGGTGGCGGGCGTTTCCGTGCCCCTGTGGTTGCCGGGTGAACGCCAGCAAAGTCTCCTGCTGGCCGAAGCTGAGTTGCATTCGCTCAATGGCCGCATGGCAGCGGCGCTGTGGCGCACGGCAGGCGCGGTGCGCGAGGCGTGGTGGGCCTTTCATTTGGCCGACATCGAAGTCGGCCTGGCGCAAGATCGGCAGCTCGCCGCTCAACGACTCACGGACGATGTAGCAAGGCGCGTGAAGGCCGGTGACTTGGCTCCTTCTGACGAGCACCAGGCACAAGCGGCGCTGGCTGCAGCGCAAGCCCAGTCGGCCACCAGCGTGGCCATGCAGTCACGCGCTCGGCAAGCCTTGAAGGTTTTGCTCGGCTCCACGCCCTCGTCCGCTTGGTCAAGCCAGGCCGAGGCCCTGCCAAACCTCAGCAACTCGGACGCCGTCATCGACCGCCATCCTTTGCTCCAGGAATGGGCCGCCAAAGCGGCGCTGGCGCGCAGCGCGCAAGACCTGGCCCGTGTTCAAAAGCGGGCCAACCCGGAGTTGACCTTGCAAGCGGTGCGCGAGAGGGGTGCTTACGGCGAGCGCTACGGCCAATCGTTCAATGTAGGACTGCGTTTTCCCTTGGGCTCCAACCCGCGCTACCAAGCAAAAGTGGCCCTCGCGACGGCAGAGCAAATTGAAGCGGACACGCAGCTTGCCAACGAACGTGAACGCTTGTTGGCTGAGGCCAGCTCCGCCGAGGCGAGGGTTCAGGGGGCGCGTTTGGCCAACGAAGCGGCGGCCCGCCGTGCAGCCTTGGCCCAGCAAACCCGGGGCTACTTCGCCAAATCGTTCAACCTGGGCGAGACCGATTGGCCCACTCGCTTGCGCGTGGAGTCGGAAGCGTTCGAGGCTGAACGTGCGGCCGCCCGGGCCCGCATCGAGTGGGCCGAAGCGGTGTCGGCCTGGCGGCAAACACTGGGGCTGTTGCCTGAGTGATGCGCTCCCGGCACATGGCTCCTGCTGGCAGTGCCACTTCGACACGCAACTCAAACGCAGCGGCCCACGAAAACCTGTGTTCGCGCACCATTTTTTGATGTTCATTCCATTTCGAGGAATTCGTTCATGAAGTCGTTTTTAATTTCTCCCACCCTCGCGGCCATCGTGCTCATGGCGGCCGGGCTTCCGATGAAGTCCATCGCCGGTGGAGGCCATGACCATGGTGAAGCCCCCGCTGCTTCCGCAGGCCCAGCTCTGCCGCGTTTTTCAGCGGTCTCGGATCAATTTGAGTTGGTGGGTGTGGTCAACGGCAAACTGGTCACGCTGTACCTGGACCATGCGGCCACCAATGCCCCTGCCAAAGATGCCCAACTCGCGGTGGAACTTGGCGGCACCAAGCTTGACGTCAAACCACACGCCGATGGCGAGTTTGAGGCTGAGCTGACCGAGGCCCTCAAGCCCGGCGTGATCGCTGTCACCGCCATCGTCACCACCGCCAAAGACAGTGATTTGCTGGCCGGAGAGTTGGACCTGCATGAAGACGATCACGCACCGGCTGCGCACGCACATGGATGGCAAGAGGTCGTGGGCTGGATCACTGCCTCGGCAGCCGGGCTGGCCTTGTTGGCTTGGGGTGGTCGCCGCATGTTGCAGCGCCGCTCTGCAAGCCTGGCCATGTCCTCTGTACGCACTGGAGGTGCATCATGAAGCGGCTTTTGAAGCTGGTGTCTGTCCAGTCCTTGATCGCAGCATCGATGCTTTTGGGCCCTACCGCCTGGGCAGGTGTGGGGCATGACCACGGGGACGCCCCGGCCGCAAGCAACAGCAACGGACCGCAACGCCTGCCCGATGGCCAGGTGTTTTTGCCCAAACCGGCTCAGCGACAGATTGGTGTGCGCACCCTGGTGGTTGAAGAAAAAGAGCTGCCGCGTTCGATTGAACTGTCGGGCAAGGTGGTGATGAATCCGAACGCGGGCGGCAAGGTTCAACCCACCGTGGCCGGTCGTATTGAACCTGGCCCCAAGGGGTTGCCCACGCTCGGGCAGGCGGTTCGCAAGGGTGACGTGCTGGCCTATGTAACCCCTTCTGCAGGCAATATCGAGCGCTCCAACCAGGTAGCGCAAGCGGCCGAGCTGCGTGCGCAGAAAAGCCTTGCCGAAAAGCGCTTGGCCAGACTGCAGGAACTGGCCGATACCGTCCCTCGCAAAGAGATTGAAGCCGCGCAGAGCGAGCTGTCGAGCTTGAGTGAACGCTTGGCCGCCATCGGCGCCGGTTTGTCCACCCGCGAAGCCCTGGTGGCACCAGTCACGGGCGTGATCGCCTCGGCGCATGTGGCGACTGGCCAGGTGGTGGACGCCCGTGAGCTGTTGTTTGAAATCGTTGACCCGAGCCAATTGCGCGTTGAAGCACTGAGCTTCGACGCCAACCTGCAGGGCAATGTGGCCGATGCGTTTGTGCCGCTCGGCACAGACCAAGTGACGCTGAAGTTCATCGGGGCGTCCCGCTCCATGCGCGATCAAGCGCTGCCGCTGCTCTTCAACGCTGCAGGGCCCGGCCTGAACGCGCTAGCGGTGGGTCAACCCGTCAAGGTGGTGGTGCAGACCCGGTCTCGGGTCAAAGGCGTGGCTGTGCCTGCCGCATCGCTGCTCAAAAACCCCGCCAACCAAAGCATCGTCTGGGTCAAGGTGGATCCGGAGCGCTATGAGCCTCGCGTGGTGATGTTCGAGCCGCTAGACGGTGCCTCAGTGGTCGTCACCTCGGGACTCAAATCAGGTGATCGGGTGGTGACGCAAGGCGCGCCCCTGGTCAACCAAATTCGATAAGGAGCCCAGATGTTCAAGTGGCTACTCCACAGCAGTCTGAGCAATCGGCTGTTGGTGATCATCGCGAGCCTGGTGTTGATGGCCTATGGGGCCTTCACCCTGTCTCGAACCCCGGTGGACGTGTTCCCCGATCTCAACAAACCCACGGTCACCATCATGACCGAGGCAGGCGGCATGGCCGCAGAGGAGGTGGAACAGCTCATCACCTTCCCGCTGGAAACAACGATGAACGGACTGCCAGGGGTGGAGTCGATTCGCTCCACCTCCAGCGCCGGTTTGTCTTTTCTTTATGTCACCTTTGACTGGAACACCGAGATTTTTCGGGCCCGGCAGATGGTGAGCGAGCGTCTGTCTTCCATGGAGGAAGGTCTGCCGCAAGGCGTGGTGCCGCGCATGGGTCCGATCAGCTCGATCATGGGCGAGATCATGCAGATCGCCATCCCCATTGATGTCCAAAAAATCTCGCCCATGGCCGTGCGTGAATACGCCGACTGGGTGCTGCGGCCTCGACTGATGGCTGTGCCCGGTGTGGCCCAGGTGATCCCGATTGGCGGCGAGGTGCGCCAGTTCCAGGTGCAACCGAACACCACGCGCATGAGCGAGCTGGGCATCACGCATGAACAGTTGGAGTCTGCACTGCGGGGCTATTCCAGCAACACCTCAGGTGGCTTTTTGGAGCTGAATGGGCGTGAAATGCTGATTCGCCATTTGGGCCGCACCTCCAGCCTGGAAGACCTCAAAAACCTCGCGTTGACGGCTAAAGATGGCCAACCCGTGTTGCTGCGCCAAGTGGCCGAGGTCTCCTTCGTGGCGGCGCTCAAGCGCGGTGATGCTGGTTTTCAGGGCCTACCCGCCGTCATCTTGGGCGTTCAAAAACAACCCACGGCCGACACCATCGCGCTGACCCGCGCCATCGAGACAGCCCTGGTTGAAATGAAAACCTCGCTACCCGCTGGGATGCAAGCCCCACAGGTCACTTTCCGACAAGCCAATTTCATTGAAGCGTCCATCACCACACTGCAAGGCAAGTTGATCGGCGCCTCGCTCTTCGTAGCGGTGATTTTGTTTTTCTTTCTGGGTACCGTGCGCCCTACGGTGATTGCATTGACGGCCATACCGGTTTCCATCTGCGTCACCGCGCTGGTGTTCCGCTATTTCGGGCTGTCGATCAACACCATGACCTTGGGCGGCTTGGCCATTGCCATTGGCGGCTTGGTAGACGATGCAGTGGTGGATGTGGAGAACATCATCCGTCGCCTGAAGTCAGACCGCGCACAGCACCCAGAGCGTCGATTGCACCCGCTGGAGGTGGTGGCCAAGGCGTCGATGGAAGTGCGTTCTGGCATTTTGTATGCCACCGTCATCATCGTGCTGGTCTTCATCCCGCTGTTTGCTCTGCCGGGGTTGGAGGGCAGGCTCTTTGTGCCGCTGGGCATTGCTTTCATCGTTTCAACCCTGGCCTCGCTGGTTGTTTCTGTGACGGTCACGCCAGTGCTGAGTTTCTACCTGCTGCCCCGCATGAAAAATTTGGACCACGGAGACACCAAGGTGTTGGTGTGGCTCAAAGCACGTTATCGCAGGGGGCTGCAAGCCACCTTGAACCAGCCCAAGACCGCGCTAGCGGCTGCTGGCGTGGCCGTGATGGTGGCTGCTGCTGCAGTGCCGTTTTTCCCCACCACGTTCTTGCCGCCCTTTAACGAAGGCACCTTGCTGGTGGGCCTGCGTTTGAACCCGGGTGTCACGTTGGCGCAAAGCTCAGACTTGGCCCGCCAGGCCGAGGTGCTGATTAAACAAGTGCCCGAAGTCACCCACGTGGGTCGGCGCAGCGGACGTGCCGAGTTGGATGAGCATGCCGAGGGTGTGCATGTGAGCGAGCTGGACATCGGCCTGAAGCCCGTGGCCGAGATCACCCGCTCCATGGACGAGATCAACGCCGACATTCGCGCCCGGCTCGCCAACCTGCCAGCGGCCATCGGCATCGGCCAGCCCATTTCGCACCGCATTGACCACATGCTGTCGGGGGTGCGTTCTCAAATCGCCATCAAGATTTTTGGTGAAGACCTGGACACCCTGCGTGGCCAAGCCGACCTGCTGCGCAGCAAGCTGGCCAGCATTCCGGGCCTGGCAGATTTGGAAATTGAAAAGCAGGTGCTGGCACCGCAGATCAAGGTGCGCATCGACTACGCCGCCGCCGCTCGCTACGGCGTTCCCGCGCCTCAGGTTCTATCCACACTGCAAGCTTTGGTGGACGGCGAGAAGGTCACGCAGATCGTCGAAGGCAACCGGCGCTTTGCACTTGTGGTGCGTTTGCCCGAGTCGGCACGCTCCATCGACGGTTTGGGCAACATCCTGATCGAAACCCCCACTGGCCGGGTACCCTTGAGCAAACTCGCCACCATCGAGGACTCCGACGGTCCCAACCAGGTCAGCCGCGACGATGGCAAACGGCGCATCGTGTTGTCCGCCAATGCGCAAGGTCGGGCGCTGTCCGACATCATTGTGGACATCCGCAAGGTCGTCTCAGAGAGCAAACTGCCCGAGGGCTACTTCATCACCTTGGGCGGGCAGTTCCAGGCCCAGGAAGAAGCGTCGCGTTTGCTGGGTTTGCTCTCTGTTGTCTCGGCGGTATTGATGTTTGTGGTGCTCTACAGCCGTTACCAGAGCACCCGGCTGGCGCTCTTGATCATGGTGAACATTCCACTGGCATTGGTCGGCGCGGTGCTGGGTTTGTGGCTGTCGGGTCAGCCGCTGTCGGTGGCGGCGCTGGTGGGCTTCATCACGCTAGCGGGCATTTCGGTACGCAACGGCATTTTGAAGGTCAGCCACTACATCAACCTGATGCGTTTCGAGGGCGAAGACTTCAACCACTCGATGATTCTGCGCGGCTCGTTGGAGCGGCTCAGTCCTGTTCTGATGACCGCCTTGGTGACCGCCTTTGCGCTGGCTCCTCTGCTCTTTGAAGCCGAACTGCCTGGCACTGAAATCTTGCACCCGGTGGCGGTGGTGATCTTCTCCGGACTGATCAGCTCCACCTTGCTCGACACCTTCCTCACCCCTGCCATGTTCTGGCTCTTCGGTCGCAAAGACGCCGAGCGGCTTATGGATGACAAAAACCCCGAAGCCTTTTGATCTTCTGATTCCGGATTCACCACGCTCAATCCAACCTCTCTCAACTGTTATTCCCACTCGAAAGGAACCCTTATGAAAACTTCCAATTTATTTGTTGCTTTGTTGTTTGTGGTCAGCGCCAATGTTCTTGCGGCCGGCAAACATGACCACGGACATGAACACAAGCCACTGCACGGTGGCATCGTCGTGGAAGCCAGCGACATGGACTTTGAGTTGGTGGCCAAAGCAGACTCCATCACGATTCATGTACGCGACCACGGCAAACCCGCCAGTGTCAAAGGTGCTACCGGCAAGGTCACCGTGCTTACCGGAACTGAAAAATCCGAAGCACCCCTCGCACCATCCGGTGACGACAGGCTGCAAGCCACCGGCAGCTTCAAGGTGAGCTCTGGCACCAAGGTGGTGGCATTGGTCAATCTGCCGGGCAAAAAGCCCGTCAATGTGCGCTTTGCGATCAAGTAATGCCAGGCGAGCGATGGGTCGTGATGACGCATCGCTTCCATCTTTCACTTCCCGAAGGAAATACACCATGAACATTCGACAAACCACTTTGATGGGCGTGGTCGTCGTGACTCTGGTCGGAATCAGCGGCTGCGCCAATCGCTGGGAGCGGCCGGTGCAAGCCGATGGCACCTACTGTTATGTTTTCGGAAAACAAAAAAAGAGCGCCTGCACGCCCCACGCCGTGCCCAGCATGGAATCGGATCAGGCCGCCAAACGATTCACCGCTGATCCAGCGGCACTGACGGTCTATGTCGTGAGGCACCGAGCCAATGACGGCATCAATCTGGTTCCGATCACCGTGGACACCTTGGCACCCGTGGTGAGCGTGCCCGAGACCTTCATCCGTCTGCGCCTGAAACCTGGCACCCACGAGCTCACCTCCAGTTGGCAGGGTAAAACGGTGACGCAAACGATTCAAGGTCAGGCCGGTGAAGTGAAGTTCCTGCAACTCGCCGGGGCCGTGTGGTCATGGGGCGCTGACTATGCGTGGGTACCAGGTAACGATGAACAAGCACGTGGATTGACCCTGAAGTCGAGGTTGATTGCGAATGTGATGGCGCTGTAGCCCAAGGCCGGGCTACACCGCCCGGCGCTTTTGAATTGAATGGGTTGTCGCCAATCGCCGAGAGGTGTGGCAACTGACGCACCCTTGAAATCGCGTTGGCTTGCGTCTTGGAACCCCGCTAGATCAACAAGACGTGATTCGCAATGTCAGTGATGTTTCATATTCCTGCGGTTGTCAGAAGGTTCGTTGACTTTGCAGTCCAGTCTCTGCCGGTCATCTTGTACCAGTGCATATTCCAGCAAGTCGCCGAGCCACCCATCGACTCGCCGCTGAAACCGCCCTCGTTGCGCGACCCGGCCCAGCAACAGCAACCACCAGGCCAACGCACCGACTGCGAATCCGCGCAACCATCCCGCCTCATAGGTCCCAGCTACCACGCCGATCATGATGCCCATCAGCATGTCCCTGACTTTCCAGACCCCGACCGGATCGGTTCGTGCGTAGTTAATGACTTCCTTGGTACTCAGGTTGCAAAGTCCAACCACTGCGCCTTCGTACACCAGCACCGCCATGCGATGCCCCTTGCGAACCGGTAGCCACTGGCTGTGGATGATGAACTTGCATGAAGTGATCTGCATCCACAGCTCTCGCCGCTCCGGACGCTCTGGCGGGCGGCCATGACGGTTGCGTGGGTTGATGAAGCGCTGCGCTTCCATCACGACACCCTCCAAACAATCGAATTTCCACATGATGTGAACCTCCTTACGTGGTTTGTTGAATTGAGGCTTCAGGTTCGCATCAGATTGCAAGAATTCAAGTGCAAAAAGTTCGGAATGAACTGGTTTTGATTTCTTCGGGTCCAGGCTCGCACTCAGGAGACACCGCAGTGCTTTTGTGCTGCGCCCACAGCGATCTCCAGTCGTGGTGTGGTCGCAGCTTTCTGAGGTGGAGCGAAAAACAGGCCTCGGTTTGACCATCCAAGTCTCACCTCATTGGGAAGGTGCTTCGACTTCGACGGCACGACTCATTTTTTGATTTCCAAAGCGCCACAGTGGCAAGCGCAAACGCCGCGTATCAGCGAGGTTTTTGGGTGGCCTCCATCAGCCGTGCTTTTGGCGCTTTTTGATGGCCATTTGGCATGCCCAAATCACGCCACCGAAAAGGGTTCCACCCCACAGCCTTTTCGGCTGGCATCCTATTTCAACGCATTGACGCGCACCGCCACCGCTTGCACACTAAATGCTCCCCCCGTGCCTTCCTTATGTGCCAGTTTCCTACGAGAAACACCCTCGCGGAAACAAAAAGGCGTCGCAGTCGTTACCTGCCTCAGAGAACTCTTTAGTGCCCCCTCGTGCAAAGGCGCAAGCCTTCGCACCCGTTCAAAAGACGCGCTGCTGTGCACCGGCTGAGCAGCGACAGTCTCGTGCCCACGTGGCTTCTGTGCCCGGCGCTTTTGCGCCGTCCGGTAAAGAAGGCCACCGTTTTTTTTAAGCGCAACCAGCCACCGCTGCTCGCGC
>JANPCX010000032.1:0-1565 GCA_031431125.1 Burkholderiales bacterium
CCGCAGAAGGGCTATATCAAAACACCCAATAAAACTACTTGGCGGCACTTCCCGGTGCAGCGGGCGCGGCGGGCGCGTGAATGGCCTCCGCCCCGTGTTTTTCGCCACCCATGTCAATGTCGCCACCCTTTGACAGAATGAACAAGGCCAAACCCGCAAAAGCCACAAACCCGACTGCAATTTTCCACATGAAACGTCTCCAGAAGTTTTTAGCACTCAAGAATCGGCCCTTGCGTGAACGAAGGCCGGTTGTTGAATGGCCCGAGCGCGCGTTATGCGCGCCGGGCGGTTCAATCTCAGTCGTCGGCTTAATCGTTCGCGTAGATGTCGATGTCTTTGGTTTCTTTGATGAACAAAGTGCCAATCACAAAGGTCATGCCCGCGATGATGATCGGGTACCACAGGCCGTTGTACATGTTGCCGGTCTGCGCCACGATCGCAAAGGCGGTGGTGGGCAGCAGGCCGCCAAACCAGCCGTTGCCAATGTGGTACGGCAAGCTCATCGAGGTGTAGCGGATGCGGGTGGGGAACATTTCGACAAGCATGGCGGCAATCGGGCCGTAGACCATCGTCACCAAAATGACCAGGTAGGTCAGGATCAGCACGACGGTGACTTTGTCAAACTTGGCCATGTCCGCCTTCGCGGGATAGCCTGCAGTTTTCAACGCATCAGCCACGGATTTTTTGAACGCGTCGCCCTTGGCTTTGGAATCAGCAGCAGACAGGCCTTTGGACGAATAGCTGGCGATCTCGGTCTCGCCAATCTTGATCTTCGCGGGCGCACCCGCAACACCCGGCGCGTTCTCGTAGCTCACCGACGCACCTGCAAGCACCTGCTTGGCGATGTCGCAGGAACTAGTGAACTTGACGGTGCCCGTGGGGTTGAACTGGAATGAGCACTCCTTGTCGTCAGATGTGATCACCACCTTGTTGGCGGCTTGTGCAGCAGCCAGGTCAGGGTTGGCGGCTTTGGTCAACGCGGTGAACACCGGGAAGTAGGTGAGCACAGCCAGCAAACAGCCTGCCATGATGATCGGCTTGCGGCCAATCTTGTCGGACCAGGCACCGAAGATGATGAAGAACGGCGTGCCGATGATCAGCGAGATGGCGACCATGATGTTCGCCGTGGGACCGTCCACCTTCAAAGCTTGCGTCAAAAAGAACAAAGCGTAGAACTGGCCGGAGTACCAGACCACGGCTTGACCGGCGGTCAATCCAATCAGCGCCAAGATCACGATCTTCAGGTTTTTCCACTGGCCGAACGACTCGCTCAACGGCGCTTTGGAGGTTTTGCCCTCAGCCTTCATTTTGGCAAACGCGGGCGACTCATTCATGCTCAACCGGATGTAGACCGACACGGCCAACAGCAAGATCGAGACGAGGAACGGAATGCGCCAGCCCCAATCGGCAAACGCTGCTTCGCCAATCGCCGAGCGGGTGCCCAAAATCACCATCAGACTCAGGAACAGGCCCAAGGTGGCGGTGGTTTGAATCCTCGAGGTGTACGCACCGCGCTTGCCGTGTGGCGCGTGCTCGGCCACGTAGGTGGCAGCACCGCCGTACTC
>JANPCX010000033.1:0-3610 GCA_031431125.1 Burkholderiales bacterium
CTTGCGCTGGCGCGACTGGATCGTTCACATACTCAAAGCGGTAGGACAGGGCGTCTTCGTTGTCTTGCGCAATCACCTTGTCGCCGGGCAGGGGCGGGCTGTGTTCGTAGGTGTAGCGGTGCGCCGGGCCACCGCGCACGCGGTGCTCGACCATGAGGTGGTTTTGATAAACGAACTGGCGCACGCGCTCGCCGTAGCGGTTCTCCACCTCGATCAAATCACCAGCGCTGTTGTAGTGGTAGCGCACGAGTTGGGTTTTGAAGTTGGGGTTGTGGGCGTGCGGGTCTTGGGTCAGCTCAATGCCCACCAAGCGCTGGCCGCCGTCTACTTGGAAGTGTGGGCCGGTGATGGCGGGTGGCGGTGGCGCGGTGGCCGGGCCCGTGCCATGTTTGGGCGCAGCTTCAGGTTTGGGGGCCGCCAGAATTTGTTGGTACTGCAGGGTGTAGCGCCTGCCCACGCCGTCGATCATCTGGGTGATGCGGAATTGTTCATCGCGCTCCAGGCGTTGCATACGGCCCAGGGTGTCGATGATGAAGAGCAGGTAGTAATTGGCTGCTGGCGCGTGGGCCTCGGCATTGGGCACCACAAAGGCCCACACGGTGCGGTCGGAACCGGCCGCGAAGACATATTTGGGGTTGTGGCGCATGCCCACCGGAACGTGTTGCCACTGTGGCTGCTGGTGCCATGGCAAGTCCGCCGGGTTGTAGGCGGGGTGTTCAGGGTGTTCGGGCGGTGCGGTGGTGATGGTGCTCGGGGCTGACGGTTTGGGCGCGGGCGAGTTCGGTTGTAGCTCCGCATCGCCGACGGGTTCGACAGCTTGTGTTTGCAGGTGCGCGTGCTGTTGCGCTTGGGATTGCGGTTGGGACAGCGATCCCTGGGTATCCACGCCACGCATGATGCGCAAATCGTCCAGCAAGCTGTAGTCCATGCCGCCCGGTGGCAAGGCATCAAAGGCGATGGTGCGACCGCCGGTGTCAAACAACAAACAGGCCTCGGGTGTGAGGCGCATGAACTGCTCGACGGGCAGTTTCCAGCCATAACCCATCAGGCCTGCGGCGGCACCATGGTCAGCGTTCACATAACTCGAATACTGGCGCTGCACGACAATGGGCATGACACCGGGCAGGGCAAAGTCCAGCTCGCCCTGCCCAAGCAACACCTTGGCCCCAATGATGGGGTTGACGGGCTTGCCTTCGGTGACCCCACCCGGGCAGCCCGAGCAGGCGCGGCCTGATGCGCCGGTGCCGATCAACACATCACCGCTGCCCCCGGCAATCTTGCCGCCGCAGGCCACTTTGTCGGTGATGCGTGACATGGGCAGGCCATTGGCTTTGACGCTGCTGGAGCCTTGGGTGATGACTTCCACTATTTTGTTGTGCTGCACCGGGTCGCTCATTCGTGCGGCAGGCAGGCCGTTGACCTTGACGTTGGGCGAGCCCTCCAGGATGTTGCCTGCGGCTTTCTTGTGTGCAACGCCATCGGTTTTTCTTGCGGCGGGGAGTCCCATGGAATGCTTTCTTATGCTGTAAAGCGCTGGCCCGCGGGCGCAGACGCAGAGGTGGCGTGTTGGTCAGAAATGAGGGGTGGCCTACCCGGCAAAGCCTGGCGTGGGGCTGCCCATGCTCTTGGCACCACCACCACCGCCGCCACCACCGCCCAATCCGGCCCCTGGACCACCAGCGAACCCGCCCGTGCTGGACATGCCCCCCATACCCCCACCCGCGCCGCCACCCCCCATGCCGCCGCCTGCAATGGAGGCCAATGCTCCCAAAGCGCCCGCGCCGCCCTTGCCCAGCGAGGACGCCGTTTTGGCGAGCCCCGCCACTTTGCTGGCTGTACCCAGCATGCCCGAGAGCCCGCCACCTGCACCGCCGCCCATGGCCTTGGCACCAGAGCCGCCGGACTCGAGCAAACTGTTGCCAGAAGAGGGAGGGCCGTCACCGGGCGCGCCCCCACCATCGGCCCCTGGTGCACCTGGTGCGCCCGATGCGGCACCGCAGTTCCATTGGATGCTGCCCGCATCCCCATTGATGGCTCCACCGCCTTGCATTTCAATGTGTGTGCCAGTGAGGTAGATGCCGCCACCGCTGTCGAGCACGATCTTCGCAGCGCCGCAGGCAATTTCCAAATGGCTGCCTGCGTTGGTAACGGAGACGCTGCCGATGGTTTCTTTGCGGTTGGCACCGATGGTGTAGGTGGCGTTGCTGCCGATTTTGGCGGTGTAGTCGGCCCCGATGGTGAGCGACTTGTTGCTGCCCACGGTGGTGAGTTGTTGGCCACCCACCATGGTGTTCATGATCATGCCGACATTAAGGCTGTAGGCCATGCCGATGTTGGTCATTTTGAAGATGCCGGTGCTCTGGATATAGCCCAGGCCGATGACCTCGTTTTTCATGACACCGGTTTTGATGCTCCAGTTTTTACCTATCGTGTCGCTTTCGTTTACTCCGATTTTTTTTGTTCGGTTAAGGCCTACCTTCAGCGATTGGTTTTTGCCGATCTTGATGTTCTCGTCCAGGCCTACGTCCTCATTTCTGTTATCACCAATCGAGATTTTTTCTTCATGATCGACCCGCTCCGTGCGGTTGTTATTGACCGTGATGGTCTCGTCATGTTTGACCGTTTCGGTGCGGTCGTTGCCGATGACGTTGGTCTCATCGTGGTCGACGTTTTTGCGTCGGTCATGCCCAACCCACTTGTCCTCGTCGTTCTCGACTTCGGTGAGCTGATCCTTCTGGGCGTGGAACCACAGTTGTTCGGCCCCGGCTTTGTCTTCAAAGCGAATGACGTTGGTGTCGCCCCCACCGTTCTTGATGCCAGCGCCCGGCGCCCCACCTTTGCTCGACTTGGTCTTCCAACCCGACTGCGTGGCATTGGCTGGCAAATCCCAGGGCGGCATGTTCTGGGCGTTGTAGACCACACCCGTCAGGATGGGGTAGTCCGGGTCGCCATTGAGGTGGTCAATGATCACCTCCATGCCTATGCGCGGAATGAAGATGCCGCCGAAGTTGGAGCCCGCCCAGGTGGATGAGACCCGCACCCAGCAACTCGAGTTCTCATCCATCGCGCCAATGCGGTCCCAGTGGAACTGAACCTTGACGCGGCCAAACTTGTCCACCCAGATCTCCTCCCCGGCGGGGCCCACCACCACCGCGGTTTGCGGGCCTTGGGTGCGTGGTTTGGGTGTGAGGCGCTGGGGGCGGTAGACGATGCTCGTGGGCTGGGCAGACAGCGTCAGGCGCTGGATGGAGCCCTTGCCTGCACCACCTTCACTGACCTCGGCGTTTTCTTCAAAGTGGTAGTGAACGGACAGGATCAAATACTGCTGGTTCTGGTCCTCACGCGGGTAGTTCGTGAGCGTGGTGGTGTACCCCGGTGCCAGGCCACGGTGGTTGGATAAACCTTGCACCCGACTGCGCGGGCTCAGCTGCTCTTCCAAGCGAACTCGGGCATAAGTCTCGCCATCGGCAAACTCGGTGTAGCCGCCGGGCCACTCGTATTTCTCGTACTTGTCATGCGCATGGCCGGGGGGCGTTTGGCGCATGTTGGACAGGTCAGCCTTGGGCTTTTTGAAGTCGTAGTCGTCGTTGTAATGCCTGCCCGCGTGGAT
>JANPCX010000034.1:0-4346 GCA_031431125.1 Burkholderiales bacterium
CTTGCGCTGGCGCGACTGGATCGTTCACATACTCAAAGCGGTAGGACAGGGCGTCTTCGTTGTCTTGCGCAATCACCTTGTCGCCGGGCAGGGGCGGGCTGTGTTCGTAGGTGTAGCGGTGCGCCGGGCCACCGCGCACGCCGTGCTCGACCATGAGGTGGTTTTGATAAACGAACTGGCGCACACGCTCGCCGTAGCGGTTTTCTACTTCGGCCAAATCACCAGCGCTGTTGTAGTGGTAGCGCACGAGTTGGGTTTTGAAATTCGGGTTGTTGGCATGCGGGTCTTGGGTCAGCTCAATGCCCACCAGGCGCTGGCCGCTGTCGGGTTGGAGTGGGGAACATCAACGTTTAGGAAAAGCTTTTGTAATTTTTTTTAATATGCCCATTAAAAAGAAGGCAGCAAAAAAAATTGGAATTGAAAAAATCAAAGAGTGAAGCGTCTTGAGAATAGATAGCAAAAGCCAGAAAAAAGCGGAAAAAATAATAGTTGGAAGATACTCGATTACAAAATTATTCTTTGAGTAAAAATCCATGGACGAGGCGAGTAAACCAACATAACTCGGCGAGTTAAATGACAAATGTATACGGGTATATACAAGGCCTAATGAGGCAACGAAAAATGCAATAAGATATGAGTCAGTCAAGGTTGTAAATTTTCTGTTGGCTACAAACTTTGCCATAACAAATAATAATATTATTGAAAAACATATTGAGGAAATTAACTGGATTATAGAGGCTGCGACATATATTCCTGATCCTCCAGCATTATTGCTATAAATGATAGTTGAAACAAACCAAATTACTGCGCAAGAAATTAAGGATGTTATTGCCTTCATGAATAATCATTTTTTAAAGAAATCAAATTTCACGCCATCGGATGGAGGCGCCAACAGCGTTGCGCAATCTTTTGCTGGAGCGGTACTATATCCGTAGCTTTGAGGCACCCAAGTCCACGGCCCACTTGTGCCACCCTCAAGTGCCGCTGCCGCGGGCCCATCAGCATAGATACTGAATTTCTTGACAGCCAGTGCTTGATCGGCCGCTTGCTGGGTTATTTGCTCATTAGCCACTTTTTCTTTCATTTCCTTTTCCGCTTTACACATTAATGTATCTTGATCTTTCTTCACCTTTTTCCCCGCCTCCACATTCTTCTTCCATTCTAGTGCGCCAACCCATTTATCCCAAATACCCTTCGATGTTTTAATGTCCGGCATTTCAGGCGCCAATCCTAGTGAATCAACAATTTTCAAAGGATTTTGTGGGTAAGCAAAGCCATTAGCACCGCCGAGCAACCCAATCGGATCTTGATTGATATATCGACCAAGCATTGAATCGTAATATCGAAACCGGTTATAAAACAGCCCCGATTCCGCATCAAACTGCTGCCCCTGGAACCGAATCAACTGCTGCAAATTCAGCGGGTTGTACTCCTTCGTGACAGAGCCCCAGTCGTCGTATTCCGCCAACCAAACCGGGCTGCCGTGCAGATCGAAGAGGGCGCGTGGAGTGCCTAGGTGGTCGCAGTGAACGTGGTAAATGCCCATCGGCGCTTCGTCGAGGGCGGCTTGCTGGGCTTGCCTTAATTCGTTGACTTGGGCGGTGATGTGGTCCGCGTCCAGACCGAGCTTTTTCATCACCTCTCGCGTGCCAGTGGGGATTTGTCCGGTGGCGATGAGCTCTTGCATCACGGCGGGGAATTCCCTCTCCATCGCTTGCAGTTCATCGGGCAGCGCGGGCAACTTTGGTTTATGGGCTGCGATCATCAGCATCGGCACAAAGCTGCCGGGCTCGTAGACCGTGGCTTGGATGGTGGTGTCGGTTTCGGTGTGCACCAGGCGGTCACCGTCCCAGCCGAAGTGGGTGGTTTGCGGTGGTGCGGAGGGTTCACCTTGTTTTCCCATTTGCACGATCTTGGCCATCCTGCGCCCAAACACGTCATACCGATAGCGCGTGGTGCTGATGAGGTCACCCCCTTCAAAGCACTGCACTTGCGTGAGCTGGTGCAGCCCGTCGTAGCTGTACTTTTGCCGTTTGCCGTCCAGGTGCATCGCCTGGGTGCGGTTGCCCCAGCGGTCGTAGTCGTAGCGCGTGCCTGCGCTGTGGCGCACCCGGTTGTCCATCCAGCGGTCTACCGATTCGGGTTTGAAGAGGCTCGCGTCCTGGCTGAGCACGTCGAACTCAGGGTTGTGCAGGTTTTGTTTGACTTGCTCGGCCCAGTCTTGCGCTTTGTTTTGATATTGCGCGGGGATGGGGTCGGGCAGGCGGTTGCCTGCCGGGTCAAAGCGGTAGTTGGTTTGTTTTTCTTGTCCCGCATGGATGGAGGCAATGAGGCGGCCTGAGGGGTCGTAGGCGTAACGCTTGTAAACATCCTGGGCGTTGGTGGGGCTGGTGATGCCGGTCATCTGCCCCAGTTTGTCGTAGTGGTAGTGGCGGTTGAGTTGGGCGGCGAGCAGCGGTGCTGGGGCGGCCAGGGTTTTGAGCACGGGGTCTTCGGTCGCGGGGTTGTTGAAGCGCGACAGTCCTTCCGTCAAACCGTCCACCACCTGAGTTTGCAAACGCCCCATGGTGTCGTAAGCCCGCTTCAGGCTCAAAGCGGGAATGTGGCGGATGACTTCGCGGTGCAAATCGTCGCGCTCCATGGACAAGAGCGGCTCTTGGTCTAAGGTCACGCCGTGCAGGTGGCCTGAGCCGTAGGTGAGGTAGCCCACTTCGCCGAGCAGGCCGCCGCCACTCAAGGTGGTGGCTTCGCGCTGGCCAAGCTGCCCCAGGCGGTGGGTGAGTTCATGACGGAAGACGCTCTCGCCCTGAGCATCAAACAGCGTTTGCGCTTCATTCGTCAAGCGGCCCAGGGCATCGTAGGCGTGTTGAACTTGGCTTAAGGGCTGGTTGGTTGCGGCATCCAGTGCCTGCACCTGGGCCAATGGGCCGGTGGCGTCGTAAACAAAGCGGTGGAGCACGGCAGTGTTCAAGTAACTGGCGCAAACCTGCCGCTCGGTCAATCGGCTCAAGAGGTCGTAGCGGTAGCCGGTGAAGCGCAGTTGCTCCGGCGTGGGGGCCATTGGATTGGCATTGCTGGCTTGTCCATGCAGGCCCAAGGCCTCGACCAGCAGCGGCATGGCGCGCTCTGCTTCTGCTCTATTTGCTAAAGCCAGCAGCCCGGGCGACTGGCTGTCATGCCGTGCGATGTCGTTCACCCAGGCTTGCACGCTTTGGCGCTCGTGCGGGGTCAAGGTTCGGCCATCCGCACTGGCTTGCAGCTCACCGGCGGCGTTGTAGCAGTAGCCAATGACGCGGCCATCAAAGCCAATTTCTTGCACCAAACGGTCCAGCAGGTCGTAGCTGAACTGCGTGGTGGCACCGTTCTCGTTCACGAGGACGGTCAAGCGACTTGCGGTGTCGTATTGATAACCCAGGGTGAGGCCGCCCACCGTTCGGCTGGTGATGCGCCCCTGCGCGTCGTACTGGAAGCTGGTGACCTGGCCCATGGGGTCAATCACCTGGCTGACCCAGCCCTGCGCGGTGTAGCGCACCTGGGTGCTGGTGCCGTCGGGCGCGTGGGTGGCTTGCACTCGGCCCAGGGCGTCGTAGTCGGTGCTGAAGTGCTGGCCCAGGGCGTTGGTGATTCGTGTGACTTGGCCCAGTGCGTTGTAGAGGTAGTGGGTGGTTTTGCCGGAACAGTCGGTGTGGCTGGCGAGTAAGCCGGTGGCCGTCCAGCGCAGTTGTTTGATGCCGCCCTGCGGATCGGTGATGGTGCTGGGCAGGTCGGCGCTGAGGCGCTGGGGGTTGTAGAGGTTGTCCAGGTTCACTTCCAGCCCATCAGGCAGGTCGTTGTAGTGGTAATGCGTGGTGCTGCCGTTGGGGGCTGTGGTCTGAATCAAACGTCCCCATCGGTCATAACGGTACTGAGTGCTTTGCCCACCGGGTGCGGTGCTGCTGGTGAGCAAGCCGGTGGCGCTGTCCCACTGCAAGCTGGTGCGGCTGCCGTCGGGGAAGATGGCCCCTGTGCTGCGCCCTTGGTTGTCAAACTCCACGTGGGTGCTGCGCCCCAGGGCGTCGGTGTTGATGGTGCGCTGGCCCGCCAGCTCTTGGGTGTGGATGCTGCTGCCGTCGGCCCGGGTGTGGGTCACCACGCGTTTGTTGCCGCCCACGCCTTCGCAGTAATACACGGAGCGCCTGCCCAGGCTGTCGGTGACGATGCTGCGGCTGCGGGGCACTTCTTGCGCTGGCGCGACTGGATCGTTCACATACTCAAAGCGGTAGGACAGGGCGTCTTCGTTGTCTTGCGCAATCACCTTGTCGCCGGGCAGGGGCGGGCTGTGTTCGTAGGTGTAGCGGTGCGCCGGG
>JANPCX010000035.1:0-155099 GCA_031431125.1 Burkholderiales bacterium
GCTGGCTCGCAGTGGCTGGCGGGGATAGCGGCCACGCTGCCTCAGGGCAAGTGCTGGGACCCTTGGAGCGGCGTTTGGCGTCAAAATGCGCTTCACACATTGAAATTTCTAAACCAAGTCCGTCGATGAACACCACAGCTGGCCTAAATTCTCAAACCCCTGGCGCTTCGGTGTCGGTGGGGGTTTTTTGACAGCTTGGTTAGGCGTTCGGGCTTGAGGCCATCGATGACATAGGCGCTCACCCCCGCTTTCAAGGCGCGGCGCATAGGGGCTTGGCTCGCATCCTCGCTGAATACCACCACCGGACGTGGCGTTGTCGACGAGAGCAAGGCTAAATTTTCCAGCGTGTCTCGGGTGGGAGATTCGCTGTCCACAATCACCACGTCGGGCTGGAGCTGCAGCACGATGTCATGGATGAGGGTGGCCGAGTTCACTACGCCCACCACCTCATGGCCTTGGCGTTTGAGTTCGTCGCGAATCAAATCAACATGGCGTGCGCCATCACCGATCAGCAGCACGCGCAGTTGGGATGGCTGTTGCGCTGGCGGTTCAGTCGTTACCGAATTGGGACGAGGAGTGGATTTTTTCACTCTGTGCCAGTGGCAAGATTCATGCCGCAACCCGTTGGGTCTTGGTTCACCCAAACCGGGGAAGGCGTCTAAAAAGCGTCACCACACCCTCGACGCCAAGCCCTCGGTGAGCCGCTCCGATTGCAGCTGCAGCAGGCCCTCAAAAATAAGGGTGTCCACAGTTTCGAAGGGCAGGTCGGTGATGGCTGCCAGCTTGACGGCCGCCCCACCTGTCATGAACAGCGCCGGTGTTTGGCAGGTGCGCTGCAGCAGCAAACGGTGCATGCGCTCGACGGCGCCGGCGATGGCGTTGGCGCCACCACTCATCAAGGCGTCACTCGTGTTGGTCGGGAAGTCGACCACCTCGCCGGTTGGCACTTTCAGGCCCGCTGTTCCATGTTCCAGTGCACGCAACATGAGTCCAAAACCCGGCAGGATCAATCCGCCCAAAAAGCGCCCCTGAGCGTCCAGCGAGTCCACCGTGACGGCCGTGCCCACCATGACCACCAAGGCGGGGCGCTCCATGCCCTGCGCGAGCACGCGCTGACGGGCGCCGACGAGTGCCACAAAACGGTCGCAACCCAGGCGGTTGGGGTGGTCGTAGCCATTGAGCACGCCACCGCCTTGTGCGCCAGGCACCACCCACTTGGGGTGCAGCTCCCACATGTCCATTTGTTCTTCAACCCGTCGGCGCACGCCCTCTCCGGCGACCACGCAGCCCAGCATGCTGGCGGGAGGATGCAGATGTTTCCACTCCGTGTCCGCCAGTTGGTCGATGTTCTCTAAGAACACGGCCCCGTGGCTGATCAACTCGGCACCCAGGTGGGGTGCGGCGTATTCCGCCCATTTCAGGCGGGTGTTGCCAACGTCGATGGCCAAGAAATGCTTGGAACCCATGGTCACGGGGGACGGCTGGCGGCAAGAATGAGCAGTTGCTTGACATTGCTCATGAGCTGCTGTGTGAGCAAAGTGCGATTGGGTTTGCTGATGCGTTGCTCCACTTCCTCCAGCAAGCTGTTCACGCTGTCGATGGACTGGGCTCGCCGCAGTCGCAGTATGGTGAGCGCTCCGGTGACGGGGGATTCGTCTTGTACGGCACGAATCAGCATGGTTTTGGCTTGGCCCAGTGGATCCTCGTTAGAGAAATCGAAACCACTGTTGCCGTACTGGGCCGCTTCATGCGCTTCCATCACCGCTTGCAGCACGGGCACGTCCGCAGGGGGCTGAGCGGTGCTGTTGGCAGCCAAAGCAGGCAAAGGCGGAAGCAGGGAGTCCGCAAGCGCAATGTCGGGGACCAATCTCTCGTCCATGGAGGCATTGATGGTGACGGCTTCAAACGGGTTGGGTGTCAATTCAGCCACCAGGCCGAGTTGCAACAACTCGTCCAGCAAGGCCTCGGATGCCCCCGCTGCCACGGCCATGCGCTGCACCACGGCCGCGCTGCGTTTGCCGTCCACCAAAAAAAGAACCGTGCGGTGGCGCTGGCTCAGGCCAAGCGCGCGGGTGCTCATCTCGGAGACACCTTCCGCGGTTTTAATGAGTATGGACTGCTCGTTCACGGGCCGGATTGTGCAGCCGAAATCAACCTTGCGGGCGGGGTCAGGGTTTGCCAAGGGGAGAGAAAATGCCGGTTTGCAATTGACGTATACGTCAATTAGACTTCAAAATGACAAGGAATGGGATTGGTCACGCTGCGTGGCTTTCTCAAACAACATGGGGACATCAATGGCCACAGCGAGAAAGTCGACAACCTCCCCCTGGAACGGGTTTCGCTGTGCCACCGCGAGCAGCGCCAAATTAGCCCGGTTCGATCTCAGTGCCATCGATCCCCGCACCAAACCCTTCGGCAGCGGTGACAAAACAGCAGACCAAGCCAGGGTGCAGGCCCTGGCAACCGAGCTCGACGGGTTACAGAATTTGTTTTTCGCAGACAAACGTTACAAGTTGCTGGTGATTCTGCAGGGCACAGACACCAGTGGCAAAGACGGCGCCGTCCGCAGCGTGTTTGGTCAAATGAGTCCACTGGGCGTGCACACCATCGGTTGGAAGGCGCCCACCGAGGAGGAGCTTGCCCACGACTACCTGTGGCGCATCCACGCGCAGGTGCCGCGCTCAGGCGAGGTCATGATCTTCAACCGCAGCCACTATGAAGATGTGTTGGTGCCGCCTGTGAATGGCTGGATCACGCCCGCGCAAACCAAGCAGCGTTACGCCCACATCAACGATTTTGAGCGGATGCTGACCGAGACGGGCACCGTGATCTGCAAGTTTTTTCTGCACATCTCCAAAGACGAACAGCGCGAGCGTTTGATGGCGCGGCTTGATGACCCCGCCAAACAATGGAAGTTTGCGGCCAGCGATCTCGAGGCCCGCAAGCAATGGGATGCCTACCAAGCGGCCTACGCCGACATGATCCAGGCCACCGGTACCGCTTGGGCACCGTGGACCGTGGTGCCGGCCGACTCCAAAACCCACCGCAATTTGATGATCGCCCTCTCGGTCCACCAGACCCTGAGCCAGCTTCAGCTCCGTTTTCCGCCGGCCAACCCGGCGCTCAAGGGACTGAAAGTCACCTGACGTTACAGCGTCATTTTTGAGAACCATGCCATGACTGACCTGTCTGCCGAGTACAAAGCCTTGGCTTCGTACCGCCCCACCCACAAAGTGCGTTTCGTCACCGCCGCCAGTCTTTTTGACGGCCACGATGCCGCCATCAACATCATGCGGCGAATTTTGCAAGGCATGGGGGCCGAGGTGATCCACCTGGGGCACAACCGCTCGGTCGACGAGGTGGTGACGGCGGCTTTGCAAGAGGATGTGCAAGGCATTGCGATCAGCTCCTACCAGGGCGGCCATGTCGAGTACTTCAAGTACATGGTGGACTTGCTGCGGGCCCGTGGTGGGGCCCACATTCAAGTGTTCGGCGGCGGCGGCGGCGTCATCGTCCCGTCTGAGATCGCCGAGTTGCAAGCCTATGGCGTGACCCGCATTTACAGCCCGGAAGACGGCCAACGCATGGGCCTGCAAGGCATGATTGGCGAGATGGTGATGCGCTGCGACCACGACCTGTGTGTGCACGCGCCGCAAGCCCTCGCTGCGATTCAAGGCAGCGATGAAGTCAATCGCCGTGCCCTGGCCCAGTTGCTCACTGCCTTGGAAAACGGTCAAGCACCTGCGGCCTTGCGTGCCGAGGTGACCACGGCTGCGGCGGACGTGAAAACACCCGTACTCGGCATCACCGGCACAGGGGGTGCGGGCAAGTCCTCACTCACCGACGAGCTGATACGCCGTTTGCGCTTGGACCAGGGTGATGCGTTGCAAATCGCCGTCATCAGCATCGACCCCTCGCGCCGCAAGAGTGGTGGTGCGTTGCTCGGCGACCGCATCCGCATGAACGCCATTGGCCCTTGGGGTGGTGCGGCGCAGAACCAGCCGCGTGTCTTCATGCGTTCCCTCGCCACCCGCGACTTCGGCAGCGAAATCAGCCAGGCTTTGCCTGAGGTGTTGGCCGCCTGCAAGGTCGCAGGGTTCGATCTCATCATCGTGGAAACCTCGGGCATAGGCCAAGGCGACGCCGCCATCGTGCCCTTGGTCAACGTGCCCATGTATGTGATGACGCCCGAGTTCGGTGCCGCCAGTCAGCTGGAAAAAATTGACATGCTGGATTTCGCCGAGCTCGTGGCCATCAACAAATTCGACCGCAAAGGCGCACTCGACGCCTTGCGTGATGTCGCCAAACAAGTGCAGCGCAACCGCGAAGCCTGGAACACCAAACCCGATGCCATGCCCGTGTTTGGCACCATGGCCAGCCGCTTCAACGACGATGGCGTGACGGCGCTCTACCAATCGCTGTTGCCACGCTTGGTGGGCCTCGGGCTCAAATCCACCGAGAGCCGTTTGCCCCAGGTGACCACCCGCCACAGCACCCACCAAGTGCCCATCGTGCCTGGCAGCCGGGTGCGTTATTTGGCCGAGATTGCCGACGCCGTGCGGGGCTACAAAAAAACTGCCCGGGCCCAGGCGGCGTTGGCGCGGCAAATTCAGCAATTGAACGAGTCGGCCCGCATGTTGGTTGAGGCCAACCCCGAGAAAACCAATGCCGTTCAAGCCTTGGGCGAACTCGCCGCCAAGCGCTTGCAACAACTCGAAGCTGGCAACCAACAGCGACTGGCCCAGTGGCCTGACATGCAGCGCGCTTATGCGGGTGACGAGTATGTGGTGAAGATACGCGACAAAGAAATCCGCACCCAACTCACCACCACCTCGCTCAGCGGCACCAAGGTGCGCAAGGTCGCGCTGCCCACATTCGAGGACCACGGCGAAATCTTGAAGTGGCTGTTGCTCGACAACGTGCCCGGAAGTTTTCCATACACCGCAGGCACCTTCGCCTTCAAACGCGAAGGCGAAGACCCCACCCGCATGTTCGCCGGTGAGGGCGATGCCTTTCGCACCAACAAGCGGTTCAAGTTGCTCTCAGAAGGCATGGCGGCCAAACGCCTGTCTACCGCCTTTGACTCGGTCACGCTGTATGGCAACGACCCGGCCGTTCGGCCCGACATTTACGGCAAGGTCGGCAATTCGGGCGTGAGCATTGCCACGCTCGAAGACATGAAGGTGCTGTACTCGGGTTTTGATTTGTGCAACCCGTCGACCAGCGTGAGCATGACCATCAACGGCCCCGCGCCGACGATATTGGCCATGTTCATGAACACCGCCATCGACCAACAACTCGAAAAGTTCAAAGCCGATAACGGTCGTTTGCCCACGGCCGATGAGGCGCAAAAAATCCGCGCCTGGGTGCTGCAAAACGTGCGCGGCACGGTCCAGGCCGACATCTTGAAAGAAGACCAAGGCCAAAACACCTGCATCTTCTCCACCGAGTTTTCGCTCAAGGTCATGGGCGACATTGCCCAGTACTTTGTGCACCACCAGGTGCGCAACTTTTACTCGGTGAGCATCAGCGGCTACCACATCGCCGAAGCGGGGGCCAACCCTGTCAGCCAGTTGGCTTTCACCTTGAGCAATGGGTTTACTTTCGTCGAGGCTTATCTGGCGCGTGGCATGCACATTGACGACTTCGCGCCTAACTTGAGCTTTTTCTTCAGCAATGGCATGGACCCGGAATACACCGTGCTCGGCCGTGTGGCGAGGCGCATTTGGGCGGTGGCCATGCGCGACCGTTATGGCGCCAACGAGCGCAGCCAGAAGCTGAAATACCACGTGCAAACCTCGGGCCGCAGCCTGCATGCGCAAGAGATTCAATTCAACGACATCCGCACCACCTTGCAGGCCTTGATCGCCATTTACGACAACTGCAACAGCCTGCACACCAATGCCTTCGATGAAGCCATCACCACGCCCACCGAGGACAGCGTGCGCCGCGCCATGGCCATTCAGCTCATCATCAACCGCGAGTGGGGCTTGGCCAAGAACGAGAACCCGAGCCAAGGGGCCTTCATCATTGAAGAGTTGACCGAGCTGGTTGAAGAAGCCGTGCTCAAAGAATTCGAGAAAATTTCAGAGCGCGGCGGTGTGCTCGGTGCCATGGAAACCGGCCACCAGCGCGCCCAAATTCAAGAAGAGAGCATGCACTACGAGATGCTCAAGCACACCGGCGAGTACCCCATCATCGGTGTCAACACCTTCCGCAACCCCCACGGCGACCCCACACCCACCACCTTGGAGCTGGCCCGCTCCACCGACGAAGAAAAACAAAACCAACTCACGCGGCTGGCCGACTTTCAAGCCCGCCACGCGCAGCAGGCACCCGCCATGCTGCAGCGCCTGCAACAAGCCATCATCGCCAACCACAACGTGTTCGAGGTACTGATGGACGCGGTGCAGGTGTGCAGCCTAGGACAAATCACGGCGGCGCTGTTTGAGGTGGGGGGGCAGTACCGGCGCAGCATGTGAGCTGGTGTCATGCCTTTGCGATGTCAGTGACATCACAACTTGGGGCCTTTAGCTCTCAATCAGGGCGTTCAACAAGGCCATGACCAAGTTGTCTTCGGTCTCGAATGCGCGATGCCCCGGAATCTGCGGTGCGTTGTGGATCGTGAAGACAGGCTTGTTCCATTGCAAAGCCAGGGCCATTTCGGAGGTCGTGCCCAGGCCTCCGCCGACAGCCACCATCAATACCGCGGCACGCGCAATCAGGGCATTGCGGCTGATGCCCATTCCAGTGGGCAGCGTCACGGTGAGATGGTCGTTGGCCAATGCATCGTCGTCTTCTGGAAGCAGACCGATGACGATGCCGCCGCTGTCTTGTACGCCTTGCGAGGCGGCTTGCATGACGCCGCCTTTGCCACCGCACAACACGGGCACCTTGCAACGGCCAAGCAACGCGCCCAAGCGGCGCGCGCAGGCCAGTTGCTCCGGGCTGGCATCGCGTGGCCCAACGATGGCCACGGGTTGGCGCAAGGGTCGGCTACCCTCGGACAAACCGAGTTGTCGTTGCTGCAAACGCTGTTGGGCTTGAATCAGTTCGATGTCTTGAGCGTGTGAACTGGTCGTGTTCGTGCGCACGGGGAGCATGTGCGCTTCTTTCTCAGGCATGGGGTGGTTGCGAAGATCAATGACCAAGGTGGTGCTCCCGATCTCGCGTTGTCCAGTCGCCCAGTGTCAGCACCAACATGCACAGCGCGAGCAAGAGCAAAGACAAGGCGGCAGCCAGCGCGAAGTCGCTGCCGCCGTCTGAGATCTTCAAGTAAATGAACAAGGGCAAGATGTTGACTTGAGTGCCGGCCAGCGCAAGTGCCGTGCCATAGGTGCCCATGGCAATGGCCGCGATCAAACACCACACGCTGACCAGTGACGGTGCCAGCTCGCGGAAATCGGTGTCTAACCAGGCGCGCCAGCGTGTGGCACCCAAGGTCAAAGCCGCATCAAAAGGTCGCCGGTCGAGGTTGGCGAACAGGGGATACAGCAGCAAGGCCACACGCGGAATCAAGTAGTAGGCGTAGGCCACAGACAAACCGGCGGCGCTGTAAATGAAACCTCCCACCACGGCCGGGTCCGCGCCCAAGTGGCTGAGCAAGGTGGTGACAAAACCGGCACGCCCAAACGCCAAGATGAAACCGTAAGCGATAACCAAACCCGAGAAGGTGAGCGGGATACCCAGCAAAGCCAGCATGAGCTGCCGGCGCTGCGGGTTCAGCCGCGCCACAGAACGGGCCAGCAGGGCACCGAGCACGACGGACATGGTTGAGGCCGTGAGCCCCAACCACGCCGAATTGCGCAAGGCATCCCAGAACAAGCGGTCGGCGAACAGGCGTTGCCACAACCCTGGGTCGGCCTGGGCCACCTCCCACACCAAGGCCAACAGTGGCAGTCCGATGAACAGTGCGAGCGCCGCAAAGGCTGGCCAGACGCCTAAGCGCCGCACAGCACCCACACCACCGATGGGTGTGGATGCTGGGTTAGTGGCGGCGGACGCGACCATGGGGCTTTTTTTGCGGTGCTTGATGTCTCAGCGGGCCAGTGCTGCTGCGGCCCAATCGCGGTCGATGTCCGCTTTTTTGGCAGACGCTTTGACCACATCCAGTGGTCGGATTTGTGGTGCTTCTGGCATCCTTGCGCGCACATCGGCCGGCAAGTTCACGCCGGGCACGGCCGGGCGTACAAAGCCCTGTGCGAACAAGGTCTGACCGAGTTCACTCATGGTGAAGTTCAGCCACAACTTGCCCGCATTGGGGTTGGGGGCACCTTTGACAAAACTGATGGCATAGGGCGCTGCGACGCTGGCCTCTTTGGGGGTGATCACTTCCACCGCGTCGCCCATGCCGTCCACGTGTTTGGCTTTGAGGCCGTCGTTTTCGTAGCCGATCCAGATGGGGATTTCGCCCTTCAAGAACTTGGCGTAAGGCGTGGTGCCTTCAACACGCAGCACGTTGCCAGCAGCGTGCAACTTACCAAACCAGTCGGTACCAGGCTTGGTGTTGTCCATGTTGCCGCCGTTGCCAAAAGCGGCAGCGAAAACAGCCACTTGACCGGCACCAGTAGAGCGTGGGTCCAGGTAGACCACGCTGTTTTTGTACTCAGGCTTGAGCAAGTCAGCCCAGCTTTGTGGCACTTCTTTCACGAGCTTTTTATTCACCAAGAAAGCAATGTTGAGCGTGTGGATGGTGAACCAACGTCCTTCCGCTTCACGGAAGACTTCCGGCAATTTGTCGAAATTGATGGGCTTGAAGGGAGCGACCACGTCCTTTCTGGCGGCATCGACAGCAGAGGCAGCGAAGTAGTAGGCGGTATCAGCCTGCGGGCGACGACGTGACTTTTCCAAAGCGACCACGGTGGCTGCGGAGCCGAGGTCGTTGTAGGTCATTTCCACTTCTGGGTAACGTTTCTTGAATTCGCGGAACAACACCTTCCAGTTGGCCCACTCGGGTCCGGTGTCAAACGACACCACGAGGCCTTCTTTGGCGGCTTCGGCGTACAAGGCGCGTTCGCCTGTGTAGAGCTCTGCGCCTTCAAAGGCCAGTGATGCGCCCAAGGCGGTGAGAGACAAAGCGGCTGTGGCTGTTTGCAATAGGCGGCGGCGATTCATGTGGGCAGAGGATGTCATCGTGAACTCCTGGTGGTTGTGGATGTTGAACAGGGAAACTCAGTCTGATAAGACCGTCAGGGCATGCGGTGGAATGGCAATGCTGTGCGTGGCTGCCTGCGCGCCCTCGCACAACAACAGCGAATCAGGCACGCCTTCCAAGCAAAAGTCGTAGCGACAGACGGGTCCCAGGTAACGCATGCGGCGCTGCTGGCCAGCGAAACGGTTTGGATGATCTGGGCTGGGGTCGGGGATGATTTTTTCTGGGCGCACCAGCAGAGTGACTTGGCGGCCAAGCGCGTGACCGTCAGTCGCAAGGCTCAAAGTGCCCCATGCGGTTTGGACTTGTCCGGGGGCTGTGACCGTGGCCGCAAGCAAGTTGGCGTGGCCCACAAACTTCGCCACGGCCACATTTTTGGGTCGTTCATAGAGTTCGCTCGGGCTGGCCAGTTGCAGCAAATGACCGCCGTCCATGACCGCCACGCGGTCGGCCACCATCAGGGCCTCTTGTTGATCATGCGTCACCAACAAAGTGGCAGCGCCAAAGCGCTGTTGCATGTCTCTGATCTCGTCGCACAGTTGACCGCGAATATGGGCGTCCAAGGCGGCCAGCGGTTCGTCCAGCAACAAGACCGAGGGCTTGAAGGCCAAGGCCCGTGCCAACGCGACGCGCTGTTGTTGGCCGCCCGAAAGCTGTGCAGGTCGGCGTGTGGCATGTTCCGCCAGGCCGACCAAACTCAATAAGTCCAGCGCGGTTTTGCGGCGGCTTGAGGTGTCCACGCCGCGCATGCGCAGGCCATAGGCCACGTTGTCGATCAAATCCAGGTGGGGGAAAAGGGCGTAACTTTGAAACACCATGCCAACGCCGCGTTGCCACACCGGTACTTGCGACATGTCGTGGCCCGCAATGTCAATGCGTCCAGCGTGCAGCGGCAGCAGGCCGGCCACCAAACGCAACAGGGTCGATTTGCCACAACCGCTGGCACCAATCACCGCCACCAACTCGCCCGGCGAGATGTCCATGTCGACTGCGTGCACACCCTGGCCCGAACTCGCATAACGGTGAGAGACGCCTTTCAAACGCACGCTCATCTCGTGGCTCCCGTCACCGGCGTCGGCCTGGAGGACGCACCCGCTGCCAACAGCGCCAGCACCAACAGCACCACCGTGGCTGCACAGGCATAACCCGTGGCACCGTAAAACGCTTGCAGCAGCACGATGGGGTAGGTGCGGTGCTGAAAGCTGGCAATCAGATTGGAGAGCTGAAATTCACCAATCGACAGGGCCACCACCATCACCGATCCCGCCACCAAACTGTGTCGCAGCGCAGGCAATGCAATGGTGCTGAACTGGCGCCACGGCGTGGCCCCCAGCGTGGCGGCGCTTTGCTCCAAGGTGTGCAAACCGAGGTGCCGCAGGTCGGACAACAGCGACTGGGTGAGGTAGGGCAAGGTGAGCACGGTGTGCGCCGCAATCAGCAGCGGCAGCGAGCCCAGCCATGGCAAGGTATCGCTGCTGAACACGAGCACATAACCAAACCCCAAGGTCAACGCCGGCACCGCCACCGGCAGCGCGGCAATCAGACGCCCCGCTGCGGCACCAGCCCGACCCCGGCCACTCGCGGCCTGGTGGTGCAAGGCATAGGCCAATGGTGTGGCCAACAAGGCGCAGCTCAGACAGGTGGCAGCGGCCACCACCAAACTTGTCACAAACGAGCGGCGAAATGATCCGTCTTGCGCGATCTCGGCGAACCAGCGCCAGGTGAAGCCGCTGGGCAAAAGCGTGTTGGTCCAAGACTCACCCACCGAGCCCAGCAGCAGCAAGGCAATGGGCAGCAGCAAATACAGCAGGTAAAGCAGGATGGTCATGGGGCAGGGCGCGAAAAGATGGCGAAGTATGGAAGGGCCATGGCGTCACCGCGATGACATTTGTTTGCCGCAAGATCATGGTTCTGTGCTGTGGCAGCACAGATCGAGCTAAGCTTTGCACCATGCAAACCACCCTTCCCACGCTTTCAGAACTGACCGCTTTCAGCGCAGCAGCCCGGCATTTGAACTTTTCCGCGGCAGCAAGGGAGCTGCGCCTCACGCCCAGTGCTGTCAGCCGCCAGGTGGCCCGCATTGAAGCCTTGCTGGCCCAACCTTTGTTCGTGCGCCAAGGCCGTTCACTGAGTTTGACTGTGGGCGGGCGTTTGTTTCATCAGAGAGCGGCGGCGGCGCTGCGCGACATCGAAACCGCTTGCCTGGAGCTGCGCATTTCAGGCCAGGGCGGCAGCGTGCTCCAGCTCGCCAGTGTGCCCACTTTCAGCACCCGCTGGTTGGTGCCCCGTTTGCCGATGTTTTTGGCCAAGCACCCTGGCATCACCCTCAATTTTCGGCAACACCTGGCGCCGGGTGATGCGTTTCCCCAAGACCTGGACGTGGCCATTCGTTACGGCAATGGCCTATGGGAGGGGGTCCACAGCGACTACATCGGTGGCCGTCGTTTTGTGCCCGTGGTGTCGAAGCGCTACAAACGCTTGCACGGCCTGAGCAAGGTCGACGATGTGGCGCGCTGCCTGCGGCTGCACCACGTGCAAGCACCGCAGGCCTGGGCCCAGTGGGCGCAAGCCCACAACGTTTGGCAGCTCAACGTGGAAGACGGGCCGCGGTTTGAGCAATATTCGGTGCTGATTCAGGCCGTGCTGTCTGACCTCGGTTTGGCCTTGGTGCCTGAGTTTCTGGTGCAAACCGAGCTGGCCAGTGGCGCGCTGTTGTTGGCTTGCGATGCCCCGGTCGATCTCGAGCAAGGCCATTACTTGTGCTACCGGGCGGAACGTCTCGAAGCCAAACGTGTGACTCTGTTTAGACAGTGGCTGCTCAACCAGGCCAAGGAGGCCGCTTGAAACCCAGTGACAATTCATCGCCATGAACACCACTCTTTCGGCAGACTGGCGAGACCCCGCGTGCGAGCTGTGCAACTCCGACGGCGGCCTGCTGCTGTGGCGTGACCACGACTGGCACCTGGTGCGAGTCGAGGATGCCGCTTTCCCGGGCTTTTACCGCTTGGTCAGCAACCGCCATGTCGCTGAGTTCAGCCAACTCTCAGTTGACGCGCGCCAACGCTGCGTGTCCCTTCTGGCTTGGGTGGAAGCCCTGGTGATCGAGCACTTGCGCCCCACCAAAATGAACCTCGCTTCGCTGGGCAATTTGGTGCCGCATGTGCACTGGCATGTGGTCGCCCGGTTTGATTGGGACAGCCATTTTCCCAGCCCCATTTGGGCAGCGGCGCAGCGTCCATCGCCCCCGGAGTCCCTGTCGCGGATTCAAGCACGCTTGCCCGCACTGGACGCCGCATTGAGCGCTGGCCCCCCTTGAGCGACAGCCGCCCGGTAAACTCGGGGTTTTCCTGGGTTTCTTCGCATTCCTTATGGCCGGTCTGACGCCGCAATCTCCCCTTCCGACTGCGATCACGCTGCACCAGCAGTCCAAGCTGCTGGAGGTGGTGTTTTCCGATGGCGCTGCGTTTCGCATTGCTTTTGAATTGATGCGCATTTATTCGCCTTCGGCAGAAGTGCAAGGGCATGGGCCTGGGCAAGAAGTGCTGCAAACGGGAAAACGCCATGTGGACGTGGTGTCCCTGGAGCCTGTGGGCCACTACGCCGTCAAGCCGACGTTTTCCGATGGGCATGACACGGGTTTGTTCTCCTGGGACTACCTGTATTTTTTGGGCTCGCAACAAGACGCCTTGTGGCAACAATATGCCCAGCGCTTGGCCGATGCGGGCCGGGACCGCGACGCTGACATGGCACTTGCTGCGTCATCAGGTTGCGGTCACTGAGCATTTGGAAGTCTCCCATGTCCAACACCCACTTCGGTTTTGAATCCGTCGACGAGGCCCAAAAGGCGCAGCGCGTGCGCGGGGTGTTTGACTCGGTCGCGTCCAATTACGACCTGATGAACGATTTGATGTCGGCCGGCTTGCACCGCGTGTGGAAGGCATACACCGTCGGCGTGGCGAACCTCAAAGCGAACAGCCGCGTGCTGGACATTGCTGGCGGCACCGGCGACTTGGCGCGCGCTTTCGCCAAACAAGTCGGACCGCAGGGCGTGGTGGTGCACACCGACATCAACGAGGCCATGTTGCGCGAAGGCCGCAACCGGCTCATCAACGAAGGCCAGGTGCTGCCCACGGTGTTGTGTGACGCGGAAACACTGCCATTTCCGAATGACCACTTTGACCTGGTCAGCGTGGCTTTTGGACTGCGCAACATGACGCACAAAGACCGCGCTTTGGCCGAGATGTGCCGCGTGCTCAAACCCGGTGGTCGGCTGCTGGTGCTCGAGTTCTCCAAAGTGGCGCAACCGCTGGAGAAAGCCTACGACTTTTACTCCTTCAAAATTTTGCCTCGCCTGGGCAAATGGGTGGCCGGTGACTCGGAGAGCTACCGCTATTTGGCCGAGTCCATCCGCATGCACCCTGGCCAAGAAGAACTCAAGGCCATGATGAAAACCGCAGGCTTTGGCCATGTGGATGTGCACAACCTCAGCGCGGGTGTGGTGGCGCTGCATGTTGGCATCAAATGTTGAATTCCTTGTTAAAGAACTGAACCATGAAAATTTTGCTCACCGGCGCGGCCGGCTTCATCGGCATGACCACCTGCTTGCGCCTGCTCGCGCGTGGCGACGAAGTGGTAGGCCTGGACAACCTCAATAACTACTACGAGGTCTCCCTCAAAGAAAATCGCCTCAAGCGCCTCACCTCACACCCCAACTTCCGTTTTGTGAAAATGGATGTGGCTGACCGCATGGGGATGGAGCACTTGTTCGCCACCGAAAAATTCGACCGCGTGATTCACTTGGCCGCTCAAGCCGGTGTGCGTTATTCGCTGGAGAACCCCCACGCTTACATCGACAGCAACATCGTCGGTTTCACCAACATTTTGGAAGGCTGCCGCCACCAAAAGGTGCAGCACCTGGCCTATGCCTCCAGCTCCAGTGTCTATGGCGGCAATACCGACATGCCGTTCTCTGAGCACCAAAGCGTGGACCACCCGGTGAGTTTGTACGCCGCCACCAAAAAAGCCAACGAGCTTATGGCCCACACCTACAGCCATCTCTATGGCCTGCCCACCACCGGCCTGCGTTTCTTCACGGTGTATGGCCCCTGGGGTCGCCCCGACATGGCCCTGTTCTTGTTCACCAAAGCTATTCTTGACGGCCAGCCTATCAAGGTCTTCAACCACGGCAACATGCTGCGTGATTTCACCTTTGTAGACGACATTGTGGAAGGCGTCATCCGCGTCATCGACCGCATCGCCGAACCCAACCCCGACTACAGCGCCAAAACCCCCGACCCCGCCACCAGCAACGTCCCTTACCGCGTGTTCAACATTGGCAACCACAACCCGGTCAAGCTGTTGGACTTCATCGCCGCGATTGAAGACGCCATAGGCAAAAAAGCCGAAAAAATCCTGATGCCTCTGCAAGACGGCGACGTGCCGCAAACATATGCGGATGTCGATGCGCTGAAAGACTGGGTGGGGTTTGTTCCTGCAACGTCGATTCAGACGGGAATTGGGCGGTTTGTGGAGTGGTATCGCGGGTATTACGGGGTTTGATTGAGCGGCTCCAACGTAGAAATGTTGGAACGATCAACCTGACTCCGAAACCCCTTTCGTCCGGTTGGCTCGATTGGGTGTCACAGGCAAACTGCTCGCCTAGCGGTGCTCATTCAAGGAATTCGCAGCGTTCCCAACTGGCTCGCCAAGGCCAGGTACCTCTGGTGTGCCTTGCTTGTTGTTCTTGCCGCATGCATGTCTGCGGGAGACAGTTGGGTGTCGAGACTGACCATGAACGGAGTGGTCGCTTGGCGCGTGATTGTTGTTGCACCGTGATGCAGGCGCAGCGCCATACGATGCTGAATTCGTCCCGAGCCCGCTGTTCGTTGACTGTTTTACAGCGCGGCAGGGGTAGTGTGAACAGACCCGAATTCGGCCGCGCGTTGCTTGGTGGCGGTCAGCTTTTCACCCAGGGTCAGCCCCAGCATTAGGAAAAAGAACAGCAAAAAGCCGATGCGAGGCACGTCCAATACGCTGCTGACCAGGCCCACGGCCAAGACGCTGGCCAGGCTGGCCAAGAGCACCGGGATGAGTCCACCGCCTTTTTCGTCCGGCAGGGCCAAAGCCCGAATCAAACCGCGTACGGCCGATGCAGCCAGGGCTGCGAATACCAACAGGCCGAGAACGCCACGTTCTATCAGCAGCTCCAGCATCAGGTTGTCGGTGTGCCAGGGCAAGTAAAAACGCTGTGCCCTGGGAAACCAGTGCGCAAGTCCCGCAGTGAAATCGCTGTTGCTCAGCAGGGACTTGCCCTCTGGGCTGAATAGCTCTACCCGGCGAAGTGCCACACTGCTTTGCGAATTCAACACTGACAGCGAAAACACTGCGCCGCGTGGCGCCCACCAGGCACCGGCGTCCAAGCGCGGTCCGCGTAGTTGGCGTGCGAGTTCAGTCCAGTCATCTGTGGAGGTTGGGGCATGCACCACAGTGCTTTGACAATTTCTGTCGTAGAGCAAGTGTTTTTCGCAGACGCGCAGCAAGAGGGACGTGGGTTGTGCGGCCTGGACAGTCAAGCGTACGCTGTACCGGCCAGTGGGTGTCAACGCTACGCGCTGGGTGGCGGAGAAAAGGCCACCCAAGTCGTCCCGATGACGAGGACCTTCCAGCACGGCGTGCGGTGCGGGTGTTTCGCGCACCAAGCGCAGCCGACCAGAAAAATCGCGGTTTGGGTCAGAGGCGGCGTAGTCCGCAGGAAATCGCCCTGCGCCCAGGCCAATGAGCCAATCCTGCGGGGTTTGGAGCAAACCCAGGCCGTGTCGCCAATGGGCCATGCGGCTGTCCAGGTCGGCTGGGCCTTCTTCCAGCCGTTTGTTCATGAAGGAGTCCCCACCCAACACCGCCGCGATCTCAATCAACAGCACCGTGCCCAGAACGAGGCTGGCCGGCAGACGCCAGCCCCGGTGTTGCGCCCGCCATTTGAGCCATGCCGCCACGGTCAAGAGGATCAGCGTGCAAAACACCGCACCCCTGGTGCCTGCGGCTTCAAACGACAACAGGAATAAACCTGCGCACGCGCAAAGCGTTAACAGCACCAAACAAATGCGCGCCAACCAGCGCATTCCTGGGGATGCTTTTCCTTGCAACGTGAGTTGGGCATACCGGGCCAGCAGCCAGACCAATAAGCCCACCACAACAGCCAAGTAGACGCCGCGCGCAAAGGTGGTGAGGCAGGCGTAGGTCACACACACTGCCAGCAGACTGGACAACACCCACGCCATACCTCGGTAGTGCCACAGCGCCCACACCGCAAACGGTGTCGCCAAGGCCAGGTAGGCGTCAATGGCCGCACCGCCCACATGCATCTCCCAAAAGAGAGCGGTGGTTCGGTAGTGGCTGACAAAGTCCGTCAAACCAGGATAGGCCAGTCGTTCATTGATGGACACCATGCTGACCACGGCGAGCCCCACCACCATGCCAAGGCCAATTCGATTCAATGTGGTGTGAGGTGCGGTCATCAGTCCTTGACGAAGCCAAGGCCACAACAACACGGTCCACAACGCGGCCTTGCTGGCACGCCAGGCCCACAAGCTGCCTTCGTGGGAAGCGAACAGATCGAAGTGCCAAACACCTGCGGCCTGAGTGCCCCAAGCGGCGCCGACAATGCCAAGGGCCAGCAAGCCCGTGACGATGGCCAGGTGCTGGAGGGGAGGTGCTGTCTGCTGCTGTGCCGGTCGGTACGAAAAACGCTGGTGCACCAGCAGTCCGCTGAGCGTCGCCAAGACCAACAGATCGAATTCTTCGAACACCAGCCAACCCGTCCAAGCGGACAAGTTGGCCATGGGCAGTGCCGCGGGCAGTGCCCAGAGCCAAATCTGTGGTCGCCAGGCCACCACCATGGCCCACAGCAAGCACAGTGAGACCATGGCCGTGGGCCAGAGCGGATGTTGCGCCGCCAAGCCCAAGCCCACCGCTGCACAGGCCGCCAGCAGGGGCAGTTGCATCCCGCCCACCAACGATTCGTAGCGTGTGATCAATACGGAATATGAACTCAAACCGCGCTTGGCTTCGTATTGGATGAGCGGAAAGTCAGCGCCGTTCCAGCAGTTCGGTCACAAAACGGACCGGGATGGCGTAGGTGATGCCGGAGGGCTGGCTGAGTGCGGACTCTTTGCTGCTTCTTACGACGACAGAATTGATCACGCCGATCACCTCCCCGGTCTCAATGCTCAACAGCGGTCCACCGCTGTTGCCCGGGTAGGCGGTGGCGTCCAGTTGGTAGATGTCATAGCTGCCCTCACGCAAGCGAAGAATGGCTTGTGGGTTGAGTTGCTGCGCGCTGGCCATGGGTGGTGCAATGGCCGTCACGGATGAAACGATGCCGCGGTGGGTGACCGGGGAGTAGCCCAATGCGCCACCGATGGGAAAACCGATCAAAGCGACCTCAGTGCCTTCGGGCACGTAGGCTGCCCGGCCCAAAGCGAGGGGGGCAACTGGGGCTCCTTCTATTCTCAGCACTGCCAGGTCTCGGTTTCTGTCCACGCTGACAACAGTGGCTGCCCGCATTTCGAGGCCGCCCGGCCTTCCTACCAGTTGCACCACCAACTGACGAACCACCGATGGATTGGAGGGTGCCTCGGGCAGCACATGGGCATTGGTGATCACGGTGCTTCCATCACCCACCACAAAACCTGTACCACGCAGGTTGAATCGGGGGTTGTCTGTAGGGCTGTGCGTGCCAACAATCACCACACTCGGTTTCCCTTTTGTGACCAAGTCAATAAGCTTGGCCTGAGTGACGCTGCAGGCGGCTAGTCCAAACATGAAAACAGTGGCACTCTTCAAAATGCGGGAAATGATTGACATGGATGCTCCGGTGGGGATACTTGGCTCCAACCTCAGGGGGGCCGCGCGCAGACCGTCATAAAAGGTCACACAAGGCTGGCATGATGCCGTATTCCCGTGTAGGGCCGCCCGTGGCAGGGCCAGGACGACAACCAGACTGCCAAGTGTGAGCGTCAGGTCGGGTTTCTGGTAATCTAGAACAATTCCTTACATCCAGGTGGGCGAAGTGAGTTCAGACTCCGCCTTGAGTGAGTGTCAGATCAGGGCGCATATGGGAAAAGAAATCGTGGGCAACACCATCATTGGCGTTTCAATGCGAACGCAGCCAGCGCTTAAATCGCTGCTGTCTGGCGACTCTGGCCCGATTGAAAGTACTGCCGAACCCTTCAACAACAATTACGTCAAGATACGCGCGGCAAGCTCTGAAGGCCAGCGCAGTTCTGCGAGCATTTTGATCAATAAAATGTATGCCACACGTGGCTATATGAGCAGCGGATTGCCGGGCGTTGGCCAAGACAAGTACCGGATGACGCTCACGGCCAATGAGGAATACGTCACGATAGGTACTTTGACCATCGGATTTGACAACCCGCAGGGGCTGATGGCGGACGATCTTTTTAAGCACGAGATCGATGGTTTGCGAGCCCAAGGTCGCAAGGTGTGCGAGTTCACCAAATTGGCCATGGAAAGCAGCAGTAAGTCCAAACGTGCTTTGGCTTCGCTTTTCCATGTCGCCTACATTTATGCACACCGCATTCAAGAACACCAAGACGTGATGATTGAAGTTAACCCCCGGCATGTCGCCTATTACCAGCGCATGTTGGGTTTCACGGTGATGGGGCCACAACGCTTGAATCGCCGTGTCAACGCTCCCGCGGTATTGCTGCGCCTGGACTTCACGCATGCGGCGGCGCAGATTGAGAAGTTCGGAGGATCGTCGGAGGCCGCCATTGAAGGGCGCTCGCTTTATCCTTATTTCTTCTCGGTCAAAGAAGAGGCGGGCATTGTTGGGCGGTTGTGCGGCATGGTTTCTGAAGTTGGACCGGAAACTTCCTGACGTCAATGCGTCGCCGGTTTTTTGGCGTTCAGAGGGTGCGGCAACTTTCCTCAAGTGACTTGATCAAGCCGATCGCCCCCGCCTCGCACAAGTCCAGCACCCGATCAAAACCTTTCGCATCACCGTAGTACGGGTCAGGCACTTCGTTCTCTGCGAGCTGTGGCGCGTAGTCCAAAAACAACCGAACTTTGTGCTGGTGCATTGACGGGCATCGTTGTTGAATGGCCGCCAGGTTTTGACTGTCCATCGCCAAGATGAGGTCGTAATGTTCAAAGTCACTGTCGGAGATGCGTCTACAGCGGTCGGGCGGCACTGCATAACCTTTGCGCTGCAAGGCCGCGCGAGCGCGCGGGTCGCATGGCGAACCTACCATGCCAGGGTGTGTTCCGGCCGAGGCGAAATGCGCCCAAGGGGAACGGCCAAGCGCTGCCGCAATCTGTGCGGCCTGGTGGCCGGCAACCGCCTGAGCCATCGGCGAGCGGCAGATGTTGCCCAAACAAACCATCAATACATTGATCATGATGTTGCAAGGATAACTGACCTACTGGCATCATCGGTGCCGCACCGGTATGCACCTTGTTGCCCCACTCATGCGCCTTTATTGAATCGTGCTGCTTTCAGTGGGCTACACCCATCCTCGTTCATCCCACCTTTCATTGGGCTCCGCTGAACCATGAACGCCGAGCGAATCAAGGTACTGATGTTTGCCGAGGCCGTAACCCTGGCTCATGTTGCGCGTCCACTGGCACTGGCGGCAGCGCTGGATCCACAGCGCTACGAAGTGGTCATCGCGTGCGATCCTCGTTACGCCAAGTTCGCTGCGAATGGGCCTTGGCAGTACGTGGAGTTGAACAGCATTCCAAGTCGCCAGTTCACGCGCGCTTTGGCGCTGGGAACCCCAGTCTACGACTTACCGACACTGCAGTCCTACATGCGGCAAGACATGTCTCTCATCGAGCGGTTTCAACCCAATTTGGTGGTCGGTGATTTCAGGCTGTCGCTGTCGGTAAGCTGTAGGCTGGCGCAAACACCGTACCTGGCGATTTCAAACGCCTATTGGAGTCCAGCGTTTGTGGGTGGATTTCCCTTGCCTGTACTGCCGATGACGCGCGTGATGCCGTTGTCATGGGCGGTACGTGTTTTCGATGTATTTCGTCCGCTGGCATTTGCGGGCCATTGCAGACCCTTAAACCGTCTGCGACAACAACACGGCTTGCCCAGCCTAGGTGCGGAACTGCGCCGTGTATACACCGACGCCGATCACTTGCTCATTGCCGATGCGGCAGCGTTGTTTCCTATCCAGGGCTTGCCACAGGACCAAAGTTTCGTGGGTCCCTTGAGTTGGTCACCCCCTGTGCCGCTGCCCCACTGGTGGCATGACCTGGCGCTGCAGTCATCCATGCCTATCATTTACGTGACCTTGGGAAGTTCTGGTCCCCCGGCCATGCTCCAATTGGTGCTTCGGGCGCTTGAGGGTTTGCCGCTGAGGGTGATTGCATCGAGCGCGGGGGGGGCTCTTCCTCGTCACGTGCCCGCCAATGCTTGCGTTGACACCTATTTGCCCGGTGATGCAGCGGCCGCACTGTCGAGCTTGGTGGTGTGCAACGGCGGCAGCCTGACTGTGCAACAGGCTTTGGCCGCTGGTGTGCCGGTGTTGGGTTTGGCGAGCAACATGGACCAGTTCATGAATATGCAAACGATTGAGGCCACGGGTGCAGGCCGCACATTAAGGACGGATCGTTTGAACGTTGCATCCATTCGTGAAGCGTGCCAAGGTTTGCTTCAAACCAAGGAGCCCACCTTGGCTGCTCAGGCATTGCGTGCGGAACTGGGCCGTGGCCCCACGGCGGCGGCGGTCTTTGAGCGAGTGACCATGCCGATGCTAAGGGCGCGAGCCGGTGCTGCTTCACCCGTCACCAGCGGTGCTTAAAAATAGTACGCGGCCAGGATCTGCAGAGATTGGCGGTAAGGAAGCACGCCGTACTCGCTGTTGGCACGTCCGCTGGTGTATTGCCATTGAAGAGCGACATCCACTTTTGACCAGTGATGGCGCAGTTCTAGCCAACCGAGTTGGCTGTGGTCGTCGGCGTTGACACGCAACAACGCGGTCAGGTCCATGCCTTTTTTGAACAGATCGCGTTGTGTGGCGTAGACCAAGTAGGCACCACGAGACGCGAGCTCCTGGCGGCGCTGGGTCTCTAGCAGGAAACCAGAAACGTTATCAAGCCCAGCGTTTGCCAATGTTGCCTCACGTGGTGCAAATCCGTTGTATGCATACTCGGCCGTGATGGACAGCCGCGTCGCGCTGGTAAAGGTCAAGCCTGCGGCGGCACGATTTCGTGTCACTCGATTCGAGGCTCCGGGTGCAGTGCCCAACAAGATTTGGTCACGACCGCGCAACCACTCCGCGTGCGCGACCACCGCGTCGGACAGCAAAGCCGTCATATTGGCACCCCACAGAGTGCCACGCACGTCGTCGTAGGCCAACAAGGCTTGCCCACTGAGGCGATCCGAGTACTTGCCGCTATAGGTGAGCAAGCTGCGGTCGCGGTTGTTGGTGGCGCCTGCGTCGATGCTGAACCTGTCATTGCTGGGCCGGTTCTCGAGCTTTGGGGCCCATGCGAGCGAGACCGTGCCGAAGGCTCCGATGTACTGGCCGCGCAGCATGAAGGTTCCCATGCGGTTGTCACGTTGCGCCAGAGGGTCAGCGGTGGTCACTGTTCTGAGGCTGCCGTCACGAAAAATGTCGGTAGGGCTGTAGCCATACGCGGTGCCATTGCGCAGGTTGACGCGGCCCAACTCGACCAAGGTTGTAGACCCCTCATTTTGCCAACCCACATAGGCCTCACGCAGGCTGTTGAGTGTGGACGGAGTGTCGTCTCCAGCCGGGCGAACGTTGTCGATTCGGTCCGACAGCACGGCGCGCCAGCCGTTGCCAAAGTTGGCTTTGTGGATGACATCGAGTGACAGTCGGTGCGAGTCAAGATCGGACAAGCCATAGCGCTGCGAAATTCGACCGGCGGCCGCCTCAAAAAAAATACGTGTCGGCGGTGTCTTGGCCGGAGTTTCAGCTGGAGGTGCGCTTTCCAGCGCCAAGGGATCGACCTCATTTCCAAACGAACTTTGCGGCAGAACTGCGACCCAAAGAAAACAGCAGGCCAACAGTGGTGGAACAAATCGGCGAATGGAAATCAAAGCACTACTCCGGTTGGAAACGAGGCAGAAAATCCCGCTGAAACCACGTCACAGGAATGTTGCGGGCAGTGTAATCGGTGAAGCGCAAAATTGTGACCGATTGAGGGTTGAGCCCGTCAATGATCACGGTCTCAGTGGGACGCAGTTTGCCCAGCTGATTCTGAAAACGCCGATAAAAAGCAGTTTTCAGCAGACGCCCTGATTCTGAATAAAACCGCGCCTTCAGTGGGGCACTGTTTTCGGCATCGACCCACAAATCTACCGCTGAGTAGGTGACGTCCGGCGCACTGGCTTCGAGTCTGAGTTTGTAGGACTGGCGGGTCCGTCTCTCACCATCCTGGATGGTTTCTTCCTCGGTCAATGTGGCTGAGTAGCTTTTCGCAAAGTTCACGGTTACCACGTCACCGTTGGAGGCTTGTCCCAATAGACGCTGCTGCGGCGACAACCGTACGCTGGCGTTGCTGCCGGGGTCGAAAAACCAAAGGTCGTTGGCGTTCTTTAGCATCAACTTTCCGGTATCACGCGCGGGAAGTACGAACTGAATCAGGCTGGCAAACTGACCACCCGAATCCAAGGTTCTCGAATAACTCAGCAAGGTGCTGTTGTCTACCTGAACCCCTTTGTCAAATTCTGTCAAGGTAACCGTTACCTTGAACGGTTGACTGGGGTTGCGAATGGCGTCGCTGGCCGCCAAGATCACCTGTGCATCTGGCGCACTGAGGGCGACCTGGCTGCAGGCCCAAAGGATCAGCAGGACCACTACCCGACTCATCGGGCCGCGAGGACGTTGCGCGCCAGTTCTCATTAGACGTGCCTCAATGCATCAACCACACTCAAACGAGCGGCTCGGTAAGCGGGCCACCAAGCTGACACCACAGCAATCACGATTAAGCCTAGGGTGGTACCCACGAGCATTCGGGTTTCTCCCCAGATTCGCAGAATCAACGGCAGGCGCTCAGACGCCCCGGGCGGCAACCAGCTCAAGTCCATGGCGTTGACCGCCCCAGCAATAGCCAAACCCAATACCGCACCGAACACTGCCCCCGCTACGCCCAGCAACAACCCCTCGGTCACGAACAGCCGCTGCACCCCGGCCCGTCGCAACCCGATGGCTCGCAAGGTGCCAATCTCCACCGTACGTTCCACCACGGCCGTGTTCATGGTGTTGCTCACCGTGAACAACACGATCGAGCCAATCAACGCAAAGATGAATCCAAAAATCGTATCGAAAAGCTGAACGGTTTGAACGTAAAACGGGTTCAAGGTGATGAAGTCAAGAACAGCCAGAGGCTGAGGCGACTGCCACTCTTTCAGTACGGCGTTCAATCGCTCAGTTGCTTGCGGGATTTGCTCGGTACGTTGCAATTGCACGATGATCGACGTTGCTTTGGGCGGGGATCGACCGAAGACCAGTTGCTGTGCCTTACTCAGATGCATGATCACGGCCACTTCGTCCAGATCTTTGAAGCCTTGGCCTTCGGCTTTCAGAACAGTCAGCGCAGCGACGTTCGGTGTTCCATTGGCATGCCCTGCCAGTAACTCGATTTGGGACTTGTTGATCGCGGGTTGCGGGTTATTTGCGTTTTCCGCCAAGGCCAGTTGCGCCAAGTCGTCGGGCAACGCTTTGCCTTGGGTCTTTTGTATGACCTCTGGGTATGGGCACCCTTCGATTCGCAACGGCTCACACAGCTGTAGAACCCTGGCCAGTCCAAAGCCGACGATTGCCGCGTCGCGATGAGCCCCTTCCAGGACGAAGATGTTGTTTGAAGTTGGTAGTTGGAACTGATTCCACAAGCGCAGGCGGTTGACATCCTCTGCGACAAATCCGGTCCCCAGAACGGTTCTTGAAACGCCAGCAGAAAAGTTTCCAGCGACACCGCCGAACTGTAAGGTGGGGGTGACCACCGTGACCATGTTTTTCAGAGTCTCGTCGCCCTGAATGGCTTTGATCAGTGACGCATAGTTAGCAATCGCATATCCCGTGGGGTTGCCACTGCCAAAAAGATAGTAATCACGGTGTTGTACCTGCAAATGACCGCCATCGCGCACAAACCCTGATTGCATGCTGTACTTGATGTTGGTGCTGTAACCGCCAAAAATCAGAATCGACGCCGAGCCTATACCCAAGGCCAGCAACGTGGCCAATGAGCGACGACGGTTACGCAATAAGTTCCGAAGTGCGAGTGACCACGTCCTCATGGTTTGGGCCCTGTGTCCGCGAAGTCGCTGTCTGTTGCGCCAGGGTCTTCCTTCGTGTTTTTACGCTGGATGGACTCGATCAAACCGTCTCGCAAAAAAATCAGATCATCTGCTGCACCAATGACTTCACGGTCATGGGATGAGAAGATGAAGGAAATTTTGTAGCGCTCCTGCACTCGTCGCATCAAAGCCAAGATGGCAGCACCGGTCTTGCTGTCGAGGTTGGCGGTTGGCTCATCCGCGATGACGAGCTTGGGCTTGCGAGACAGTGCGCGTGCAATAGCGACGCGCTGCCGCTGCCCCCCCGAGAGTTGACCAGGAAGATTGTTAGCGTGATCTGTCAATCCAACCAATGCTAAGAGTTTGGTGACCCGTTTATGTCGCCACTGAGACGACATCCCCGCCAGCAACAAGGGATATTCGATGTTTTCGTAGGCCGTAAGCACTGGTAGCAAGTTGAAATTCTGGAAAATGAAGCCAATGTTCTTGGCGCGAAAATCAGACAAGGCGTCGTCGCTAAGTTGGTTTACCGCGCAACCTGCCACCGTGACCTCGCCACGGTCTGGTCGGTCGATGCAACCAAGCATGTTCAGCAGTGTTGTTTTGCCACTGCCGGATGGGCCGAGAAGCACGGTGAAGTGGCCAGGCCGCACGAGAAAGTCCACGCCGCGGATGACCGGCACCGCAACCGTCCCCATCTGGTAGCTCTTGTCGATTTTGCTCAGAATTGCTACGGGTTCTGCCATCAATGATTCCAGGAGTTATCCGGCTTCTTTTGCTGTGAGATTGCTGGGAAAACCGCCACATCACGGTAGTCGCGATGAAGCCGCGCGCCCGCGCTTGGTCGGCAATGAGGTCCTCGTGCTGGATCGGCGGGTGAATCTCGAATCTGCTGTCAATGGTGACACAGTTGCCTGCCAACACAGCTCCCCAATGTTTCACCAACAAATTTGTGCGTCAATACGTTCGACTGAAGGGTTCGCAAGGCAATGATCCATGCCCAGTACGTTGTCATCTGGTTTGCGGTCACGCGCCTGGGCAAATACCGAGTGTTGGACTTGATCGATCCACTGCATGCGCCGACGAATGAAATTGAGAAGACCAAGATCAGCAACCGGGTCAGAGTGGACCGCCCGTTTCGATTGAACAATCAGCGGCTTGGGTTCGTTGGGGTGGGTGAGTGCAACGCGTTCAAACCGACCACTTACTGCGATGTGGGTAGTTGTTTATAAACCACCCCTTCAATAATGTTATATAACTTCCTTTATAGACAACTCCTTTTGCTTCAAAAAATGATTCTGACGCGCGAACCAGTTGAGGCATGCCGTACCAAGGGACGCGTGGAAAGATATGATGAAGAATGTGACAATCTCCAGAATCAGCTAAAAATAGAAACTTCCCAAAAAATCCGGTTCTATAAGGTGTTGCCAACCAATAATTGTTGGTTGGATCTACGTGTGCATGTTCAATGATGATGCGAAAAGTATTCAATGCTGGAGTTACAACGGTGACTGGAATTAGCCATCCAAACACAAATATCTTCCAGCTGAATATAAAAGAAAGAATAATAATTACGGCAATCATTGCCAAAATTGAAATGGACTCCAGTTTTGTGCGTTTGAGTTCCACATCGCTGGCTCCAATCATGCCCCCATAACTGTGACGCGATTCCGCTGACCACTTACCTGTAGTGGCCATCTTAAACCCAATGATCGTAGAAAAAAGAATTCGCTGCCAGCGGGTTTTTATATCTTGTTTGTAGATCTCAGAATCTTCTGTTGTACCGATATAAGCATGATGCCTCAAGTGTCCTAAACGATATTTTGTATAAGGCACCGTTGCAGGTATAAATAGTAAAGAGCCTATAAAATTTTCAAAACTTCCTCGCCACTTATTTCGATGTACTATAACGTCATGACTTAGTAACCCCATTATTGTAATTAACCATCCTTGAAATATAATGACTAAAATGGATAATGCAATATTGAGATTAAAAAATGCGAATAGTAAATAATTGCTAATATATGCGGAAATTGTGATCGCTATCACCAAGGAATCCAACCAGGGTCGCTGAGAATGGACCTTTTTCAGTAGATGATCTCCCAAAAAATCCCTAAGTTCCTGCCGCACTTCCTGAAGTGCGATCGAATCTTGAAACTTTATCGACTCAGGGGTTTTATTGTCGGGTATGTTGGTCATGGATCACGAATTAAAAATTAAATATAAGTCTACAATAATATTTTCATTGCTTCTATGGAGAGCTGTTTTTAGTGACCGCAAAGGGAGCGTTCGAAGCACTTTTCCCGTGGCCCTAATCAGCGTTGATCTGGATACTGCGATATTTTAAATAAGAACGCGGCAGGCGCACAGAGGGTCAAAAACTGGCTGAAGTCCCACCAGACCTTGGCGCCTGCGTCATCATTTCTGTTTGGATCTCACAATGTTATTCGAATCTGTGCCCTCGGGGAAAGCATTCCACCGGTACGTGGTCGATCTCGCAAAATTCCCTTCAACTCGCGCGCCGTTGTTGGTGAGACATGAAAGGCAGTCCCACCATGTTGCGGCTAAAGATGTGGAAGAACGGGGTACAAGTAGGCATACCGACCGTGCACTTGGGCGTCAGTAGGGGTTGCTCCGGCAGTAGATTGGGTTGCGGCCGCGTGACCACCAAGGCGTATCTACGCTGAATTGGAAAGATTTCTTGCGACAACTCCGGGCAGATCGTTTGCTCTACATCCGCGTCTAGAGCACCCAGGGCCGTACCACCATGCTGATACATTCGCGCACTACCGCTGCTATCTTTCATAAAAACGCGCTGCGAGGCATTCAGTTGGCCAATCGCCATGGAGGTCTTGTGCCGCCTCCTTTTCGAGCAAACCCGGACCTACCCCATTGAAGTGACCAGGTCTCCTCGGTCAGAATGAACGAATTGTCGGTTGTTACCGCAAGTTGGAGAACTGAATTGAAAACTACTGCCGTCGACTATATTTTGTCGACCCTTGCGATTTGTGTGATGTTGGCGCTTAGTCTGGCCGTTGTCTGGACGATGGTTCCGGTGTCAACGCGCTTGTTTCAGCAGTATCACGTCCTGGCCGACCTATTAGTGCTTCTATTGGCGTATGGCGTCATCACAGCATTGCTGCTCCGTGTATTGTTGGCGCTCAAGCCAATGCCCTCGGGGACTTTCAGCATGAATTCACCGACCTTCACTTACTGGAAATTTCTGACTGTGGTCTATCGTCTGGGGCAAGCCGCGTTGTTGCCCCTGACACCAGTGTTCTTCAAACCTTTGGTGGAGGTGTTGTACGGTGCGCGCATCGGGCGTGACGTCGCTCTGGGTGGCGTGATTGACGACCCCTACCGCGTGAGGGTGGGTGACGGCTCGGTCATTGGGTTTGCGTCGTTGATATCGGGTAGCTACATCAGCGGTGGCTCATTCATCTGCGGCCCCGTCGTGATTGGGGCAAACGTCACCGTCGGTGCTAATTCGGTTGTATTTCCCGGGACTGAGATAGGTGATAACGCCACGTTGATGGGAGGCTCCTACGTGATGCCAGGAACGAAGGTTCCTGCCGGTGAAACCTGGCGCGGCAACCCCGCCCGAAAGTGGTTGTAACCAATCTGGTGGATTTCCCAAGTCGGGCTCAGGCAACCTCAGCGGTTGAGTATTTTTGGGACATGAGCGAGCCGAAGAGGCTGATACATGTTTCCAACGTTGGTTGTACAGAAAGGAAACTCGGTGAGGACAACGCCGGAGGTCGACGAGCATTGATCAGGCGAAATGTCACAGCACATGATTGGTGAAAATTAAAAAAGCCACCCAAAGGTGGCTTTTCTTTACAGCAAAGGGCATCGCGCTGAACGCCCCGAGCACCTAATGGGCTTTGCCTGTCATTTAGCCTTGCGACGACGGGTGCCAACCGCAGCACCCAAGAGTGCGAGGCTGGCCAGGGCCAGAGAGCCTGGCTCAGGCACCACGCTGACTTGGTTCAAAGACAAGTCGATGGAGGTCGATGCACCCAGTGGGTCAACGATGACTTGCAGAGCACCCAAAGCGCTGAAGTCTACTGGGCCACCGGCGCCGCAGGTAACGTTCACACCTGGCACTGGGAAGGCATTGGCGCAATCCAAGAAGGCGATCAGCGGAATGTAGGAGATCGTGCCAGGCAGCGAGAAGGGGTGCGAATTTGATACGATAGACACGCTGGACCACTGAGTGGCGCTGTTGTACGCTTCGATCACGAAGGTGAAACCAGCATCAGAAAAAACGGTTGTCACTTCGAATGAGTCGGTGAACACGTCGCCGAAGTTGATGCCGCCCAAGCCGCCGGTGTCGATGGCCGCGCCGGTGTTGGCACCGTCCCAACGCACAAGACCCGTACCCGTGCTGATGGAGCTGGTGGAGAAATTCAGAATACCGCCTGATGCGCCGATGGTGGCAGCACCGGATGCGCCAGGAACCAAAATGCTTTGGAGTTCAACGCCCAGATCACGGTAACCGCCCAAAATGGTGGTATCGCCGGCGCTGCCAACTTGGCTCATCAGGCCACCGCCGCCAAGGACGGTGTCTGTCAGGTCGGCTTGGCTGGTTGAAAACAAGTCAACCACAGCGGATTGAGCGCTGAAACTGAATGCCAACGCGGCTGCGGCGATGGCGGATTTAATGAACTTGGACATGAGAGACTCCTGTTTGTAACGGATTGAGTTTTGTCTACGACCTGAAACTTGATCATTCCATGCCGTCTGCACAAAACATAAAGCGAAAGGCGTGCCAGAAGTAAAAAATCATTAAAAATCAAATAGATAGAAGAATCATCGGAAGTTTTCGAGCGATTCAGGTGTCGACTTGTAAAAATCCTCGACAGGCCGGGCGCATGACCTGTCGTTCGAAGACGAGGTTGTCTTTTAGGAGGTCGCCGCGCTGGAAAACAGCCGGAGGAAGATCACCCCGGTGACAATCAGGCCGATGCCGATCAGGGCCGGTTGGTCCAGCCGCTGTTTGAACATGTAATGACCGACAACGCTCACCAAAGCCACTCCGGATCCGGACCAAATGGCGTAAACCACACCAACCGGTAAGGTGTCGAGCGTCAACGACAAGAGGTATAGCGCCAAAGAAAAAAAACAAACGACGGCAACCGACGGCCACAATTTGGTGAAGCCCTCTGACAGTTTGAGCGCAGCGGTGGCCACGGTTTCGGCCGCGATGGCGATGCTAAGAAGCAGCCAATCCATGTCAGGAAAGGCCGCGTGTTGCGCGGACGCTGAGATCGTGATTTGTCATCAGGTAGTCGTCGATTTCGAGAATAGGTTGATCACCACTACACCGCCAATGATGAGCGCGACCCCGATCATTCCGGCGGCGTCCAGCGCTTGACCCAGAAGAAGCCATGCAATCATTGAAACCAGCGCAACGCCCACTCCAGACCAGACAGCGTAGACAATCCCCATTGGAATTCTCTTGAGGCTCACGGCCAACAAAATGAAGGCGGTTTCGTAGCAAACCACGACGATGACCGATGGCCAAAGTCGGGTGAATCCCTCAGTGCTTTTGAGTGTGGTGGTTGCGATCACCTCGCAAACGATCGCTATTGAGAGTAACAACCAAGGCATGGTTATCTTGACCGGGTGAATGGAAGTTAACAGTAAGGACTAACTATGAGTCAGGATATCGCCAAACAAATTCTCGATCTTTCCCGCTGGGCACCGAGCGGTGATAACGAGCAGCCCTGGCGTTTCGAGATTTTGAGCGGGCAGCTCATTCGTGTCCACGGCTTCGACACTCGAGATCGGGTGTTGTATGATTACAACGGGCGTCCAAGTCATATCGCCCACGGTGCACTGCTTGAAACGATGCGGATTGCTGCGACAGGCTTTGGAATGCGAGCCGACTGGGTGCTATTGCCTGGCCACGATGAGCGTCATCCGGTGTATGAGGTCACGCTGACGTTGGATCCAGCGGTGGTGCGCGATCCCTTGTTTGCAAGTATTCAGAGTCGAACTGTGCAGCGCCGCCCGATGAAAACGACAACGTTGACGCCAGCGCAGCGGCAGGCTCTGGTTGATGCGGCGGGCGAACGGTACCAGGTGAAGTTGTTCGAATCTGCCTCGCAGCGTTGGCAGATCGCCCGTATGCTTTGGCGCAGCGCGCACATTCGGCTCACTTGTCCAGAGGCCTATCCCGTGCACAAGGCGGTGATTGAATGGCGAGCGACCTTTAGCAAAGACCGCATTCCAGAAGGCGCTTTGGGCGTGAACCGGATGACGGCGCGTTTGATGGAATGGGTGCTGGGAAGCTGGGGACGTGTAAGGTTTTTCAATCGATTTCTCTTTGGCACTGTGGCACCGCGACTTGAGTTAGACCTGCTTCCAGGTTATCTATGTGGTGCACATTTGCTGGTTAACCCCAAGAAAAAGCCGCAAGTGCTTGAGGATTGGGTTCACCTGGGCGTCGCTTGGCAGCGTGTTTGGTTGACTGCAACCGACCAAGGTTTGCACTTTCAGCCCCAGATGACCCCGGTGATATTTCGTTGGTACGCGCGTTCGGGGCAGCGGTTTTCTGCAGTGCCACAGTTGTTTGACGAGTCGATCGACGTGGCGAACCGGTTTGAACAACTGGTGGGAGCCTCATCTGGCGACGACTTTGGTTTTTTTGCTCGTGTTGGGATTTCCGCGACGCCTACCAGTCGATCTTTGCGCAAGGATTTACAGCATCTCATGAAAGACTGAGATACAAGCGCCGCTTCTCCAAAATATCGAACGACCCCATGGATGACCTACTATGTCGATCGCTTCCAAGTTTGACTACGACAGCGCCTATTCACGCAATATCGGTTGGGTGACGGTTGCCGAACAGGCCAAACTAAGGCGAGCACGCGTAGCCATCGCTGGGTTAGGTGGCCTGGGAGGAACCTATGCGGTGACTCTGGCGCGTCTCGGTTTGGGTCAATTCAACGTTGCGGACTTTGATGCTTTTGAAGTGCACAACATCAACCGGCAAGCAGGTGCTTTTGTCTCCACGTTTGGTCAACCGAAAATTGACGTGATTGAACGGATGGTTCGAGACATTAACCCGCAAGCACAGCTTCGCTTATTCCCTCAGGGCTTGTTGGAGGACAACATTGACGAATTCTTGAACGGCGTGGATGTGTATCTGGATGGGTTGGATTTTTTTGTTTTACCTATTCGCCGACTGGTTTTTGCCAAGTGTCGAGAGCGTGGTATCCCAGCACTTACCGCAGCGCCCATGGGCATGGGTACCGCATTCTTGTATTTCGACCCGAAAGGCTTGAGTTTCGAGGATTACTTTCAGTTCGAGGGGCATGACCCTGTCGAGCAATATGCGCGGTTTATTGCGGGTTTGTCTCCATCCATGTTGGGCCACCGCTACTTGGCGGAACCGCAGGCCGTGAATTTCCAGCAAAGGCGAACGCCTTCTACCATCATGGCTTGTGACTTGTGTTCTGGTGTCATGGGGACCGCAGTACTTAAAGTGCTGCTTGCCCGAGGCGATCTTCGCGCCGTTCCTTGGGGCATGCACTTCGATGCCTATCGTCAGAAATTGAAGTTCACTTGGCGACCCTGGGGCAATGCCAATCCGCTTCAACGGATATTGCTGAAATTCATACGACGCAAGTTGGTTGGCATCGATCGTTAAGCTGATTCTTTTGGCACGACCGAGACTTATGTTGTGGTGTGTGCGGGAAAGTAGTCCGCAAGCCCCTTGCTCACGGGATGGTCACAGCGCCGCAGCCGCTGTCCAATAAGGGGTTGAGCGCCGGTTCCCGTCGTAGCGGGCGGAGGTCAGCTTTGGGGGTTGGGCGTGACATGTACAGGCTGCATAATGCCCGGCTAACTACGCTGTCAGGCGGTCGCAGTGACTGCGATGGCGCCCGCAAGGCGACGTTTGTCTGCCGGGGGCTGTTGGACACAGGTGTGCTGGGCGTCAACTGACGATGTTGGCGGCATCCATTTTTGGGCATATTGAATAAGGGGAGCGCTTTGAACAAGATTTTGCAATCGCTGGTGGTGGGCTTTTCTGTGGCACTCATGGCGGCCTGCAGCACGCCAAAATACCCACCCGCACCTGCTTCTGCGTCGTCGGACGACTACAACTATATTGTTGGTGCAGGCGACAACCTGAACATCATCGTGTGGCGCAACCCCGAGTTGTCGCTGTCCGTGCCGGTACGGCCTGATGGCAAGATTTCGGCGCCCCTAGTGGATGAGATGGTGGCCCAGGGTAAGAATTCCAGTCAAATTGCCAGAGACGTCGAAAAACAACTGGGCAAGTACGTTCGCGATCCGGTGGTGACGGTGATCGTGACCAGTTTTGTGGGGCCTTACAGCGAGCAAATCCGGGTAGTGGGTGAAGCGGCCAAGCCGCAGTTTTTGCCCTACAAGCAGAAGATGACGCTGCTCGACGTGATGATCGCCGTAGGAGGGTTGACAGACTTTGCGGCGGGTAACAGCGCGACCATTGTGCGCAGCGGTGAAGGCTCCAAGCAGTATTCAGTTCGGTTGAGTGACTTGATCAAACGAGGTGATGTGTCGGCCAACGTTGAAATGAAACCTGGCGACATCCTGATCATCCCGCAGAGCTTCTTCTAATCGCGACGCGGTAACTGGCAATGCGCACTCGCGGCGCTTGCTGGTCCGATCATTTTTTTTGACAGATCCCTTGAGCTACGCCAAACGATGGAAGAGTTGATCAACCAGGTATCCGCGATTGTTCGCGGCATGTGGAAATTCAGGTGGCAAGGCATTCTTGCCGCCTGGATTGTTGCAGCCATTGGCGTGGTGGTGGTGCTTCGCGTCCCTGACCGCTATGAGGCGTCTGCTCGGGTGTTCGTCGACACGCAATCCATTTTGAAACCGTTGATGTCGGGCTTGGCGGTGCAGCCCAACGTCGAGCAGCAAGTGGTGATGCTCAGCCGCACTCTGATCAGTCGTCCCAATGTTGAAAAACTCGTACGCATGGCCGATTTGGACTTGAAGAACAACTCCAAAGCGCAACAGGAAGCGACGATCGAAGAACTGACCAAGACGCTGGCGATTCAGAGTGCCGGGCGTGACAACCTCTACACGCTGTCGTTTCGTGACTCTGATCCGCAAAAAGCCCAACGCGTAATTCAATCCTTGGTCTCGATATTTGTCGAGTCGAGTTTAGGTGCCAGTCGCAAGGACACTGCGTCCGCCAAAGTTTTTTTGGACGAACAAATCAAGGGCTACGAAACCAAACTGGAAGAGGCGGAAGCCCGTCTGAAAGAATTCAGAATCAAAAACTTGGCCTTGCAAAGTGCTGATGGGAAAGACTCCACTTCTCGTCTGGCCGAGATGAGCAATCAGCTGGATGCGGCCCGACTGCAGCTGCGTGAAGCGGAGAATGCCCGTGATGCGGCCAAAGCACAGTTGGCCACTGAGCGCAATCAGAACGCCGACGTGCTCACCAAGAGCTTGTTGCAAGAATCGGCCCTTTCTGTTTCAACGCCAGAGATCGACGCGCGGATTGAAGCGCAAAAGCGCAACTTGGACGGATTGTTGCAGCGATACACCGACCAGCATCCTGAGGTTGTCAGTACCAGGCGCTTGATCAAAGACTTGGAGGATCAAAAGAAAAAAGAGATGCAAGATCTGCGCAAGTCGGCGATCGCCTCCGCAACGGGAGCGGTTCCAGGCCAAAGCAACAGCCTTGCTGCGCAAGAGTTGAACCGCGTGATGGCCATGGCTGAGGTTCAGGTGGCTTCGCTGCGTGCGCGAGTGTCGGAGTATTCCGCTCGCTACGGCCAGGCTCTGAGCATCATGAAAACCTCGCCCCAAATCGAAGCAGAGGCGGCGCAGCTCAACCGTGACTACGCCATCCACAAGAAAAACTACGAAGACCTGGTCTCTCGTCGTGAGGCCGCCGCCATGTCGGGTGAGTTGGAAGGCGCCTCAGGCGTAGCGGACTTTCGTTTGATTGACCCACCACGTGTCTCTCCCAAGCCTGTTTCGCCCAATCGGTTGTTGCTATTCCCCTTGGCGCTTGTCGCCGCGTTGGCAGCTGGCGGGTTTGTAGCGTTTGCAATGAGCCAATTAAGGCCGGTCTATTTCTCTGCCAATGATCTGCGCATCAAGACTGAGTTGCCACTGTTGGGTGTGGTGACCAAGGTTATGACCCCGGCCGCTAAACGCAAACAGCGCGGCAGTTTGTTGCGGTTTTGTATTGCCTCAGGCAGTTTGGTCGGGGTGTTTGCCGTTGGAATGATTGTGATGACCATCTTGACCCGCAATGTGGGAGCTTCTCTATGAGCAGCCTGATCGAACAAGCCGCTCAGCGTTTGGAGCAGTTGCGGCAGGCTGGTATCAGCGTTCCGGATATCCCGGCAGCAGCTCCGGTTCAATACGAGCCGCAAGCAGTGGTGGCAGCGGCCTCTGCACCAGCGCCAGTCGCTGCGGAGGCGGCGGGTCAAACCAAACCGCCTGCTGTCTCAGCTGGATCGACCTCGACGGTGCCCAAGGTGCGATCGTTTGGCGACGCGTCGGTGTCTTCCAAGCGTATCGATCTGAACTTGGCTGCCTTGCACCAATCCGGTTTTGTGACGCCCATGGCGGAGCGCTCGCGCATGGCCGATCAGTACCGTGTGATCAAACGGCCCCTGATCAGCAATGCGATGGGCAAGGGTGCTTCGACGATCAACCACGCCAACCTCATCATGGTCACCAGCGCCTTGCCCGGCGAGGGGAAAACGTTCAGTGCGATTAACCTGGCCATGAGCATTGCTGCTGAGCTAGATAACTCAGTGATGCTGGTGGATGCCGACGTGGCTCGTCCTTCGTTGCTGAGAACATTTGGATTACCAGTTGGACCCGGTTTGCTTGACTTGTTGCAGGGGCGGGCCCAGATGTCGGATGTGCTGTTGCGCACCAATGTTGACAAACTCACTTTGCTGCCCAGCGGTCATCCGCAAGCGCGAGCTACTGAGATGTTGGCCAGTGATGCCATGCGTCAATTGTTGGATGACATGGCGCAGCGTTACTCTGATCGCATCATTATTTTTGACTCTCCTCCCCTTTTGCTCACGACAGAAGCCCGCGCTTTGGCTGCGCACATGGGCCAGATTGTGGTGGTGGTTCACGCCGGAAAGACCTTGCAACGAGAAGTGCAGCATGCGCTGTCAACCATTGAAGCATGCCCCGTGAAATTGATGTTGCTCAACCAGGCCACGGAAGACGCGACGGGCGACTACGGGTATGGCTACGGATATGGGTATGGCTACAGCAAAGACAAAAAGCAGGAGCCGGAGGCGACTTCCTGAGTCAAAGCCCAAGCGCTCTCAATGTGAATAACACCATGCCTACGCGTTTTGCCCCAGATACCTGCAAACCTGTCACCGCCATCTCGCGTCTTGGCCCGATCACGGCGACAGCGGTAATCGCAGTCACTTTCACTTTGATGCCCTTGGGCGAGGTGCGGGCACAAACTACCGCTGCGTCATCAGAAGCAGGGGCGGGGCGCACGTTTGTACTGACACCGCGTATTTCTACTTCTGTGGTTGCAACTGACAACGTCAATTTGTCAGTCAGAGACAAAGAATCTGATGTGTATTTGCAGCTCAGTCCAGGCCTGCGTATGCAAAGCAATGGCGGGCGAGTCCGCGGCGCGTTGGACTATTCGCCCTCGGCCTATGTGTATGGCAAGGCCTCCGAGAAAAATAGGGTGTCTCATGCGCTGAACGCATCGTTGACGACAGAGGCAGTCGAGGATTGGGCCTTTGTCGACCTCAATGCCACGGCTTCTCAACAGTCGATTTCCGCTTTGGGAACCCAAACCGCCGATACGGCGCTGGGTACGAGCAATCAAACTCAGGTTTTTACCTACTCAGTCTCACCGTACATCAAGGGCAAAATTTTTGGCAGTGCTGACTATGAGTTCAGGCTGCGGGCTGGTGAAAGCCGAACCGAGTCATCGACGGTTTCAGACTCCAAGTCTGAGTTGGTGCTGCTTCGGGTCAATGGCGTGACGGGTTTGTCTTCGCTGGGCTGGGGAACAAGCTTGCAGCACCAGGTTGATGATTTTTCGGCTGGAAGGCGGACCACGGCGGACCGTTTCAGAGGAACACTGACTTACGCAGTCTCACCTCAACTTGGTTTGTCCTTGTTTGGTGGCTACGAGTCCAGCAACCAAGTGGGAGCCTCGCGCCTGGACGGCACAACGCACGGGTTTGGTTTCAATTGGCGACCGACTGAACGAACCAAATTCACGGGCGAGCGAGAGCAGCGTTTGTTCGGCAACACCTATTCACTGTCTTTTGAGCACCGTATGCCGCGCTCGGTTTTTCGCTACGGCGCGGGGCGCGATGTGTCATCGGGTCTGAATAACTCCACGGGTACCGTGGTCAGCGCCTACGACTTGTACTATGCACAGTTCGCTTCGATAGAACCTGATCCAGTGCGCCGTCAGGCGCTGGTGAATAGTTTTTTGCTCGCCAATGGCATCAGTCCCAACAGCACAGTGGGCGGAGGTTTTCTGGCTTCTGCATTGACACTGCAACGCCGTCAGGACCTCTCCATCGGCTTGTTGGGTGTGCGCAGCACCATCACTTTTTTGGTGACTCGCAGTGACTCGCGGCGTCTGGACGGATCCACTCCCGGCAGTGGAGACCTCGCTGCGTTCGCTGGCGTTGAACAGCGTGCTTTCAGTGTCAATCTCGCGCATCGCTTGACGCCGATTTCCACTTTGAGCCTGCTGCTGTCCGAACAGCGGAACGTAGGCAGTAACTCGCTGACCTCCAACAAACTGCGACTGGCCTCGCTCAGCTGGTCTAGCAAATTGGGGCCTCAATCGTCCGTGTCAGTGGGCGCGCGCCATTCGGTCTTTGACAGTCCGACAGCCCCATACGACGAGTCTGCCATCACTGGTCTTTTTAGCTTGCAGTTCTGACCTCAAACGTCAGCTACCAGCCCCACAGTCAGCACGTTACCTACCCATGTACGAAGCCTTTTATGGATTGAGCAGCAAGCCGTTTCAGCTCAATCCCGACCCCAGTTTTTACTTCAGCAGCAAACAACACCGTCGCGCCAAGGCTTACCTGGACTACGGTGTGATGCGAAACGAAGGTTTCATCGTCATCACCGGAGAAATTGGTGCTGGTAAAACCACCATCGTGCGCGGGTTGCTCGACAGCTTGAACCGCAGCAACGTGGTCGCGGGTCACTTGGTCTCCACCCAACTGGACGCGGAAGATACGCTGCGCATGGTGGCTGCGGCTTTTGGTGTGCGTGCCAAGGACATTCCGAAGTCTGAGCTGCTGATGACCTTGGAAGCCTTTTTCATCGGGCAAGTCAGCCAGGGAAAACGGTGTTTGTTGGTGGTTGATGAAGCACAGAACTTGACAGCCCGGGCGGTGGAAGAGTTGCGCATGCTCTCCAACTTCCAGTTTGGCAAACAGTCGCTCCTGCAAAGTTTCTTGGTGGGCCAGCCCGAATTTCGGGATATTTTGCAGCGCCCAGAAATGGAGCAGTTTCGCCAACGCGTGACGGCGACTTGCCATATCGGCCCATTGGATACCGACGAAACGCGGCAATACATTGAACACCGGCTCAAGTGTGCCGGTGCAACCGACAAGCCTACTTTTGACGACGCTGTTTTTGAACAAGTGCACAACGCGAGCCGGGGTATTCCTCGCCGCATCAATGCCATTTGTGATCGGCTGTTGTTGCTCGGTTTTATGGGCGGGAAGACCCATCTGGTGCAGGACGATGTTGTCGAGGTGGTCAAAGAGTTCGCAGAAGAATCCAAGCCCAGTGGGAAACGCCGCGCTGCGGGTGCCAGTCTGGCCTACCAAGCGTTCTCCGATCCTCAAGGTGGCGTTGATGATGTGGACATCGACCTGTCGGGCAGTCCGTCCTTGGATGAATCGACGGCCAAAGACCTCGAACTCGATGTGTCAGCCATTGGTGTGGCGCTGAACGCAGGGCGCATCGAACGTATCGAGCAAAGCCTCATGCGTCTTGAACAAACCAATTTGCAAACGCTGGGGCTGATTCAAAAACTGGTTCAGGCCATGACAAAGTCGGCTGGAGGGCAACCGTGAACGGTCCCGTGCTCTGCGTGGTGGGTGCCCGCCCCAACTTCATGAAGATGGCACCCATATTGCGTGCCTTGGCACACCACACCCCCCCGATTGATAGCCTTCTGGTGCACACCGGTCAGCACTATGACCAGGACATGAGCGACCGCCTCTTCGAGGCCTTGGGTTTGCCGCGTCCTGATGTGAACTTGGAGGTGGGCTCAGCCAGCCACGCCGTGCAGACGGCTGAAGTCATGAAACGGTTCGAGCCGCTGGTGGATCAATACAAACCGTCTTGCGTGCTGGTTGTCGGTGATGTGAACTCCACGCTGGCATGCACCTTGGTGGCGGTGAAGAAGAATGTCCCTGTGGCTCATGTCGAGGCGGGACTGCGCAGTGGTGACCGGAAAATGCCCGAGGAAATCAACCGCGTGTTGACGGACCAGGTGGCTGATCGCCTCTACACCACCGAACGCAGTGCCGATGCCAATTTACGAGCCGAAGGCATTGCAGCGCAGCGCATCGTCTTTGCTGGCAATGTGATGATTGATTCCCTGATGAGCCACCGCGCTCAAGCCCCAGGGCCAGCGCAAACCTTGGCTGCTTTGGGCATGGACGCTGCGCTGCTGAACCACCCCAAAGGGTATGGCGTCGTGACCTTGCATCGTCCCTCCAATGTGGACGACGCCGCGAGTTTGACCCATTTGCTGGATGTGCTGATCGAAGTCGCCAAGCAGTTGCCCCTTGTGTTCGCCATGCACCCGCGTACCCGGGCCAATTTGGAGCGGTTTGGGTTGATGTCTCGCATCAACCCTGAGCAAATGGTATGTTTGCCGCCCCAGGGCTATTTGGAAATGTTGGGGTTGATGGCCTCCGCCACCTTGGTATTGACCGATTCCGGCGGTCTGCAGGAAGAGACCACAGCCTTGGGTGTGCCTTGCCTGACTTTGCGTGAGAACACCGAGCGCCCCATCACCATTGCTCAAGGCACGAATACCCTTGTGGGCAGCAGCCGTGACTTAATTTTGCAAAGCGTCGCTGAGATACTCACTGGTCACGGAAAGCGCGGGCGAATTCCGGAATACTGGGACGGTCACGCGGCTGATCGAATCGCTGCAGACCTGTGGCGCTGGTTGCAAACCGAGCCCGCTGCACTGTGAACCGGTTTTAATGACCCCCAAACGGGTCTTCTAGGCAAAACGCATCCATGCTTGCACCCCTCATCACCAACGCCCTGACCATAGACGTGGAAGATTACTTCCAAGTGTCTGCGTTTGCGCCCTACATCGCGCGCAGCCAATGGGAAACGCAAGAGTGCCGTGTGCAGCGTAACGTGGAGCGCATTCTGGAAATGCTGGCGGTCCGCCAAACCAAGGCCACCTTCTTCACCTTGGGTTGGGTGGCCGAGCGGTATCCGCACCTGGTGCGCACCATCGTAGAGCAAGGTCACGAGCTGGCCAGCCACGGCTATGGCCACGAGCGTGCCAGCGATTTGGATCGAGCCGCTTTCAGGCAAGACATTGTCTCGGCCAAAAAAATTCTGGAAGACATTGGTGGTGTCGCGGTGCAAGGCTACCGTGCCCCGAGTTTTTCCATAGGCAAGAGCAATTTGTGGGCCTTTGACGAACTGCTGCAGGCGGGTTACCGCTACACCTCCAGCGTCTATCCCATTGCCCACGACCACTATGGCATGCCGGACTGGCCGCGTTTCGCCCAGCCCGTGCGCGAGGGTTTGCTGGAAGTGCCGGTCACCACTTTGCGCAAATTCAACCGCAACTTTCCTTCCAGTGGCGGAGGCTATTTCCGCTTGCTGCCCTATGCCTTGTCGCGCTGGATGATTCAGCAGGTTAACGCCCAAGACCGGCAACCGGCGATTTTTTACTTCCACCCTTGGGAGATTGATACCGGCCAACCCCGTGTCGCTGGCATTGACGCCAAAACCCGCTTTCGCCACTACGTGAACATCGGTCGCATGGACGCGCGTTTGCAGCAGTTGCTGGCTGATTTCCGTTGGGGCCGCATGGACCACATCTTTCTTGGCACGCCACAAGCGAATGCTTCTGCCACTACGCCAGCGATCTCTCGCTGAAGCTTTGGGACCCTTCTCTCCGTGATCACTGTTCAACAACTCGCCATGGGCGATGCCCAAGCCCATCAACGCTGGGACGATTTCGTCTTCGCTTGCCCTCAGGCTACTTTTTTCCACCGTGCGGCATGGCAAGGTTTGATGCACAAGGTGTTCAAGCACCGAAGCTTTTTTCTTTACGCTGAAGACAACGGCGTAATTCAAGGCGTGCTGCCCCTGGCGCAAGTCAAGAGCAAACTCTTTGGCCATGCTTTGGTGAGTTTGCCGTTTGCGGTTTACGGTGGTGTGGCGGCTTCTACACCCGAGGCGGCTGATGCGTTGGAGCGTGAGGCTCAGCGCATCGCGCAAGAGATAGGCGCCGAACATTTGGAGCTGCGCAATGTGCAGCCGCGTCATGCGGACTGGCCCAAACAAGACCTCTATGTGACCTTTCGCAAAGAAATTTTGGCTGAGGAAGAGGCCAATATGCTGGCCATTCCGCGCAAACAGCGGGCCATGGTGCGCAAGGGGCTCAAGAACGAGCTCAAGAGCGAGATCGATCCGAATGTGGATCGATTTTTTGCTTTGTATGCCGACAACGTTCATCGCCACGGCACCCCCGCTTTGTCCAAGCGCTATTTCCAAGCCTTGATGGACACTTTTGGCAAGGACTGCGAAGTGCTGACCGTGGTCGGCCCGCAGAACCAGCTGCTCAGTAGCGTGCTGACGTTTTACTTTCGCAATGAATGCATGCCCTACTACGCCGGTGACGACGAATCAGCCCGCGACCTCGCCGCCAATGACTTCAAGTACTGGGAGCTGATGCGCCGAGCCTGCGCACGCGGCTACACCCTGTTCGATTACGGCCGCAGCAAAGTCGGGACCGGCCCCTACTCTTTCAAGAAGAACTGGGGTTTTGAGCCGCAGCCGCTGCACTACGAGTACTGCCTCTACAAACGCGACGCGATTCCGCAGAACAACCCGAATAACGCCAAGTACCAGTTGCTCATCAAAACCTGGCGCCGGATGCCACTGTCCTGGGCCAATGCCCTGGGCCCCCACATCGTTCGCAACCTCGGATAAGAGGCCATTCGAACATGGGCAATTTGCTTTACTTGGTGCACCGCATGCCTTACCCGCCCAACAAGGGCGACAAGGTGCGCTCCTACCATTTGCTCAAACATTTGGCCGCTCGGCACCAGGTCTTCCTCGGCACCTTCATGGACGACCCGCAGGACGAAATCCACATCGCCACCCTGCGCAGTTTGTGCGCCGATGTTCATGTGGAACCCTTGCATCCCAAACGTGCGCGGGTCAACAGCCTCTTGGGTTTGCTCGGGCGCGACGCACTGACTTTGCGCTACTACCGCAATCAAGCCTTGAGCGAATGGGTGGCACGCATCACGGCGCGGCACAAGATGCAAGCCGCCGTGGTTTTTTCCTCGTCCATGGCGCAGTATGTGGAGGGCGGCCAGCACATGAACGGGGCGCCGGTGCTGGTCGATTTTGTCGACGTGGACTCTGCCAAATGGAGCCAGTACGCCAAGGAACGCCGCTGGCCGCTGTCATGGTTGTACCGCCGAGAAGGTCGCACCTTGCTCAACTATGAGCGTGACGTGGCCTTGTGGGCGCGGCGGTCGTTTTTTGTCACCGAAAGCGAGACCTCGCTCTTCAAAGAACTTGCGCCGGTGGCTGCAGACCGGGTCGAGGCCGTCAGCAATGGCGTCGACGCCCAGTACTTCACCCCCGAACCCAGCCGACGCAATCCGTACTCGAAAGACGAACAAACCGTGGTGTTCACCGGCGCCATGGACTATTGGCCCAATGTGGACGCGGTGACCTGGTTTGCCCGCGACATCCTGCCAGCCTTGCGTCAGAAGCACCCGGGCTTGCGTTTTTATATCGTGGGCCGCAGCCCCGATGCCACGGTGCAAGCACTTGCCAGCGACGCTGTCGTGGTCACCGGCACCGTGCCCGACGTGCGTCCCTATTTGCAGCATGCCGACGTGGTGGTGGCACCCCTGCGTTTGGCCAGAGGCATCCAGAACAAAATTCTCGAAGCCATGGCCATGGGGCGACCTGTGGTGGCCTCATCCGCCTGCGCATCAGCACTGAATGCGCAAGTGGGCACCGAGGTGGTCGTGGCTGAAGATGTCGCGGACTACACACTGGCCATCAGCGCACTGCTTGCGGACCGCGAAGCAGCGGCGCGCATTGGCACGGCCGGGCGGCACTGCGTGCAGCAGCGCTACAGCTGGGCTGCCCATTTGGCGGGCATGGACAGGTATTTGAACGAGGCGGCATTGAGCCAGGGCAGCCGACCCAAGGAGATGGTCTTGTGAACGCTGACGCTGCATCGACCTCCTTACCCAACACTGCGCTAAGCGCGGCGTGGCGGCGCAGTTTGCCTGCCCTCTTGGTTTTGCTTGTCGCCTTGGTGCTGCTGTACCGGGACACCTTCTGGGGCATGGCTCAAATTTGGCTGCGCTCGGAAACTTTCACCCACGGTCTTTTTGTTCTGCCCATCAGCCTGTGGTTGATATGGCGTTCTCGGGCCCAGTTGCAACCGCTGCAACCGCGAACGGCACCCTCGGTGTTGATCGGTTTGTTGGTGGTGGCCGCGGTTTGGTTGTTGGGCGAGTTGGTGTCGGTCAACTCGGTCACGCAACTCAATGCGGTGGCCTTGCTGGTTCTGGCGGTCTTTCTCATGCTGGGCTGGCGCGTGGCTGTGGCCATGCTCTTCCCCTTGGGCTTTCTGTTTTTCGCGGTGCCTGTCGGTGAATTTTTGATGCCGCAGTTCATGGAATGGACAGCGGACTTCACGGTGCTCGCACTGCGCTTGACCGGCATACCGGTGTACCGCGAAGGTTTGCAGTTCGTCATTCCGTCCGGCCATTGGTCTGTGGTCGAGGCGTGCAGCGGTATCCGCTACTTGATCGCGTCCTTGGTGGTGGGGACCTTGTTCGCCTACCTCAACTACCGCAGCAGCTGGCGGCGCTGGCTGTTTGTCGGCGTGTCCATCTTGGTGCCCGTGGTGGCCAATTGGTTGCGCGCTTACCTCATCGTCATGTTGGGGCACGTGTCCGGCAATGCACTGGCCACTGGGGCCGACCACTTGGTTTATGGCTGGGCATTTTTTGGCGTGGTCATGCTGCTGATGTTCATGATTGGCGCGCGTTGGCGTGAAGATGATGTGCCAAGAGCCAGCGGCGTAGCACCGGCGATGGCTGGCGCATTGCCCCTTCCATCCGGCAGCGCCGCTTTTTGGGGAATGGCGGCCGCAGCGATCTTGGTGGCGAGCCTGCCTCACTGGTGGTTGAACCAACTGAACCAGGGGCAAAACACCGCCGCCGTGGTGCTGGATTTGCCACCGTCCTTGGGCAGTGGCTGGAGCCGTGGCGGTTCAAACCCTGTGGCATTGGAGCCTGCGTTTAAAAATTCGTCGTCCCAGGCCAGCTCAACCTATACCTCAGGCGGTGGCGCTGTCAGCTTGCATGTGAGCTACTACCGTGCCCAGGATGCGCAGCGCAAACTTGTTAGCTCCCAAAACATGGTGGTCGCCAGCGATGACAAACGCTGGGCGAGGGTGGATGGTGGCAGCGAAACCGTTTCGACGTCCGATGGGGCCGCACTTGCTGTACGCAGCATGGAGCTGCGTCGTTTGGAAAATCTGGGCGCATCGCCGGAGCAAAATCTGCTGGTTTGGCAACTCTATTGGGTCGATGGTGCTTGGACTGCCAGTGACCTCACAGCCAAGTTGTATGGCGCTCGGCAGCGTCTGCTCGGACGCGGTGACGATGGTGCGATCGTGTTGCTTTATGCGACCCGCGGCAACCAAGGGCAAGGTCGGGCGATATTGGAAAAATTCTTGACCCAAGAGGGCCCAGCCCTGACCCAGTGGTTGGGCCAAGTGCGTGATGCCGCCGCCGCGGCAAAACCGTGAACGTTTTCGAAAATTCTATTTTTAGCAAGAGGAATCAAACATGAGCACAGTCGCAGTCATTGGTTTGGGGTATGTAGGCTTGCCCTTGGTGGTGGCCTTAGGCAAAAAAGTGCGCACCATTGGGTTCGACATCTCCGTCCCCAAAGTGGAGTCGTGCAAAAAAGGGGTCGATCCTTCCCGCGAGTTGCCGGACGAAGAACTCAAGGCCGCCACCCACGCGGTCTACACGGCAGACCCCGCCATGCTGGCCGAAGCCGACATGATCATCGTCGCCGTGCCCACACCGGTAGACGACGCCCACATCCCTGACTTCAAACCCCTGATCGGTTCCAGCACCAGTGTCGGTCGCCACATGAAGAAGGGCGTGACCGTGGTGTACGAGTCCACCGTCTATCCCGGTGCCACAGAAGAGGTGTGCATTCCCGTGCTGGAAAAAGAGTCCGGCCTGAAGTGGAAGAAGGACTTCTTTGTCGGCTACTCCCCCGAGCGCATCAACCCGGGCGACAAAGAACACACCCTCACCAAAATCTTGAAGATCGTGTCCGGCGACACGCCCGAGACACTCGACAAAGTCGCCAAACTGTACGAGCAAATCATCATCCCTGGCGTGCACCGCGCCTCCAGCATCAAAGCCGCTGAAGCCGCCAAGGTGATTGAAAACACCCAGCGTGACCTGAACATTGCCTTGATGAACGAGCTGGCCATCATCTTCGACAAACTCGGCATTGACACCAGCGAGGTGCTGGAGGCTGCAGGCACCAAATGGAACTTCTTGAAGTTCAAACCGGGCCTGGTAGGCGGTCACTGCATAGGCGTGGATCCGTACTACCTCACCCACAAAGCGGAAATGTTGGGCTACCACCCCCAGGTCATCCTGGCGGGCCGCCGCATCAACGACAGCATGGGCAAGTTCATCGCCGAACAAACCATCAAACACATGATCGCTTCCGGCAGCACCATCAAGGGTGCCAAGGTCAATGTGCTCGGCTTGACCTTCAAAGAAAACTGCGGCGACCTGCGCAACTCCAAGGTCATCGACATCATCAACGAGTTGAAGTCCTACGGCGTGGAAGTGTGCGTCACCGACCCGCAGGCGGAAGCCCCCGAGGCCATGCACGAATACGGCGTGAAGTTGCTGTCCTGGGACGAGTTGCCCCAGGCCGACGCCATCGTCGCCGCCGTGGCGCACCACGAATATGCCGCACTCAAAGTGGCTGACTTCAGCAAGAAGCTGGTGGCGGGTGGGGCCTTCATCGACGTGAAAGCGGCATTTGACGAAAGCAGTTTCACCAAAGCGGGCTACAAGGTTTGGCGTTTGTGATTCCGCTGTGTGCCTGAGCTTCGCAGATGCCCGTTGACAGCCGTCCCCTCGTTGCCCACGTCGTCTACCGTTTCGACACCGGTGGATTGGAGAACGGCATCGTCAACCTCATCAACCACATGCCCGGCTCTGCCTACCGGCATGCGGTGGTGGCACTGACCGACGTGACGGAGTTTCGCCAACGGGTCACGCGGACTGATGTGGAGTTCATTTCTCTGCACAAACCACCCGGCCACGGCTTTCGGCTTTACCCCAAGCTGTACCGCCTGTTCAAACAAATGCGTCCCGCCATCGTTCACACCCGCAACCTCGCTGCGTTGGAAGCTCAGATGCCTGCTTGGGCCGCTGGGGTTCCGGTGCGCTTGCACGGCGAGCATGGCCGCGATGTGACGGACTTGCACGGTGAGAACCGCACTTTGCAGCGTGTGCGTCGCGTTTACCGTCCCTTTGTCCACCACTACTTTGCCCTGTCGCGTGACTTGGCGGGTTATCTGAAAGACAAAGTGCATGTCCCGGCGGGTCGCATCACCCAGGTTTACAACGGGGTCGATGTGGACCGGTTTTCGCCGCCGCCTTGCGGTGTGCGTGCGAGCATCGCAGGATGTCCCTTCAACGACCCCGGGCACTGGTTGATAGGCACCGTGGGCCGCATGCAGGCCGTGAAAGACCAGACCAATTTAGTGCAGGCGTTTGTACTGGCCCTACAGCAGCAGCCTGCGCTGCGCGAGCGCTTGCGTTTGGTGTTGATCGGAGACGGCGCTCTGCGCGAACAATGTGCCGCCCTCTTGCGTGACGCGGGTTTGTTGGACCTCGCCTGGTTACCGGGCGAGCGCAGCGACGTGGCCGAAGTGATGCGCGGCCTGGACTGTTTTGTGCTGCCTTCGCTGGCCGAAGGCATCTCCAACACCATCCTGGAAGCGATGGCTACCGGCTTGCCTGTGATCGCCACCGATGTCGGCGGCAATGCCGACCTGGTGGTGCACGGCCAAACTGGCGAGATCGTGCCCAGCAAACAGCCCAAGGCATTGGCCAGAAGCATCGTGGGTTTGGCATTGCAGCCTGAACAAACCCGGGCTTTGGGTTTGGCCGGTCGTCAGCGTGTGCAGGCGCGGTTCAGTTTGCCTGCCATGGTGGCCACCTACCAGTTGGTCTACAACCAGCAGCTGCGGTCACCCGGCGACAATAGCCCTTCGGCGGCCAAGGGCCGCGCCGATTCCCCATAAATCAAAAGACGACCCCCTATGTGCGGCATCACCGGCATTTTTGACACCCGCAGCAATCGCGAGATTTCGCAGGCTGTGTTGCACCGCATGAACGAGTCGCAGTTTCACCGCGGCCCAGACGAAGGCAGCCTGCACCTGGAGCCGGGTGTGGGACTGGGTCACCGACGTCTGTCCATCATCGACGTGGCCACGGGCCAGCAACCGCTTTTTAATGAAGACGGTTCCGTGGTGGTGGTGTTCAACGGCGAGATCTACAACTACCAAGACCTGATCCCTGAGCTGCAAGCCCTGGGCCATGTCTTCCACACCAAGAGCGACACCGAATGCATCGTGCACGCCTGGGAGGCTTGGGGTGAGGCCTGTGTGAAGCGGTTCCGCGGCATGTTCGCGTTTGCACTGTGGGACAGAAACAAACAAACCTTTTTCATGGCGCGCGACCGGCTGGCGGTCAAACCCATGTACTACGCACTCTTAGACGATGACCATCTGTTGTTTGGTTCCGAACTGAAGTCGCTGTTGGCCCACGGTGGGCTCAAGCGCGACATGGATCCGCTGGCGGTTGAAGAGTATTTCGCGCTCGGTTATGTGGCCGAGCCACGCACCATCTTCAAACAGGCGCTGAAGTTGCCGCCAGCGCACACTTTGGTCATACGCCGTGGTCAGCCTATTCCACAGCCCAAACCGTATTGGGATGTGCGTTTCACCTTGGGCAACCCGGTGGGTTTGACCGAAGCGTGCGAGCAGTTGGATGCCAAGCTCAAAGAGTCTGTGCGCCTGCGCATGATTGCCGAGGTGCCACTGGGTGCATTTTTGTCGGGCGGTGTGGACTCCAGCGCTGTTGTGGCCACCATGGCCGGCTTGTCTGACGCCCCGGTGAATACCTGCTCCATGGGTTTTGACGACCCCGCTTTTAATGAAGTCGAGTTCGCCAAAATGGTGGCCGACCAATACAAAACCAACCACTATGTCGAAACCGTTGGCAGCGACGATTTCGATTTGATCGACACGCTGGCGCGGCTCTATGACGAGCCCTATGCCGACAGCTCGGCCATCCCTACCTACCGCGTTTGCCAACTGGCGCGGCGCAAAGTGACCGTGGCGCTGTCGGGCGATGGCGGTGATGAAGTGTTTGGCGGTTACCGGAGGTACCGCCTGCACTTGATGGAAGAGCGCATGCGCTCCGCGCTGCCGCAAGGGCTGCGCAGGCCGCTCTTTGGTTTGCTCGGCAAGGTTTACCCCAAGGCCGATTGGGCACCGCGCATGTTCAGAGCCAAAACCACATTTGAAGGCATGGCACGTTCGTCGGTGGAGGCCTATTTCCATTCGGTGTCCATCCTGCGCGATCCGATGCGGGCGCAGTTGTTCAGCAGCAAGTTCAAGAACGAGCTGGCTGGTTACTCCGCCGAAGAAGTCTTCAAACGCCATGCGGCCAAGGCAGCCACTGATGATCCACTGGCCCTGATTCAGTACCTGGACATGAAGACCTATTTGGTTGGGGACATCAACACCAAGGTCGACCGCGCCAGCATGGCACATTCACTCGAAGTGCGCGAACCGCTGATGGACCATGAACTCATCGAGTGGATGGCCACCATTCCTTCCAGCCTCAAGGTGCGTGGACAAGAGGGCAAGTTCCTGTTCAAGAAAGCCATGGAGCCCAAGCTGCCTGTCGATGTGCTCTACCGCCCCAAGATGGGTTTCGCTGTGCCTTTGGCCCGCTGGTTCCGTGGCCCACTCAAGCAGCGGGTTCAGGACGCCGTGCTGGGTTCACGGCTTGCAGACACCGGTTGGTTCGAGCGCAGCTATTTGGAGCACCTGGTAGAGGCCCACCAAAGTGGTGCCCGCGATTACAGCGCGCCGCTGTGGACCTTGCTGATGTTCGAAGCCTTCTTGCGCCGTGTGATGGACGACACGAGTGCCGGTCAGCAGCTTGTCCGGCCTGCGACGGAAAAGGCGGTGGCTTGATGAGCCTGCGAATTCTCCATGTGCTGGACCACTCGATTCCGCTGCACAGTGGCTACACCTTTCGCACCGTGTCGCTGCTCCGCGAGCAACGCAAGCTCGGCTGGCAAACCCACCACATCACCAGTCCCAAGCACATCAACTGCACGCGGGCTGAAGAAGAGGTCGATGGTTTTTACTTCTACCGCACGCAGGCAGCGCCCTCTTTGGCGGACAAAGTGCCAGTGCTGAACCAATGGGTGTTGATGCAGCAACTGCAGCGGCGCTTGCTTGAAGTGGCGCGCAATGTGCAGCCCCACATCATCCATGCGCACTCGCCAGTGCTCAATGCCTTGCCCGCCCTGAAGGTGGGCCGCCAGCTCAACATTCCGGTGGTTTACGAAGTCCGTGCCTTTTGGGAGGACGCGGCGGTGGACCATGGCACCACCTCGGAGGGCAGTCTGCGTTACCGCATGACACGTGCCCTGGAGACCCGTGCTCTGCAGCGTGCCGCCCATGTGTTCACCATTTGTGAAGGTCTGCGCCATGACATGGTGGGGCGCGGCATCCCTGCGGACAAGATCACCGTCATTCCCAACGCCGTCGACATCGAGTCGTTCAATGTCAGCGGCCAAACGGACGACGCACTGAAAGTCAAGCTGGGTTTGGCCGGTTGCACGGTGGTCGGTTTCATCGGATCGTTCTACGCCTATGAAGGCTTGGACCTGTTGCTCGATGCCTTACCCCAAGTGATTGCCAGCCTGCCCGATGTGCGTGTGCTCTTGGTCGGCGGCGGTCCACAAGACGCAGCCCTGAAGGCCCAGGTCGCGCGCTTGAAGCTGGAGTCCTATGTAGTTTTCACCGGCCGTGTGCCGCATTCCGAGGTGCAGCGGTATTACGACCTGGTGGATGTGCTGGCCTATCCCCGTCACTCCATGCGTTTGACCGAGCTTGTCACCCCACTCAAACCCCTGGAGGCCATGGCCCAAGGGCGGCTGCTGGTCGCCTCGGATGTGGGCGGTCACAAAGAACTCATCCGACACGGCGAAACCGGCATGTTGTTCAAGGCCGGCAGCGCGGAATCACTGGCGGACACTTTGCTTCAAGTCGTGGCCAAGAAGGACTTGTGGCCGCACTTGCGCCGCGCGGGCCGCGAGTTTGTGGAAGTCGAACGCAACTGGCGCACCTCGGTGGCGAATTACCCCAAGGCTTACCAGTCCGCATTGGGTCTGGCGCACGTGGGAGACCTGGATGGTCTTTGAGAACGCCGCCAACTTTGTGGGCATGCGGGTTGCTCTGGTCGGTCCCTTGCCTCCGCCTGCGGGTGGTATGGCCAACCAAACCCGGCAGCTGGCGGAATTGCTGCGCTCGGCGCAGGCCGAGGTGGCTTTGGTGCAAACCAATGCACCCTGTGCGGCATGGGTATCCGCCTTGCCTGGCATTCGGGCGGTATGGCGTTTGTTCCCCTATTTGCTGACGCTGTGGCGTACAGCGGGACGCAGCGATGTCTTTCATGTGATGGCCAACTCCGGTTGGTCCTGGCATTTGTTTGCTGCGCCTGCCATTTGGGTGGCCCGCAGTCGGGGTGTGCCCGTGGTGGTGAACTACCGGGGCGGTGAGGCGGCCGAGTTTTTGTCCAAGGCACACCAGGTCGTGGGTTGGTCCATGCGCCGAGTCACTGCTTTGGTGGTGCCATCACAGTTTCTGCAAGAAGTGTTTGACCGCAACGGCATGCCCAGCCAAGTCGTGCCCAACATCATTGACCTTTCGCGGTTCTCTCCGGCGGCAGCTCCAACTGTCACTGCCGCGGGGCCGCATTTGGTGGTGGCTCGCAATTTGGAAGCCATCTATGACAACGCCACCGCCCTGCGGTGTTTCGCCCAGGTGCGTGCCCTGCATCCCGCTGCCACACTGACGGTCGCGGGCAGCGGGCCCTTGGCTGCCGAGCTTCAAACGCTGGCCAGTGAGCTGGGCGTGGCCGATGCGGTCACGTTTGCGGGGCGCCTGGACCGCGATGCGATGGCAAATTTGTATCGACAGGCCAGTGTCTGTTTGAATCCGAGTTTGGCCGACAACATGCCCAACTCCGTGCTCGAAGCCTTGGCCAGCGGCATTCCTGTGGTCAGCACCCGTGTGGGCGGGGTACCCTTCATCGTTCAAGACGGCGTGACCGCGCTTTTGGTGCCGCCGCAAGATCCCACCGCCATGGCGCAGGCGGTCAAGCGATTGCTGGCTGAACCACAATTCAAGGCAAAACTGATCGAAGCGGGCCTGCTCGAGGTGCAGCGCTACACCTGGGCGCGTGTGGCGCCGATGCTTGCTCAGGTCTACCGCAATTCACAACATTCAAGTCAACAAGGTCAGCGATGAAAGTCACAGTCATAGGGTCCGGGTACGTCGGTCTCGTCACCGGCGCATGTTTGTCTGAAATGGGCAACCACGTGGTGTGTTTGGATGTGGACGCCAACAAGATACGCATCTTGAACGAAGGTGGCATCCCCATTCACGAGCCTGGGCTCGAAGCCCTGGTCAAACGCAACAAAGAAGCCGGGCGTTTGCAGTTCACCACCGACGTGGCCGCGGCGGTGGCCCACGGCACCATCCAGTTCATTGGTGTGGGCACGCCACCCGACGAAGACGGCTCCGCCGATTTGCAGTATGTGCTCGCCGCCGCGCGCAGCATTGGTCAGCACATGACGGACTACAAAGTGGTCGTCGACAAAAGCACCGTGCCCGTGGGCACCGCCGACAAGGTTCGTGCGGCCATCGGCCAAGCGTTGAAAGACCGAGGCTTGTCCATGGACTATGCCGTGGTCAGCAACCCCGAGTTCTTAAAAGAAGGGGCGGCCATTGACGACTTCATGCGCCCTGACCGCATCGTCATCGGTGCGGACGACGAGCGGGCCGTGCTCATGATGCGTGCCATCTATGCGCCCTTCAACCGCAACCACGACAAGCTGCAAATCATGGATGTGCGCAGCGCCGAGTTCACCAAGTACGCGGCCAACGCCATGCTGGCCACCCGAATCAGCTTCATGAACGAACTGGCCTTGTTGGCCGAGCGTGTAGGCGCCGACATTGAACTGGTGCGAAAAGGCATAGGCAGTGACCCGCGCATCGGCACCCATTTCTTGTATGCCGGCGCCGGTTATGGCGGTTCCTGTTTCCCCAAGGACGTCAAAGCCTTGGTGAAAGCGGGCGAACAAATGGGCATCAAATTGGGTGTGCTGACGGCCGTGGAAGCGGCGAACGAACGGCAAAAGCGCGTGCTCGTCGACAAGGTGGTGGCACGTTTTGGTGAAAACCTCAAAGGCAAAACTTTGGCCCTGTGGGGCTTGGCTTTCAAGCCCAACACCGACGATATGCGCGAAGCCCCGAGCCGCGTCATCATCGACGAGTTGCTCAAACGCGGCGCCCAGTTGCGTGCCTATGACCCCGTGGCCATGGTTGAGGCCAAACGTGTGATGGGCGACCCCGCAGGCTTGACCTTTGTGGCCAACCAAACCGAAGCGCTGCAAGGTGCCGATGCCTTGCTCATCGTGACCGAGTGGCGTGAGTTCAAAAGCCCGGACTTCGATTCCATCCGCACCCTACTCAAAACACCTTTGGTGATTGACGGTCGCAATTTGTTCGAGCCCGAGTTGATGCGCAGCCAAGGCATTGAGTACCAAGCCATTGGGCGCGGTGAATCGATCAAACAAACGGCAAGCTGATTTGCTCTTGATGTCTTCCGCCTACACCACACTCGTTTCCCAGTTTCTTTTTCCGCTGCACGAGCGGCTGAAGAAACACAGCACTGTGCGCGTGCGCCGTGAGATGGAAGACACCCAGTGGTGGTCGCCAGAGCAACTGCGCGCTTTGCAGTTGCGCAAGTTACAGGTTTTGCTGGCCGAGGTAGGAAGCCGGGTTCCCTATTACCGAGAACTTTTCAAGCCGCTCTCATTCGATCCAAGGGCCGTCAGCTCCTTGGACGATTTGAGAAAGTTGCCCTTTCTCACCAAAACCGAAATTCGCGCCCACACCGAGGCGCTGAAGCACGAGCAGACCCAGGGATTGGCGCGCTTTAACACCGGTGGCTCCTCGGGTGAGCCCTTGATTTTTTTCATAGGCAAAGAGCGTGTCAGCCACGACGTGGCCGCCAAGTGGCGTGCCACGCGCTGGTGGAATGTGGACATTGGTGATCCGGAGATCGTGATTTGGGGTTCGCCCATAGAACTCGGCGCACAAGACCGTGTGCGTTGGTTGCGCGATCAACTCATACGCACCGAACTCTTGCCCGCCTTTGAAATGTCAGAGGCCAAGCTGGATGGTTTTCTAGCGGCCATACGCAGCAAAAAACCCAAGATGCTGTTTGGCTACCCGTCGGCGCTGACCCACATTGCCAAACACGCGCAAAAGCGCGGCCTGGCCATGAACGAATTGGGCATTCGTGTGGCCTTCGTGACCTCCGAGCGTTTGTACGACGAGCAGCGCGCCACCATCAGCCAGGTGTTTGGCTGCCCAGTGGCCAATGGTTATGGCGGGCGGGATGCGGGCTTCATCGCGCATCAGTGTCCTGAGGGCGGCATGCACCTCACCTCGGAAGACATCATTGTGGAGCTGGTGGACAAAAACGGCGCCCCTGTGCCCGACGGCAGTCCGGGCGAGATCGTGGTGACCCATTTGGCCACGCGCGACTTCCCCTTCATCCGCTACCGCACCGGGGACGTGGCGGTGATGGACACAGAAAAGTGCGCCTGTGGCCGTGGCCTGCCCATGCTCAAAGAAATTCAAGGCCGCACGACCGACTTTGTGGTGGCGCAGGACGGCACCGTGCTTCATGGCTTGGCCCTGATCTACGCCATCCGTGATTTACCCGGTGTCGAGTCGTTCAAAATTGTTCAAGAAAGTTTGGAACACACCCAGGTTTACCTGATCACGACACCGGCGTTTGATCCCGCTTGCATCGAAGGCATCGTGCAAACCTTCAAGAAGCGCTTGGGTGCAGCGGTTGCGGTCAACGTTGAACAAGTGCAAACCATTCCGCCTGAAAAATCAGGCAAATTTCGCTACGTGGTCAGTCGCGTGGCGCAGCCCGGATAAGCCACCATGCGTGACATTCTGGTCGTTGGCATTGTTTTGCTGGCCGCGTTGATTTCACTGCGTCGACCCTGGGTGGGCGTGATGTTGTGGACCTGGCTCAGCATCATGAACCCGCACCGCTACACCTATGGCTTCGCCTTCTCTGCACCGCTGGCTGCGCTGGCGGCGGGTGTCACGTTGCTGGGTTTATTGATGACCCAAGACCGCCATTCACCGTTCAAGGGTCCGGCGGTGATCGCCTTTGTTCTCTTCAGTTTGTGGATGACCCTGTCCTGGGGATTCGGCTTGGACCCCAACGGCGACTTTCCCCAGTGGGACAAGGTCATGAAGATCAACTTGATGGTGTTTGTGGCGCTCATCCTGCTCAGCAGCAAAAAACATGTTTTTGCGCTCGTATGGGTGGCTGCAGGGTCGCTGGCCATCTTGGGTGCCAAGGGCGGTGTGTTCACCGTGATGACGGGTGGCAGCTACCGAGTCTGGGGACCACCGGGTTCCTTCATTCAAGACAACAACGAGTTCGCCTTGGCTTTGGTCATGACGATCCCGTTGTTGCGGTTCTTGCAAATGCAACTGGCCAACGGTTGGGGTCGGCGGGCGATGACCTTGGTGATGCTGTTGTGTGCAGCGGCTGCTTTGGGCAGCCACTCGCGCGGTGCGCTGTTGGCCATTACAGCCATGACCTTGATGCTCTGGTGGCGCGGAAAAAGCAAAGGCGCGGTCGGCATCCTGTTGATTGTTGCTGCCGTGGTGCTGGTGGGTTTCATGCCGGACGAGTGGACCAACCGCATGTCCACCATCGACAACTACCAAGAAGACCGTTCTGCCCTGGGCCGGATCAGCGCCTGGTGGACGGCGTGGAACCTGGCTTTCCACTATCCCTTGGGCGTGGGCTTTAACTTTGTTCGGCCAGAGCTGTTTGCCCTGTATTCCCCAACGCCTGACTATGTCCACGCGGCCCACAGCATTTATTTTTTGGTGCTTGGTAACCACGGCTTTTTCGGTTTGTTGTTGTTCTTGCTGATTTGGTTTTTCACTTGGGGATCGGCGGGTTGGTTGCGCAAGAACGCAGCTGGAAACCCACAAACACAGTGGGCAGCAGACCTTGGCGGCATGGCCCAGGTTTCGCTATTGGGCTATGCCGTGGGCGGTGCATTTTTGAGCTTGTCTTACTTTGACTTGCCCTACTACATCATGGTGATGGTGATGGTGGCTCGTGTTTGGGTACAAACCAAAGGCTGGGAGCGTGAACCCGTCTATGCGCGGGGATGGCGCACCATTCCTGGACTGGCAACGCGTCCAGTGCCGTCCAACGACGCGGTTCCCTCTAAAAAGACAGCCTGATGTTGATTCGAACCTTGCTTGGTGCAGTGTCCCCGGGAGGAAGCAGGGGGCGGCTTTCTATCCTTATTTTTCATCGGGTGTTGCCCGAGGTGGATCCGCTGTTTCCGCAAGAAATGGATGCACAGCGTTTTGATCGACTGTGTTCTTGGCTGGCCAGTTGGTTCAATGTGCTGCCGCTGGACGAGGCGGTGCGGCGGTTGAAAGTGGGCCACCTGCCTGCGCGTGCGTTGGCCATCACCTTCGACGATGGCTACGCTGACAACCATGACGTTGCCATGCCGATTTTGAAACGGCATGGTTTGTGCGCCACGTTTTTCATCGCCACGGGTTTTTTGGATGGCGGTCGCATGTGGAACGACACGGTGATTGAGTCTGTGCGCCATACGGCCCTCGATACGCTGCCGCTGCAGTTACTCGGCGTGCCGGGTTTGGACCAGATGCCGGTCCACAGCGTCGCGGCCAAACAAGATGCCATCACCCAGATCATCCGAAACATCAAGTACCTCCCCGTGCCACAACGTTTGACGCTGACGCAAGAGTTGGCTGGCTTGGCCCGAGTCACACCACCTACCGACTTGATGATGACAGGCGCTCAGGTGCGCGCCATGCGCCGCGCTGGCATGCAAATTGGAGCGCACACTGTGTCGCACCCCATCCTGGCCAAGCTGAGCGATGAGGACGCGCTAGAAGAGATACGCCACAGCAAACACCATCTGGAAGATTTGCTGGACGAACCCGTCACGCTCTTCGCTTACCCCAATGGCAAACCCGGCGAAGACTACTCTCCGAGAAGCGTACAGATTGCAAAAGACTTAGGTTTTGAGGCGGCGGTATCAACAGCCTGGGGTGCGTCCAAGGCGCAAACCGATCTCTTCCAAATCCCACGCTTCACGCCATGGGACACGGGCCGCTGGCAATTCGCGGCGCGTATGGCACACAACTTGATATGACACTATTGAGGCCTACATTTTTTGCGACAAACCGCAGTCCGTTCGCCCTGAGCCCGTCGAACTCACGTTAGGGTGTCTTCTTGGCACGCAGCTTCAAATCAAGGATTGTTTGGTGCGCAGGGTCAATGTGGCCTTGTGCCACCACCTCTTACCATCGGGGTTGACTCTTTATGCAGAGATTCCATAGCGGAACTGCTATGAATACAGATGAAAGCGTCACGATGCGTCTGGCCAGCCTAGCTGTCGCATGCACCTTTCTGGCTGGCTGCGGCGGCGGTAGCGACGATGCGCCGTCGCCTGCACCTGCACCGGTTTTTGCACCAGCGAAATGCTTCGATGCTGCTCGTTACGAGATGGGCGCAACCTTGTCGCTGAGCTATGGGCCACCGGGCAAGGGGGCTGAGTTCACTGACAGTACCAGGGTCCGTACAACAACGGTCACGTTTGCACAGACACCGGGACTGTTGAGCGACTTAACCTCCCGCGAAACGATTCGCCCGCCCGGCACCATTGCCAGACCAGTGCATGCCACACGTTATCTGCAGGTGAAGAGCGACGGCAGGCTGGTCGAATATGGAACCTTGATCAACGGCCCCTTGTCCGGTCAAAGCGAAGAAACCACTTATAGCCCGCCAGTCACGGACGCGCGATTCACCCTGACCGAGGGTTCGACCCTGAGCTTCAGCAGCAAAGGGACTCGCCGCAATGGCATCACGTTTGAGCCCCTGGATGGTGTCGACAGAACCACTACCGTCCGGTTCGAAGCGATCGAGTCTGTCAGCGTACCGGCTGGTAACTACCGGGCGTGCCGCTACAGGGTCACGGATACGGATAACAAGAACAATACCTCTGCGAGCGGCGTCGTCTGGGTGTATCGCAGCGTGGTGGTACGCGAGACCACGAACGTGGACACCGTGGAACTGAAAACTGCCCAATTCAATGGCGCGCCGCTCTGAATTTTTACGAGCAGTAGGACTGGCCACGTTGACCGCTTGATCTTCGTTGAATTGTTTCAATGAAGAAGGGGGTGTAGGGGGTAAGGCTTTCCTCCCGCGCTTGTGGCTCGCTTGAACTTTGGCACTGTGTGGCCTCTTTGTGCCGCTGCCAGTACGCCCGCTCAAGCTGCGCCGGGGACTTGTTGCCAAGGCGACTGTGCAAGCCCGTGGTGTTGTGGAAGGTCTCGATCTAGCTGAAGATGCCACGCATGCAGCTTGAGCTGAGCGGGTTTGATGGTGCTGCCGGTGTACCTGCTCTTTCTTCAAGCTCGTCCAAAACGCTCCATCGGCGCGTTGTCGTCACTCGACAGACTCAGGGCGAACGGACAGCGGTTTGTCGCCATGATTTTGGTGACGCTCAATGGTTTCGTGGCCGAGACAGCGCCTGCGCCGCCGCTGTCATCAACAACTCAATGCCTTGGCGGTTAAGGTGTTTGTCGTAGGGGCCGACGTCCAAACTCAGGGTCGACGTTTGAAAATGCTGGTCGTAAATGGGGCCAGCATCGACCACGGTGGCGCCTGCTTCTTGCGCCAAAACCATGAAGCGCGAGCGCTCTGGGTCGTCGACGCGGGACTTGTTGGCGCGTTGATTGCTCGCCGTGTCGAGGATGATGACTAACCGGCCTGACCCGGCGTTTTCGATGCGCTTGAAAAACTCTTTCGATGCAGCATTCACCACCGTGAAATCGGCTTCGAGCTTTTTTGCGACGGGCTTGGCCACTGCTTTGCCCACATCATGGCCCTGAGCCGGGCGTGATTGACTGACGGCCGCCGCCCATAGCCTTTGCGGACTGAACTTGAGTTGGCTGTTGAGGTACTGAGCGAAAGCCGAACGACGCGCCCAGCGTTTGAGCGCCGAGGGCGAGGGCCTTGGTTCACCGCGGGGTGAGAGTGTTTTGGCATCCAGGCACTCGCTGTGCACATTGCCGGAGCCACACAAGGTTTGCTGGATGTCACCGGGCTCCATCAAGATGACCACGTCATGAATGCCAAAGGATTGCCTTGCCCAATGCACACGTTCTGCGTAGTCGAGCAGGGCCGTTCCGGGGCTGCCCATCGCATACACGGGCTTGCCGCTCAGTAGGCGCTCCAACTGCACAGCAGGACGATCTTTGGCATTGAGCATGGACGACTCGCTGTAGCTGTCACCGATCAAGGCAATGGCATGCGGGTTGTGCGTGAAGTCGTGTTCGCTCACGAATCCTTGCTTGTTGCTGCTGAGGGTTTGCGCGTCTCGCAGGTCCCAACCGGTGGAAATGCGCCACTGGTGGTGTGGCGGGTAAGTGAGCAGTTTGTTGCCCAAATGGTAGTCCGTTTGGGTGGAGGTGGAGACGGGCAGCAGGCGAAAAACAAGCTCAGCCACCAGCAGCATGGTGAGCACGCCTCCCACAAACCAAAAACATCGACGCCACATTTTTTACAGCGTCCTAAAAGTTAAAGTAGATGAAGGCACTCACGCTGTCTCTCGCAGTGTTCAACACAATCAGAAAAACGACCGTGCACAGCCCGGCACCGCAAAGCCATGCAGTCCAAGCAGCGCTTGATTGGTTGCGTTGCATCAACCACTCGCCGATGGCATTGCTGTTCGGGGCCAATAACGCCATGGCCGCGAGAACGGCGCAGCACGCCCAACCCACGGTCAGTTGCAAACCAGCATTCCACAACAGGGGCTGAACATCTGCCTCAAGGAGCCTGGAGGCCGTGACTGCTTGGCCCATCATGCCCTGGAGCATGCGCAGCGCACCCCCCATGGTTTCTGCCCGGAAGAAGACCCAAGCGACCACCACACACGACATCGTCAAACCCCAGCCACCGATTTGAACGGAGCGGCTGCCATCCCAGCGCGCCAGAAATGAGGTCCCCAGCACAGCCTTCAACGCCGCTCGGAACCCATGGTTGAGCATGAGGGCAGCACCATGCAGGCCACCCCACACGACAAAAGACCAACTGGCCCCGTGCCACAAACCACCGAGCAGCATGGTGGTGCCCAGGTTCACATACCGGCGCACCGCACCACGGCGGTTGCCGCCCAGGGCGATGTAAAGGTAGTCGCGCAAAAAATTGGAGAGAGAAATATGCCAGCGTCGCCAAAAGTCGCTGATGCTGGTGGCTTTGTAGGGCGAGTTGAAGTTAAAGGGCAACTTCACATTGAACATCCAGGACAAACCGATGGCCATGTCGGAGTAGCCGGAAAAATCAAAGTAGAGCTGCAGCGTATAGGCTACCGCCGCCAGCCAAGCTTCGTTGGTGGTGGGCCAGGCGCCGCCATCCACAGGTTTGAATACCGCGTCTGCGTAGGGGCTGATACCGTCGGCCAGCACCACCTTTTTGAACAAACCCAACGCAAAGATGGCCAACCCCGTGGCCACATGGGCACGGTTCCAGCGGTAGATGGCGGGGTCGGCAAACTGCGGCATCATTTGACCGTGGTGCAGCACAGGGCCTGCGATCAAATGCGGAAAGTAGGTGACGAAAAGACCGTAGTGCACGGGATTGAATTCGCTGACTTTGCGCTGGTAGGTGTCGGCCAAAAACGCGATCTGGGTGAAGCTGTAAAACGAAATGCCTATGGGCAGCACCACATGGGCCAGCTGCCAGTCGCTGCTCATCACCACATTCAGGTTGTTCAGGAAGAAGTTGGCGTATTTGAAGTAAGCCAGCACCAGGAGGTTCAGCGCCACGCCCACCACCAACCAAACTTTGGGTGACAACATCGAAGGCGGTGCGCTTGGGGCATGGCCTTTGGCGATGCGCAGTCCTACCATGAAGTTCATCGCAATCGAGCCCAGCAACAAGAGCGTGAACTCCGGCATCCAAAAGCCGTAGAAGAACAAGGAGGCGAAAAACAACCAAGCGGCTGCTGCGCGTTGCGAGTGTCGCCCAAGCGCAAAGAAGCCCGCCAAGGTCAGTGGCAAGAAGAGCAGAACAAAGGGGACGGTGGTGAAAAGCATGGCCCGCCAAATACTAAGCGCGGCTTATTTCATCGTGTAAGCAGGTGCAGCGCGCTGCAGCCACTGCTCCAGCATCATCAAAATCCACACCATCTCGCCGTAGTAACCGGGGTGTTCGTTCAGGCGTTCATTCAGCAGCGAGTGAATGAAGGCGGGGTGAACAATGTTGCGTTGGGCGAGGCTGTTCAGCGAAGACTCGGCCAGTTGGCGCAGTGCGGGGGTTCTTGTCAACCAAACGCCAAAGGGCAGTCCGAAACCTTGTTTTTTCTTGGTGATGATCTCTTCCGGCAGAAACCCACGCAGCGCTTCTTTGAAAAACCAGCGCAGCTTCAAGCCTTTGAGTTTGTAGTGCAGAGGCAGCTTCAGCGAGAAGTCGAGCAAGCGGTCGTCCAAAAAGGGGAAACCCACGGCCACTTCGGCCAAGCGCGTGGTTTCACGTACTTTGGGCAAGTCGCTCTCCCCCAAGGTGTAGCGCCAATCAAAGGCCAAGGTGCGGTTCAGATCGCTCGCGTTCTTGACCTCAGACCACACCTCGCGCTGATGTTGTGCAGGGCCTTGCACATTGACCTGAGACAAAAAAGCCGGGGTGAGTACGTCTTGCACACCCAAACGCAGCAGCAAGTTGTACATCTGCAAGCGGTCGGGCATGGGCACTTTGGCCTGCTCGATGTAGCTCGTGCCTTTTTTCAATAGTGGCAGCTTGCCGACGGGCGTTTGTTCAAAGAGCGGTTGCATGACCCAGGAGCGCAGCGGCGAAGGAATCGCTTGGTACCAACCAAACACCCGCTGCTTGGCATAACGGCTGTTGCCGCCGAAGAGTTCGTCGCCGCCATCACCGGCCAACAGCTTGCTCACACCATCCATCTTGGCCATGCGGGCGCAGTAGTAGGCGGGCAGGGCGGAGGAGTTGCCAAAGGGTTGGTCGTAGTGTTGTGCGACTTGGGGGATGCTGCGCACCAAATCACCAGGCGTGACGTAGTACTCATGGTGTTCGGTGTTGAACTGTTTGGCCGCGATGCGGGCAAAGGCCATCTCGTCATACCCTTCAGCTTCAAAGCCGATGGAGTAGGTGGCAGCAGGTTGGCCACCGGCACGACCAATCATGCCGGCGATGGTGGAGCTGTCGGTGCCACCACTCAAAAAACAAGCCGCTTTGCTGCCGTCGAGTTGTGTGGTTACCGCTTGTTGGAGTAGCGACTGAAACTCGTCTTTGAGCTGCTCAAAGTTGCCACTGCGTGGTTCTACAAACTGCGGCGTCGCATAGGGGGTTACCTGCAACTGGCCTGCCTCGAACCAGGCGCTGTGGCCTGCGGGCAAGCGGAAAACACCTTTGAATATGGTGCGCGGCGACGGGATGCAGTGGAAGTAGAGGTAGTCAAAGATGGCTTGTGGATCGATCTCTGCCGTTTGCCCGTCCAGGTTGGCGAGGGTGTCGGCCCGCTCGGCGAAACGCAGCTCAGTGCCTGTGCTTGTTTGTACGGTGCGATAACAAAGCGTTTGTTGGGCAAAACGATCCACCGCCAGAAACACGCGACCGGAAGGGTCTTGCAAGCCGATGGCAAACGCGCCCTGAACACCTTGGGCAGCGCTTTTTCCATGGCGCTTCATGGCCTCTTGCCAAGCGCTGATGAGACCTTCTTTCTGAGCCAATGTAGCGAGGCTGTCGTCAGAAAATATCGGTGCGCCCAAGGTCAGGGCAGGGGAGGGCGTGGATGGGTTCATGTGAGGCGCATCAAAAAATCGCGAATCCGAGATTGTCACTGCATAAACGCGCCGAGGTTTTTGCTCGGTGCCAACGGGGCAGACACCTGCCTGGGGTGGCGGTACTCCTGTCTGGGATGGATGGGCCATTCACCTACGAAATCCCCTTGAAGCTTGGGTCCGGCACCCGGGTCCAAAGCACGGCCTCGCAGCCGCGATTTGGGCTTGAGTCGAAAGTCCTCACGCGCTGCAAGCACAAAGTCATCCCATTCAGCTGGGAAGTTGTTGAACACCAACCCCGCTTTGAAGGGAGCGATGTCTTCTTTCCCACCCACCAACAGGTTGTTCATCGCCTTGACAATTTGGGTGCCTGGGGCAGTGCGCAGGTAAACTCCGCCCTTGGGCAGGTTGTCGACCAAGGTATTGTTGATGAGGTAAAGCTCGCTGCGCGGCCAGCGCAGGCCTTCTGCGCCGAAAGCAATCAGGTGGGGATTTTGGGTTTGTGAGCCTTGAACAATGAGGTTGCCCACCACGGTCGCAACACCACCGTCGGGGAACTCCAGTTCGTAGCTGGTATTGCCGCCCAGTTCGTCGGTTAGTCGGTTGTAGTGAATGTGGTTCACTGCCGCACGGCTCTTGATCAAATGGCCGATGCGACCATGGTGGAAGTAGCTGCCCGTGACGGTGAGGCGGGCCATGCGGCCAACATAGAGCTGGTGGTTGTGTCCGTCGGGGCGGCCATTGTGTGAGAACTCGCTGTTTTCGACATCCAGTGTGGATTGGGGTGCGGTGCCGGGGTCGTCAGCTGTCAGCACGCCCATTTGGTTGTGGCTGAAGCTGCAATCGCGGATGCGCAGTGAGCCCGACTCAAACCGAATGCCCGCGCCGTTGTGGTGTGTGGAGGCCGCGCCTTCAAAGTCAAAACCTTCCACCGTCATGTTTTGTGCACGCACAACCCAGGTCGCTTTGTTTTCTGCAGTGGCACCACCAGCCACCAATTGGGCGCGGCCGCCCACAGCACGCAGCGTGAGGTTGTTTTGCGTCCAGACCGCGACGTCGCGGAAGTAGCGTCCTGCGTCCACTTCAATCAGCATGCCATCTTGGGCTTGGCGCGCCGCTTCACGCAGCGTGGTGATGGCACGGCCTGGGCCGACTTGCATCACGGCTTGTTTAGGCGCTGCAGAGGGGTCGATGTTCTGGTTGCTGGTGGACAGGGGTGCGGCCCAAGCGCCGAGCGAGAACAGCATCGAGGCAATCAGCACAACCGAGAGACCACACCAAGAGTTTTTTTTGAAAGGCCGCCCGCTCATCGAGACACTCCATGGTTGAGGCTTGGAGGTCGCAGTACCAGAGCCACCAAAACCAGCAGGTAATAAAGCGTTGCCAGGCGCGGCACGTCCAGCAAGCTGTCGAACAGTCCCACCACAGCAAACCCGAGCAAGCTGCCTGCGATGGCGGGTGACAAGGTGTGTTGACGGGCATTGCCCAAGGAAACTCGCCACAGGGCACCGACACTCAGTGCCAACCAGAGTAAGAGCCCGACCACACCTTGGTCAAAAAAAACATGCATGAACATACTCTTGATGTGCCAGGGCATGTGGTGGCGGTCGCTGGTGAAAAACCACTGCGCCATGTCCCGGGAGAAGTCACCATTGCTGAGCAGGTCGTTGCCTGTGCTGTCCAGCAGTTTCAGGTTGTCGACCTCGGCCAGGGCCCCGTTGGTGTACACGCCGACGGAGAACATGATGAGTTTGGGCGCCCACAGCGGGCCCCTGCTTGGGTTGCGTTCTCCATCCAGCATGGCACTCAAACTCTGCCATGCACCCCCTCCCGCGGCAGCCGGTTTGACCTCGACTTGTTTGATCAAGCAGGCGTTGTTGTAGAGCAAGTGTTTCTCGCACACTTCGAAATGCAAGGTGATGGGCGCTTTGACACGCGCATCGAATTGCACTTGGGTGGCACCCAGGGGGGCGGTAACACGCTGAGAAATGCGGAACATTTCGCCCCATCCCAGAATGTGTTTGCCCGCGCTCATCGCCAGGTGGGTTTGCCCGTTTGCCTCTTGTCGCAGACGATAGTCACCGGTTTGGTCTTCAACCAATCCCGAGTTGAAGTGGCTGGCTGGATAGCGGCCCTGTCCTTTGCCCAAGGCCCAGTCCCAGGGGCCGTTCAAGGCGTTGATGCCGATTTGCCAGTGCATCAAGCGCCCACCAAAGTCTTTTCCACCAGTGGAAAAACGCTCGCCCATGTACGCACCACCAGCAAACACCGCCACCAGGGCGCCACTGATGGCCATGGTGCCGAGCAGGGCGAGTTGACCGCGCCATGAGGTGGTGGGTGTGTTGTCTTGAATCTTCTTGCGACGCCGAAGCAGCAGCAACACGGGCATCAGCAAAAAGAGGCCGACGGCGACCGCCACGGCACGCTCGGCTGCAGCGTCACCCCCCCAGTGCATGGCCACTGCCACCATGGTGGCCCAGGTGGCGAGCAAGCCCATGGCGGCTGCGATGTGGCTTCGTGTCGTCGGCGACTGACTCGGTCTGAGGTAGCCACTTGCCAAGGTCATCGCTGTGCCGGTCGCAACCAAGGCATACGCGATGTAGGCCCCTTTGGGCACAAACCAAGCCACACCCCAAGCACAGGCAGACAGCAGTGCACCACCGACGCATGCGGTGGCCCAGTGCGCGGGACCCAGCAACTGCAAACGCGGCAACATCAGCATCAACAGCCCCAGGCTGCCCAGCAAGGCCAGCATGCCCCGGTAACCACTGGTGGGGAACATCCATGTGGCCAGCGCCATGAAGAGCACCACCCAAGCCAGGCTGCTGCCCCACCCGGTGCCCGAAGCCGTCGGTGCAATGCCGGCGGCGCGTCGAGCATCCGTGCTGACCCAGGACACTTGACGTGTGTGCAACCAAGCGGTCAAGGCCAGACCCAAAGGCACAGCCAAGTAAACCCCGCGTGAAAAGGTCGTCAGGCTCACATAGGCCGCCAACAGCATCACCCCGGCCGCCAACACCCAGCGGCGGCTGGACCGCGCCAGCATCAGTTCGCGCAGCACAAAGGGCACGGTCAAGGCCAAAAAGCCGTCCAGCGCGGCGCCGCCCACATGCATTTCCCAAAAAAGTGCGGTGGTTCGGTAGTCGGTGGAAAAGTTGAGCAAACCCGTGAAGGCCAGTCGTTCCCACAGGGCTATCAATCCAACGGTTGCCATGCCCAGCAGCAAGCCCAGGCCCAGTGCCTGGGCGGATGCTTCGGGCGAGGTTCGCTGCGCTGCGCGCCACAAAGGCCACCACAACAAAGCCAAGAAAAAGGGTTTAGCCAAACGCAGGCTGTTCATGGGCTCGTGGTAACCCTGGAACCAACCGAAAGAAAAGCTGCCTGCGTCGTCAAAACCGCGAAACATCGAGACGAGTACCGATGCGGCGAAGAGCAGTACCGTGAGTGCCACCAGCGCATAAGCACCTTGTGGGTTGTCTCGAAGGCGTCGGGACTTGTTGCCTTTTGCAGTGACGCCAGCCTCAGCCTGTTGATTGGAAAACACCAACCGGGCATAAGCACCTGCCAACAAAGCCAAGAGCAGCAGATCGAATTCCTCAAAAACAATCCAACCTGTCCAGGGGGCCAGCCCAATCAAGGGCAGCAGTGCGGGCGGCAACCACCAAACGCAACGAGACTGCCAGACGCCCAAACAGGTTAGTGCGGCCAAACCGACGGCCGCCCACGCCGGCGACAGAGGATGGTTGTAGGCCAAGATGCCTGACAGAATCAAACACAGCAGGCTGGCCATCCCAGCCAGGACTGCGCCCGTGGTCACCGGGTTCTTTTTGCTTTTGTCGGCGAGTGTTGCAGTGGTCATGGTGCAGTACGGGTAATCGCGGCTGGCGTGCTGGCCTGTTGTTGTTTGTAGCGGCGACGTATCCACGCCATGGCGGGGCGTTCCACCAGCAGTGTCAGTGCGGTGGCCAGGATGAGAGACAACAGCAGCGCGACAAGGATCGAGGCCATGCTGGACCAGCCTGCTGCTTGAAGCGGTCGCATCACCGCCCATCCGATGTTTTCATGCACCAGGTACAAGGTGTAGGAGATGATGCCCAAACCCAGGAACAAGCGGTTCCCCAGCCAAGGCAAACGGCCGCTGGCGGCGCCCCACAGTAAACCTGTCAAGACGAATGCCAACACACCGATCCAGGGTGTGTGCACGAGGCCCAGCAAGCCAATGGCGCATGCCGCCACACCCAGGTCGGCGCCTCGGGTGCTGTTGCCCATCGAAGCGCGGCCCGACAAGCGGTAGACCATCACGCCGAGTGCGAACCAAGCGATGAAGTTCAGGATGAGGTAGCGGCTGGCGATCCAGGGTAAATCCACGCGGAAGAACTCTGCGGCGATGAAATACGCCAGGCGCAGGCCCATTGCCCCCAAGAGCAAGGCATGGACTCTGTGCAACCAACCGAGCCGGTAAGCCAGAAACGCCCAAGCGTAGAACAGCAGCTCGACTTCAAGTGTCCAGTACACACCGTCCACATGCGGCACATTGAAGAAGCTGTGCACCATGCTCAAGTTGGCTATGGCTTGAATCAAGGCGGTCTCTTTTCCCGGCAAACCCAACATCAGAACAACGCTGAAAGTGATGGCCACCGCCACCCAATAGGCTGGAAACAAGCGACTGAAACGCGACACCACAAAGTCCATCGGATTTTTAGTGCGCTCCAAGGTCATGAAGATGACAAAACCGCTGATCATGAAAAATAAATTCACCCCGTAGTGCCCCAAAGAGAAGAGGTTGACGCCGTTGTAGCTGCCCCAAGGCAAGGTCAACACAGGCGGCGTGGTGTGCCCAAACAGTTCGTCGAACTTCGTGAAGTAGTGGAACAGCACGACTGCCATGGCGGCAAGGCCGCGCAATGCGTCGAGCTCGGCCAATCGGGTGTGGGCTGGAGGATGATTGGTGGGTGCCACGGCAGGTGTCACTTGAACAGTTTGAAGGTCATGGTGGGGCGGGGCGCAATTTTAGAAACTCGTAGTCATCAATACGTTGCACCGATTGGTAGGTACGCACTAGAAACGCCGCAAATTCGGGTTCATAGTCGGCCAGCACGAGATTGTCCATGGGGCGGTGCCGCCAAACAATCCACTCGATGTGACCTTGCCCGAGCAGGGTTTGCAGCTCCTGCATGGTCCCTGGTTCGTAATTGCCTGGCATCAGCACGTCGTAGCGTGTTGGGTTCGGCACATCGGCCAGAAAGGACAACAAAGGCGCGCAGGGCAGCACGAAGATGCGCGCGCCGGTTTTTTTGATGCGTTCCATCTCGCCGACCACCTGGGTGAAAACCTGGGCGTCATGGGCCGACGTTTTGACGCCCGCTCTGGGGTGAGGCCACGCAGTGTCCCGAGCGCCCAGCGTCCACAGAGGTGTTCGGATGCCTTGCTCCACCAAGGGACGCGCCAGGAACAAAGCCAAGAGCACCATCCCGCCCAGCGCCACTTTGGCACCCGCAGCGCGGTTCAAGAGGGCGTGAAGACGGCTGAACAGAACCGTCAGCACGATGTAACCCGCCGACATGTTGTAAAGAAGGTGCCCATAGTCGGCACGTGGAAAGTTGCCCAAGAAAGCGAAGCCGCTGTAGAGCAGCACCAAGGCCTCTTGGGCGCGCGCGCGTTGAGCCCCAGGGTTGTCCGCGTTGCGGTTCAAACGTGCGCGAACGAAGTCCACCAACCACCACAACGCCACCGCCGCGTAACACCATGGCATCAACGCCAAAAATGTGGTGCTGACGTCCAAATTCACCGCAGGAAAGCCTGGCCAGACTGGCCACATGTCGGGGTAAGGGTGTGCCCCGCCTTTGGAGAAATCGGACAAAGGAATGATCAGGATGTGGCGGAACATGGCGGGCAAGGCACCGTGCCAGCCCAACCACACCAGAACTGGCACTTGCACCACAAACGCGCCTGCGCTCATGCAGGCCCAGGCGCGCCACCGACCCCAACCCGCCTGGAAAAAAAGGATGAATAGAGCGATGGCAATAAAGGCGTAGCCACCGATAGTTTGTTTGAACAAGATGGACAAGCCCAAAGCTAAACCAATGCAGAACAACCGGGCGCTGAACCAGCTTGCAGGCACTGGCGTTTGCACCCATCGGCCGGTCAGCCACAAGCCGACCAAGGCGAAGAAGCTGGCGAGCCAGTTGTAGTTCGCATGGTTGATGTGCTCCAGCGCATGCGGACCCCAAATCAAACTCAGTGCAGCGGCAGCTGCACTGGCCCATGGCGAGAGTCGTTGGCGGGCGATCAAATACACCAGCACAGGAATACCGGTGGCCACCAGCAGCAAGACGCAGCGGCCTATCCAAAGCGTGGGACCAAACACTTCATACAGACCGGCGTGCAGCAAGAACACGCCAGGAATCAGCAAAGTGAAAAAGTCTTTGTAGGGCAACTCGCCATTCAAGATGCGCATGGACAAGGCGGCCACAAACCCTTCGTCGATCACGCCCATGCCTCGGTCGAAGAATCGACTCACCCAATAGAGGCTGATGGTGGCCACCGCAGTCAGCAAAAAGCGGTCGAGACGCAGATTCATTTTTCGGGCTCAGCACGAAAAGCCCACAGGCGGCTGAGGGCGAATGCGGTGAGTGTGTAAGGGGGCACGCCCAAGGCTTGCGCCAGGTAGCTGTTCATGGCCAAGCCGTGAATGCACAACATGACCGTGAGTAAATTCATGGCGTAGGCAATGGCTACAACCACCAAAAAACGAAGCGCCGCAGGTGCCGTCGCACCACGGTGGGAAAACGTCCAGCGGCGGTTCAGCGTGAAGCTGACGCACACACCGACGGCGTAACCACAGGCGTTTGCCCAGCCATCCCCCATGCCCAACAATGCTTTGGCCGCATAGATGATCGACAGGCCGACCAGCGTATTGACCACGCCGACCAACAAAAATCGCAGGAAGGATTTGCGCGGTGGGGGGGGGCAGACGTTGTCAGCCATCGCCAACGGGCACTTCTGAGACTGGTATCGCGGGTTGGAGTACTTCGGGCTTCGGGCCGTGAGCCATGAGCTGGCGTTCGCTCTCCAGTACCCGTGAGATGCCAACGGGAAGCGAGGTCAGGTGTGCAGTGCAATGCGCAGCTTGGAACAGGCTGCGAAATACCACACGTGCTGGATACAACGCACTGGCGCGTGCCACGCTGGTCACGATACGGGGCGCGCGTCTCGTCAGGCGCGTGAAAGTAGCCATGATCTCTGCCACCGACACCGCTCGTTCTGAGCAAATCAGTCGGCAGTGTATTGGCTGTGCACGATCCAGCCGGTGTGTGGCACCAGCCATTTTTTGGGCAGCATCGTCTGCATAGACATAGTCGCGTAAGGTTCCCAGCGGCACGTAGATGTGCACAGGTTGTTGCCGTAAAAGGCTGCGCGCCATGTGGGAGATCAGGCCCTGTTTTTTCCCCCACGCCTGACCTGGCCCATACAAACTGCTCAGCCGAGCCAAAAGCACCAGGCGATCAGGCGCCCGTGATGCCCACTCGCGAAGCAAAGCTTCGTGTACCAATTTGGCGTGACCATAGGCCGTGTTGGGTGTGGGTGGGCTGTCTTCCGTGACCAGCGCAGTATCTGGGTTTGCATGCAGCGCGCCGGCTGAGCTGGCCAAAACCACGGTGCCAGGTGCTCGGCTCAATGACGCTTGCTGATCGAGCGCATCCAGCAGCAGCTTCAGGGCCTGTGTTTCCTTGGCCATGTCTTCGGCAGAGCTACTCATGGTGCCGAGGCCTGCTGCCCAATAGACGATCCAGGGCTGGCCCGGTTGCAGCTGTTGCGCGAGGTTCTTGGCACCTTGGTTGAATTGCCACAACCACCAGCTGGGGTCGTTCCAAGAAATGGGGTATGGCGCGCAGAAGAACTTGACGTCTTGTTGAAGCAATGTACGCGTCAGCGCTTGACCCAGCAATCCGCCCCGCCCCAATACCCAAGCAAGCGTCATGGACCAGAAGGCGGCGTATCGCTGTGACGCTGCGACGTTCGTTGCAAACCGCTCTGCGCAGGCCGTGTTGGCACAGGGCTCACCACATAAAGCGGTTTGCCCATGACGATGCTCATCGTCACGGCCAGGTACTCGGCAATGATGCCCAGTGCCATCAGCACGGTCCCATTAAAAAATGCGAGTGCCATCAGCAACGATGCCCATCCCGGCACGGCTTGGGCCGAAAAGTAGCGGCCGTGCAAGGCGTACACCACCAAGAGCAGAGCCACCGCGACCGACAGAGCGCCCATCAGGGTGATGACACGCAATGGCCGTGTCCCGGTTGAGAGAACCAAGTTCCAGAAATGCCCCGCCAGCTTGAAGTAGGAGTAGCCGGATGGCCGGTCCATTTCCGGGCGCAATTGAATCGGGCAATGACCAATTCGTCCTGCGACCCAAGACAAGCCAACGTCCAAAAAAACGCCATTGCCGCAATAGGCGGCCAAGGTTCGGGCCAAGTCACCGCGCACGAGGCGAAAGCTGTTGAACTGACCGGCTTGTGGGTCGCCTAGCAATTTGCTGGTGATGCTTTTGGCGGTGCGGCTGAGCAAATTGCGCAACCAACTGTGTGGCGGTCGGTTGCTGGGCTGGGCATAGACAACCTGCAGATGCTGATTCAGTGCGGCATCGAGCAGTGCGCCCACATCGGCTGGGTTTTGTTGCCCATCTTCGTCCAATGTGATCACCCAATCGCCCGTTGCGCTGGCCATACCCGCAAGGGTGGCTGGGTGCTGGCCGCTGTTTCGGGTGAGCCAGACGGGGCGTACAAAATCGTGCTGAGCCGCGAGTGCTTCGATGACGCGGTCGGACTGGTCGGGTCCACAGTCGTGGACCAGGATCAACTCCGACACCACAAAGGGCCGACCAGCCGGAGTCCGGTTCTCCCGGGTCAAGGGAAACACCTCGCGGGTCAGTTCGGCCAACGTTTTCTCCCCACGGTACACGGGGATGACCAAGGACAGGCGAATGATCGAGGCGGCGTCAGACATGCAGTTTGGGACGTGGGTGTCAGATGATGATACGCAGAACGTGCACTGGCTTAAACTGGTTCGCGTTCCCAAAGCCGCTCTCTGTGCAAATCTTTCACAATGACAACCACTGATTCAAGCACCGATGTGGTGTTTTTGCCCGATTGGCGTGCGGGGAACCCGTATCAATCGCTGTTGGCTCAAGCCTTGGTGGCACAGGGGGTGCGGGTGGGTTTTCATGCCATGCCCAAAGGCCTGTTTGCCTTGAACCGCCTGCCGGTCCTGGTTCGCAACAACAAGACCTTGCACTTGCACTGGGTGAATGACCTCATTGCCCACCTTGTTTGGTCGCAGAACCCGCTGTGGCGTCGCTTCAAACGTTTGTGTTTTTGGATGGACGTGATGCTGGTGCGTGCCCGGGGAACCCGTGTGGTGTGGACCATTCATAACTTGGTGTCTCACGAAAGCCCAGACCCCAGGGCCGAGATGGCGGCACGGCGTTTGTTGGCAGGTTGTTGTTCGCACCTGGTGGTGCACAGCGCCAGTGCGGTGCGAGAACTCGAATTAGCCTGGGCCATGGACTTGTCGCACCGGGCCAGCGTTGTGCCGCACGGCAATTACGATGCTTGTTACCCCATCGCCGACGGCGAATCCACCGCATTGCGTCAGCGTTTGGGAATACCGACTGACGCGCTGTGCATTCTTTTTTTCGGCGCCGTCCGCCGCTACAAAGGTGTACTGGCCTTGGTGCAGGCCATGAGCAAGGTGCAACGCCAAGACGTGCGCCTCATCATCGCAGGCAAACCCAACGAGGCCAACCTGAAGGCTGAGTTAGAGGGGGCAGCTGCAGCAGACAAAAGAATCGTCTTGGCCTTGGAGTTCATTGCAGACGAAGCCGTGGCTTCTTTCTTTTCCTTGGCGCATGCGGTGGTAGTGCCTTTTGAGCGCACGCTGACCTCCGGCTCCGTCGTGTTGGCCATGACCTTGGCCAAGGCGACGCTGCTGTCCACCGAGGCCAAGGTGTTCGATTTGGCAGATGAAAGAACCTCGTGGTTCTTTCACTCACTGGACGGTCTCAGCGCCCTGATTGACGGGATGGGGCTGAGTGAACTCGATGCGCGTGGCCGCAGCGCCAGAGAAGTGGCGGATACCTTGGCCTGGCCTGGAATTGCATCGTCCCTGAGGCGTGTATATGCCTTACCGCGCTGAGCCGCCCCACCAGGCTTCTTGACACATCAACTGCGTTTGAGACCGAGTCTGTCCCGCAACACTTCCAGGTAACGCCGCCCGTGCTTGCGGTTGGGCTCCAGGTGGTTGCCCTCTCCCCATTCGTTCCATGACTTGATGAAGAGCATGGATTGACCATCGATTTGGGGTTTGGTGTTGGCCAGGGCGCGATCCAGGGCATTGCCAAAAGTCTCTGGGCTAGCGTTCTCCAATACGACGCCGCGCGCACCGCTGCGTGGTGTGTTGTCCCAGTTGGGTAGCACACAAAGGATGGCATTTTTGGCGGTGTCTTGCGGTAGGAAATAAGCCATCGATTTGGCGTAGTCAAACCGCGAGGGCATGCCGCGCAGATCAAGGATTTTCCCCGCTATTTTTTTCCACGGCTGCGACCAAGGCACCCAGGACCGCCTGCGCATGAATGACGGTTTGAGAACGAAGGCGTCAAAGCCATGTGCCTGCGCATCCCAATGCGGATTGGGATGTTCTGCCAAAAAATGCATACCCGGCAAACCGGCTTCTAGGGCCAGGGCCCTCCAATGTTCGGTGAAGGCTTTGGTATCGGGTATTTCCATGGGCGCATACACCATGAACACGGGTTTGCCGTTGACACGCAAATAGCGCGGGTCTTTGAACGCCGGTAGCAAGGTGGCGAAGTGTTTCGCTTCGTCCTCTTTTCCAGGGTAAGTCTGCTGTGCCAACACCCTGCCACTGAGGCCATGCCAAACGCCTGACCACGTTTGATTGGCCCAGCACAGCATGAAGGGGAAGTCGGGTTTGCCGCTGGCCAGTACCTCATTGAAAGGGCGTTCCAGCAAACGTTTCCCGTCGCCAAACCAATAGTGGTAGTAGCAGAAAGCGGACACCCCGTACTCGCTTGCAAGCTGGGCCTGTTTTTCGCGAACTTCGGCGACTCGAAGGTCGTAGAAGCCAAGCTCCGAAGGCAAATTGGGCTGTTCGTGCCCGCGGTAAAGCGGCCGGGCTTTGGTGACATTGGTCCATTCGGTGAAGCTGGGCTCCCACCACGCATCGTTCTCGGGAATGGGATGAAACTGGGGCAAGTACAAAGCGACGACGCGAGGTGGTGTTGTCATGGCGAGAGTCGAACGTATGAAAGAGGGCAATGGCGGGCGACCGCTATGCGGCCGGCGGTTTGAATTTTGGGACGATGGCAGCTACCAAACGGCGAAGTTCGCCTATCAAGGGGTGTTTGGCGACGGCGGCTGCGCTCAAGAATGCGACGATGGCTGCGCTGACCGTGGTTGTCAGTGTGACCCAGGCTGGGCAGTCCAGCGCATTCATGCCGAGCCGCGTCCCCAAAGCGAAAAGGGCTGCGCACACGCACACACCTGCGGTGGGCCCGAGGCCCGCCACCACACTGCGTGTTGAGATGCCGCATTCCTCGCGTGTGGCCACACTGAAGAGGGCCATGCGTACCAGATGCGCGGCGACAGACAGCGTGGCGGCTGCGGTCAGGCTGTGCAAACAGCCTATCGCCAAAGCCGCGACCAGCACCACACCGTAAATCAAGTTGATGCGTAACTGGGCCGCTGCCGCACCACAGGCTGTCAACAATGGGATGCACAACATGAAGGGCGCGTAAATCAGCCCCTGAACCGCACCAATCTGCAAAATGGGCACCGCTTCTAGCCATTGTTTTCCAAACAGTACCAGCACCAATTCAGGCGCGGTGATGCCCATCAACCCAAAGAACAACCATTGCACCGCAGCCATCATGACGATGGCATGGCGGTAGCCGTCTGCAACGGCGGCGTTGCCGTGGCGGGCCGCCGCCAAAACCGGGGTAGCGACGCGCACCACCGCCGAAGCGAAAAAATCATAGAAGCCCGCGTTGAGGCTGCTGGCTTTGCTCAACACACCACCCGAGTGAAATCCAAGCATGCCGCTGACGATGAAATCCGGGCTGCGGTTGGCAATGCTTTCGACAATGCGCGCCACCGTCAGCGTGCCGCCAAAGCGAAGCACATGCCGCAGGTCATGCAAACCCGGCACCATCAAGACGGAGCGGGGGTTGCGGACAAACAGGATGGCCACGGTGGTGGCGATGCTGGCTACCGATCCCCATGCCGGGCTTTGCGAGCTCAAACCCGCCATCGCACAACCGACGGTCACCACTGCACCGACCAGGATGGAGATGGTTTGAATCCAAAACAACACGTCGAAGCGCAGCGACTTGGTCAGCAAGGCTGTCGCGGTGGAACCCAGCGGCACCAGCATGAAGTTCAAGCACAGCACATGCATCACGGTGGCCAAACCCGGTTCGCTGTAGTGCTTGGCGAGCGGATAAGCACCCGCAAAAAGGACTGCGGCCGTCGCCCAGGCGAAACCCACCGTGACCGTGTAGGCCGCACGCAATTTTTCTGGCGAGATGTCTTTTTGACTCACCACGTAGTCGGTGGTGCCGAACTCTCGCAAGATGGTGCCAATGGCCACAGCGGCGGCGGCCAATGAAAACACCCCAGTTTCTTCTGGGGTAAGCAGCCGCGCCAAGATGATGGAGGTGGTCAGCTGAACGACAAACGCCAAATAGCGCTGACCGAAGGCGTAAATCACGGCCCTCCGCGCGGACGGCGCGGTCTGAGGCAAGGTCATGGCCCGCGACGAAGCAACTTATTGATGACCACTTTGATGGGTACCCAAGGCATCAAGGCCAGGATCGTGGGGTCCATCTTGATGATGTCGCCGAGCAGCTTGCCAGAAATGGGGCGCCGGTGGCGCAGGCGGTGTAACAGGTCGCGCACCACGCCTTGCTGGAGGTTACGGATGGTGCTTTTGTTCGCGTCCAACAAGGCGGGGCTCATGGGGTAAAACTTGCGCGCCGAGGTCCAGACGAAGAGTTCGTTGCGCAGGCGCTGCAAAGAGCGCTCGGTGCCCCAGCCGGCGCCTTGGTAAATGTTGATGCCCTCGCCGTTGTCGCAGTCCACCTCAAACGAGAAAACAAACTTAGCGCCGAGTTCACCCAGGTCCATCCAGAAAAAGAAGTCTTGTCCGTTGTAGAACTGTTCACGAAAACGCAGTTGGGGGTATTTGTGAAAACGGTAGACCACGGTGGAGGTTTGAATCACGCCGCCACCGTCCTTGATGATGTGTTCAATGGGCGTGACACCGAGTGCATAACTTCTTTTGGCGCCAGCAACAGCCACATGATCCTGTGCTTTGAGCGCCTGAATGCGCTCAAAATTGGTTTGCTCCGGAAAGTTATAGGACCACCAGTCCGCAAAGTAGCCATCGAATCCTTGGCTCAAAGCCGCCACTGCGTTTTCCAGGTGACCCGGACGCCATGAGTCGTCGGAATCAAGGAAAGCCACAAATTGAACGCCGGCGGGTACGTTGTCCAAGGCCTTATTTCGTGCTGAGCCCGCGCCACCGTTTTTTTGCCGAATGATGGTGATCTGATGCTTCGGAATGTCGCTGAGTTGATCGACCTCGCTCTGGGCAGATACAGGCGATTCGTCATCCACCACCACCACGTGAACCTGCGAGGCGACGCTCTGGGCAAAAATGGAACGCAGCGCCACGCCGAGCAAACCGGGCTTTCTTTGGAAGTGGGGGATGACAACGGCGATTTGTGCAGAACTCATGGTGTGCAATTCAATTCAAGGGTGTTCGGTGCAAGCTAGGGCCTGTTTACACTAGGGATGCCAGTGCGAACGCGGCCATTGGGGCGCAGCGCGGCGGCCTACCCCGGCTTCGTTTTGCGCCTTGCTCAAGGCCTTTTTAAGAACAACGCATCTGGCATACATAGTGTGAACAGGCCCTAGTTGGCGACCAGGCGGTCAAACCTTGGGCGTGGCGTCAGCAGTAGGTGTCGGTAGGGGCTCGATACTGCCAGCGGGCTTGCGCCAGGTTGCCAGCTTGCGGTGCAAACGTTGGACAAGGCCCCAGCGATAGACCGTGAGGTGGTAAACGCTGCGCGCATTATCGGTCCAGCGGGTGTGCCATTCCATCACCTTGCCGTAGAACTCGATGCGCTTGAAGGCTTTCTCGTCAAAAAGTGCCTGGAATTCGTCCTGTCTCATCAAGGAAGAGGGCGAAACAGTTTTGTAAGACTCGTCGTAGGCGGTCTTCAGAATGACGATCGTCGTGCCGCTTGCAATGCACAGGTCCATGGACACCACTTTGTCATTGAAGCGGTAGCGGTAGATGCGGCCCCGGCCTAGTTGGCAAAAATTCTCCAACATGGTGCGGTAAAAGCGACCTTGCGCGTTTCCTGGCAACACTGCGGTGCCGTTGGCGGCTTTCCACCCAGCGCCTTCGAGGCCACCATAGTCCACCATCGCCTGCGCCACGCCGTCGGGTGATGTCACGCACTCCAAGACGGCCGCGACGCCATCGGTCTCCAACTTGTTGCGTTGCTTGCGGCAGTTTTGTTTGAGGTTTTTGCCGCGCTGTTCCCAGTACTCGTCGAAAGATTGATTGACATCGACCCATGCAGTGTCGATGTAGTCCATCGAGCGCCTGGTTGAAGCGTCTGCTGGGCGCGGGTGATATCGGCTGTCCAGTTGAGTCAATCCCACAGTCAAAGAAAAACCCGGCAGTGCACCGCATAAGCCGTCGATTTGTTCGGCCCAGTGCGGGCTGGCCATGCTGTCTTGGGGGCCTACCCAGGCGCCTAGCGGCAGTTGCGAAGGTTGAAAGGTTTCCCATGCACCACCACGGGTGGCTGAGACAATGGTGGCGCAGTACCACGCACCGCCTCGGATGTCGACCGCCAGCACTTCTCGCCCACTTGAAAACTCCTTCAGAAGCGGTGCAAGAAACAACGACTCTAAAAAAGGCAAGTCGCCGCACTGCCGCTGCAGGTCGTCCCACTGTGCCGCGAGTTCAGAGAAACGGGAGATAGGAAATATTTGCCAAGTCATCTAGTGCCTGTTTTGAGTTGGGTGTTCACGCGTGCGGCGATAGACGCACGTTGCTGAGAGCACGAAAGTGAAGTCCACGTCACACTGCGCTGCACAGGGGGAGGGCGCGTTCATTGGGCCTTGCCCGGTGATTTCATAGCGACGCAGGCAAACTGCGGGAATCGAGTGTCTCGTAGGGCTTTTCCAGACAAGGCGTTGAGTACCCAGAGTTTCCAAGGAAATTGGATCCCGTTGATGCCGTCCAGGGTTTGAATCGCGAATCCGGTGGAGGTAAAAAGCTGCCGCATGCTGTGGGTGGTGAAGAAGCGCAAGTGGGTGCGATCCAACACGCCTTGCTGTTGGTATTCCCAGTCGCCTCTGAGTATCAATTCTTTGAGGACGGGGAAGTAACGCATATTGGGGATCGAAGCGACGACACGGCCACTGTCGCTCAGCAGTGGTCTGATCTGAGACAGCGCAGCCCACGGGTCCACCAGGTGTTCCAGCACGTCATTGAAGACAATGCAATCAAACTGCTCCCCTGCCAACTGTGGCGCTGCTTCTTCGATGCTGGCGTTGATCAGCCTGTCGACCCGAGGTCGAGCCGCTTCAGCCGCCGCACGGTGAGCTTCAATCGCAACCACCTGAACAGACCTTTGAGACTTCAGGTAAGCCGCAAATGATCCGTTGCCGCACCCCACTTCCAGCACCCGTTTTGCGGTGAGCGGTATGTAAGCAAGCATTTCTTGGCGCTGTTGCTCAAAGTAGCTCGCTTGCTTGTTGGTGTAGGTGGTGTCCGACATGTTGATCTCATGGCCTTTCGATGACTGCATTTCAGTCAAAACGATGACTGGAAGGCCGGTGCGCGATGTGATCCAGGGTGCTGCATGCTGGCGTTCACGCGACCGCGCTACCTGTTTGCGGGAAAAGCGCGGTCAAAACGTCGACCATGCGCCGGATGTCGTCTTCTTGCAAGTCTTGATGGCATGCCAGCTGAAGCACATGATGCGACCAACCGATCCCCGCATCGCTCGGCATGACGGGCACGCCAGGCCACAAACGATCCCACCGTGATACTGGAAACTGCATCGCGCGCAGTTGGGCATAACCCGGGTCGGGATTTTGTACCCATAGCGGAAACACATAAGGCGCACTGTGCTCCGACAGTTCAGGAAACAGGGGGCGCAACGCTGCATTGGCAGGAAGCAGCCTTGAGAGCAGTTCGTAGTTTTGCCGCCTGCGTACCACGTTGCGCTCGCGGGGGGAGGTTTGACTGATCCAGCGGCTGGGTTTGCTCAGTTGGCGATGGGCCAGTGTGCTGTCGATCGTGAAGCCGTCCATGGCTTGACCCTCTTCATCGGACATCACTGGGGTCTGCTTGGACGGGGCGGCAGAAACCGTTCCTGGGCGCAGCCGACGCATCACTGTCAGGGCACCGCGCAATAGGAGATTGAAACCCCCAAGGCGTTGGTAGAGAACGCCGACATCCACCACGTCGATGGCCGCTTTGATGTGAACCATGCTGCCGCTGGGGGTGAGCCTTGGTGAGCTCAACGCCGGTTGATTGCTGACCCAACAACCCCCTTCCGGTACGGGCAAAAACTTGGTGAGGCTGCCAATGGCGACGTCACCCCAGTGGCCGATGGGCCGGCCTTCGCTTTGGCCAAACAGCGCGTGGGCGCAGTCTTCAATCAAGGCGATGCTGCGCTCATCGCACCATTTTCGAATTGCGGCCATCGGCTGCGGTAGGCCAAAAAAATGGGCAGCCAACATCACCTTGATGTCGCGGCTGTCCAAGCGCTGCAGCCACTGCATGTCGGGAGCGCCGCTGGTGGTGACGGGATAAAAAACAGTCTGGGCGCCCAACTCGTCCACGGGCGCGATCATGGTCGGGCAGTGGTAGGTTGGCATCAGCACCTGAACCCCCGGGCTCACGCCCAGTTGTTCCATGGCCAAGAGGATGGAGGCGCGACCACTGGTGGTGTAGACCAACTGATCGTGGTCCAGCAAACATGGGAGAGCCGACGACTTTTTACCCGACCAGGTCGCCCAGCCAAACACCGGCAAACGCGGTGTCAATGGGAAGGAAGTGAGTTTCGATTGCACCGGCATGACGGGCTTTTACGGCGGGATCTTCGAGTTGCCCGCAGGCTCAGTGTTGACTGGCGCCGTGGCCTCTTTCCACTGGCCAGCCGCTTCCAGGCGGGTTCGCAGATCCGGCATGACAACACCCGCGGCATAGGCTTTGTGGGCCTGGGCCAGCGCTTTGTCATAGTTTTTCAGCTCGAAGTGCATCATGCCGATGTTGTACTGGGTCAAAGGGTTGTCTCCGGCCGTTTGTTCAGCGATCTCCAGATGCGTTTTGGCATCGTTGATCCTGTTCTTTTTGATCAAGAACGACACATAAATCATGCGTGAAATGGTGTCGTCCGGCGTGAAGCGCAGCGCCCGCTCGAACCAGCAATCCACGCTGTAACGCATGCCGCGGGGCTGGAGAGAGTTTTGTTTCTCAGATAGACGAATCAGAGCGATCAAGGCGCGGTGATGGTTGGGAAAAGCACGCAAGGTGTAGTCAAATTCGGGGCCGACCTCGCTTTTTTCTCCCTGTCCGCCGCGTATCAGCGCTTCCATTTCGGGGCGAAAGTGGGCGATGTGCACCAGGCGCAACTTTTCTGCGTGAGGCTCAGAATCACCGGGGGTTGGCTTGTACTTGTCGGGGCGGTAGTCAAAAGGGCCAAAGGTGTTGTTCAGCGCACCGCAACTCGATGCTAAAACTTGGCTCCAAGCTGGCGCCGCCACCAACACAGAGCAACAAAGCAAAAGCGTCCACTGAATGAGACGTGCGGGCAGCTTGGTGAAAGAAAAACAGGTCGTCATCTCATGTCCTCGTTGTGGGCGCTGCGTTGACCACCGTGGGGTAACGCTGGCCCAGTTCATCTAACCAATTCACGGTGAGTTCTTCCAGCTGCAAACGTGCCTTCGCGTCAGAGAATGTATGGTCTGCCTGCGCCAGATCGTGTCTGCTCACATGGCGACGTTGCAAACTACCCTTCCACAAGGCATCTTGCTCTGCCGTTCCCAGGAACTCCTTGGCGGTGTAGTCGTCCCCGCTCAATACCAAGAGTATGGTGCCCGAGTATTTCTTCCACGCATGGGCCATACGCGACTGAAAGGGGAGGTCCAGCCGATTCGAGTCGTTTTGGCTGTCGCCGACCTTGGAATTTTTGCCGAGCAATAAGGTACGAAGGGCACGGCCGAGCTCCAGCACAGCCGTTGCGGCCACTTTTCCGGTCAAAAGCTTGCGCCAAAACGCGGCTTGTCGGAGGCGTTGCACGTAATAGTGTTTGACCTGGGTCTGGGCTTGGCTCACGTCCGACCGCACCCATGGATTCAGCAGGCACAGACCCTTGATACCCGCGTCGCCGTTGGCATGCACGTAAAGCAAAGCCGCCGATGCGGCATCGCACAGACCCCACAAAGCAAGAGCCTCGACGTCCGGCAATCGTCCCCGGACAAAAGCGATGGCCGCCTCGATGTCTTCATCGACGTTCAAAAAATTACGCAAGGAACCCGGACTGTCGCCCATGCCGGCGCAATCGAAACGAAGTGTCGCGTGACCTCGTAGCGCCAGCGCGCGGCTGAGTTGAACGAATTGCCTGTGGCTGCCAACACGGTACTGCGGACCCCCAACCACCACGATCACCACGGATTTGGGGGTGATGCTTGGCAAACAAAGGATGCCGACCCAACGCCCGTCGCCAAACAGCACCGCATCTTCGCTGTACGGGAGCGCGCTGCTGGCGCTGCCGGGGTGTGCGACGAGGTTCATGGCAGCGATGAGGCACTTGCCACAGACTTGGCAGCGCCACCCGCGTTTTCTTTGAGTGCGGACACGGTCGCCTCAATCAGGGCAGGCGCATCCTCAATCTCAGTGGTTTGCCAGAAAGCCGGACCACTCACGATTTCGCTGCGAACGGCGCATCCTTCTTGGGTCCAAGCGGTCAAGGCGATGGAGGATGCTGGCATCAGCGTAGCCTCCTCCCGTGTCGACAACTCCAACCACTCCAACCGACGGGCGCCTGCCGGAGGTGCCAGCGTGGCGGTCTCCAGCCCCTGCGCCACCGAAGCGCTCAACTCATAGCCCCCGACCTCAACGGGTTGACCGGCAGCCAGTTGACCGCGCAGTGTTTCCATGATTTTTTTGCTTTGACCACTTTGCAGATCGGCGGCCACTTTCAGGCGCAGAAACTGTTGCAACACGGTTTTCCCACTGGGCGTGGGTTGCCAAAAGACGAATTGCGCAGGTGCGCCCCGTGCCTTCGCAGCAGCCACGGCTAACAAACAACCGCTGCGCAGTCCCCACCACCAAAAGGGGGCGCCGGATTGGCGCTGCAGCCACAAGGCCGCCTGGTGCAGGTCGGCCAACCAGTCGGCCCAGCCTGCATCGCTCAATTCTCCTGAACTGTCCCCGCACCCCATTAAATCCATTTGCAAGACGCTGTAGCCGGCGGCGGCAAGCGCCCGAGACTGCATGGCAACCATGCGACGGGACTTGTTCATCTCTTCGGCAAAGGGGTGGACGTAGAGAATCGCGCCACGTGGCTGGTCAGTGTGCGCCGGATGGAATACGCAAAAGCGCTGCCCGCCGGCTGGAGTTGCGGCAGGCAGAAAGAAGACTTGCATCGAAGGGCCCATGGGCTTGCACAGACCTTGGGGTCTCACGCGGCGGTCATCAATCCGCGAGCTTGGCGGTCATGAAGTCGACCAATGCGCCGACGCTGACGAAAGTCTCGCCATCAATGTCGTCGTCTTCTACCGTGATGCCAAAACGCTCTTCCAGCGTGGTGATGAGCGACACCACGGCCATGGAGTCGAGCTCGGGAATGGCGCCCAGCAGGTGGGTGTCACGGGTGAAAGCCAGCGCGCGGCCATTGAGGCTGAGTACCTCGTCGAGCACACGCAGAACTTCTTGGGTCACGTCCATCGTCAGTCCTAAGTACAAACCGCAAACAAAGCGCGACGGAGCGCGCAGCGGTGCGAATTCTAGGCGGTGTGTCTTCGCGTACGCCGTCTGTTTGCTGGTTGAATGCGGCATTGCGCCACGAATGCGTGTTTTGAGGGCTCGCTCCCCCCTGTTTAGGTGTCAATCAGTACAAGCATGGGCGTGAGATACTTTTTAGTTGTGCTGATCTAGTGCGGTGTTGCACGCTGGCACCCGCTTCGACCCAGTTGATGTTCCTCACTTGATGCGATCCATGCCTGAATCCACCCTGTTGCACGAGTTAATTGCCTGCTCGGCGGCCAAAACGCCCGAGGCGTTGGCGCTGACCTATGGCGCATCGTCCTTGACCTATGGTCAGCTTCAGTCCGCCGTTGAAGGTTTTGCCCACGGCCTGCTCTCGCTGGGCTTGCAGCGTGGTGAGCGTGTTGCCATTTACCTTGAAAAACGCTTTGAATGCGTGATTGCCAGTTTCGGCGCCCCCGCTGCAGGAGCGGTTTTTGTTCCACTCAACCCTTTGCTCAAACCGGAGCAGGTGGCTTTCATCTTGCAAGACTGCGGCGTTCAGGTGCTGGTCACGTCGCCAGAACGATTGGCTCAACTGCAATCAGTGTTGGCCAGTTGCACAAGCTTGAAGCACATCGTGGTGACGAGCGATGTCGCACCTCGGCTTGATTTTCCCTTGCAGGTCCTTGCATGGGCATTCATTGTGCAAGCACCACCGGCCAAGGCGCATCGTGTGATTGATACCGACATGGCGTCCATCCTGTACACCTCGGGCAGCACAGGCAAACCCAAAGGGGTGATGCTGTCACATCGCAACATGGTGGCGGGTGCCAAGAGCGTGGCGTCCTATCTTGAAAACCGGGACGACGACACCTTGCTTGCGGCATTGCCCTTGTCGTTTGACGCCGGCTTCAGCCAACTGACCACGGCATTTCATGTGGGTGCGCGTGTGGTGCTGCTGAACTACCTGATGCCGCGTGACGTCATCAAGGCCATGGAACGAGAACGTGTCACGGGGCTGACGGCGGTGCCGCCTCTCTACATCCAGTTGACCCAGTTGGACTGGCCCGAAACAGTGGTGAATAAGCTGCGTTACTTTGCCAATACCGGAGGGCGTATGCCCGGCGAAACGCTGGCCGCGCTGCGAAAGCGTGCGCCCAAAAGCAAACCCTTCTTGATGTACGGGCTCACCGAGGCATTTCGTTCAACCTACCTGCCGCCCGAGGAAGTGGACCGCCGTCCCGACTCCATTGGTAAAGCCATTCCCAACGCGGAAATTTTGGTGCTGCGCGAAGACGGCAGTTCCTGTACGCCCGAGGAACCCGGTGAGTTGGTGCACAGAGGTGCATTGGTCGGTTTGGGCTACTGGAACGATCCCGAAAAAACAGCCGAGCGCTACAAACTGGTTCCAGCGAGCGCGCCGGGCCGCCAAGCGGGCCTGCAACTGCCTGAGTACGCGGTTTATTCCGGCGACACCGTGCGCCAGGATGCCGAAGGTTTTCTCTACTTCATTGGTCGTCGCGATGAGATGATGAAAACCTCGGGTTACCGCGTTAGCCCGACCGAAGTTGAAGAGGTGGTCTATGCCACCCACTTGGTTGGAGAATGCGCCGCTTTCGGTGTGGATCACGCCAGCCTGGGACAGGCCATCGTGGTGATCGCAACACCCAGCGCCGACAACGCCGAGTTGGATGTGTCGGCCTTGCTGGCGGAATGTCGACTGCGCATGCCGGCCTACATGGTGCCCTCGATGGTTGAGGTCACATCAGGGCCGCTGCCGCGCAACCCCAATGGCAAGATAGACCGCAAACTTTTGAAAACTCAGTGGCTGGAACAGCACGCACAACGCTCCTAATTCATTCTTGTCATGTCCAATTCCTCCAGCCCAAATCCCAGCGCCAAGGCAGCGCCTGTTCACGCTGCCATGGACCAATATCCCGCACAAGGCAGTGAATTGCTGGTCGGTGGGCAGCCACTGTCCTTGCTAGCGGCTCGGGTGGGCCAGACCCCGTTTTTCGCCTATGACCGCCAGCTGTTGCGTCAGCGTGTGGACAGCTTGCGTGCGGTGTTGCCTCAGTCCATCAAGCTGCATTACGCAATGAAAGCCAACCCGCTTCCTGCCGTGGTTTGTTTCATGGCCGCCCTGGTGGATGGCATTGATGTGGCCTCTGCCGGCGAGTTAAAAGTGGCTTTGGACGCCGGCGCAGATCCGCGCGAAATCAGCTTTGCCGGTCCCGGCAAACGTGACCAGGAACTGTCGCAGGCGGTGGCTGCAGGCGTGTTGGTGAATTTGGAGTCGCCCCGTGAGGTGGGTGTTTTGGCCGATGTATCCCAGCGCTTGGGGCTGCCTGCCCGCGTCGCGGTGCGCGTCAACCCCGACTTCGAACTCAAGGGTTCGGGCATGAAGATGGGCGGTGGACCCAAGCAGTTTGGTGTCGACGTCGAACAAATGCCCGCCTTGATGGCAACGATTGCCAGCGCTGGTTTGGCCTTCGAGGGCTTTCATTTGTTTGCTGGTTCACAAAATCTCAAATCCGAGTCGATTTGTGAAGCGCAGCAAAAGTCCTACGAATTGGCGGTGCGTTTGGCTGAACTCGCGACCGGCCCTGTCAAGTTTTTGAACTTGGGTGGTGGGTTTGGTATTCCCTACTTCCCTGGTGAGCAGCGCCTTGATCTGAGTCCGATTGGTGAGAACTTGCATCAGCTTTGCCACCGCGCCAAGACCGAGTTGCCTCATGCCGAGTTCGTGATTGAACTGGGCCGCTATCTGGTTGGCGAGGCAGGGGTGTACGTGACCCGTGTCGTGGATAAAAAAATCTCTCGTGGTCAAACCTACCTGGTGACCGACGGCGGCTTGAACCACCACCTTTCGGCCTCGGGCAACTTCGGCCAGGTCATCCGTAAAAATTACCCAGTAACAATAGGCAACAGACAGGGTGCCGTTCCCACGGAACAATGCTCGGTGGTGGGGCCTTTGTGTACGCCCCTGGATCTGTTGGCCGACCGCATGGACCTGCCTGACGCTCAAGTCGGTGATCTGGTGGTCGTTTTTCAGTCAGGGGCTTACGGGGCCAGTGCCAGCCCACAAGCCTTTTTGGGACACCCGGTTTGCGTTGAGGTGTTGGTCTAGCCCGCAACCAAAGCATTGGAGCCTCCATGCGGCCTGAATTGGGCTGGAGGGGATCAAGGGCTGTTGTTCTCGCGCGCCGCCGTACGTGAACTAATTTGCGTAGACCGCGATCGCGACCCCCCGGAATGGGGGACCCCCCCTATTCGAACGGTTACGCCGTCACGTTCATCTGATATTTTCCAGTCATGGTCGGTTGAACGTGGCGCTATCGACCACGGCAAAGGGTGAAATAGCAATCAAGTACTCGCGCCTTGAGCCGATAAACAAAGTGGCAGTTGATAACGATGAAATGCATGTGCTGTTGTGAGTGGGAAGCTTCTTTCTGGGTTGATACACCTTGAAGAGCGCCGATCCACAGCAGTCTAAAGACGAGACCGAGACCCAACGAAGCGCGGAACAAATCCCAGGTGGATTTCAAGAACCTGCGGCGTTAGGACTTCGGAACGAGGGAAAGAAAAAAATGATACGCATCTTCAACCACTATCTGCACCGTCGAACACTGATGCAAATCTTGTTCGACTTTGGTTTCATCATCGCAGCCGTTTTGGGCGCAGTGCTGTCCCAAGTACAGATGAGCAATGCAGTGCCCAATGCTGTGACATACGGAATCATGTTGGCCTTGTCGATGTTCGTCATCAACACTGCGACGGGTTTCTATGAGCGTACTCCGAATCGCTCCTTGAACCAATCCTGCGCACGGGCCGTGTTGGCCTTGCTTTTGGTGCTCCCGTTGGAATATGTTTTCAATGGTTTGTTGCCCGAAGCCATGCCCAATCGTGATGCGATCAAGTGGGCGGCACTGTTGGGTGTTGCTGCGGTCATTGCGCACCGGGTCTACGTCACGCATTCCGCCAGCCAGACTCGTTCGCGCACCCGCATCATGGTGTTTGGGTCGGGCACGGCCGCGGCATTGGTAGGACAAACCCTCAAGGCCAATGATCCCAATGCCGAAGTCGTCGGCTATTTTCCTGGCGTCAATGAAGACAAGCCTTCTGTTCCGATGGCTTCTGTGTTGGGGCAAAACCAGTCATTGGCCCAAACCGCTTTGAGCCTCGAGGTTGACGAGATTGTGGTGGCACTGACCGAGCGCCGCGGAGGCAGCATGCCCATGCGCGAGTTGCTGGACTGCAAGGTCAACGGCATTCGTGTCTACGACATTGCGACCCACTTTGAGAAAACACTGAGCCAGATCAAGATTGAATACGTCAATGCCGGTTGGCTTATTTTTGGCGACGGTTTCAATCAAGGGTGGACCCGAACCGTCGGCAAACGGCTGGTTGATATCGTCGGATCTCTGATTTTGTTGGCTGTGTCTTTACCCTTCATGTTGATCACGGCGCTCATGATTGTGCTGGAGAGCAAGGGTCCAATTCTCTATCGCCAAGAACGGGTAGGCCTCAATGGCAAAACCTTCAATGTGGTCAAGTTCCGCAGCATGCGTACGGATGCCGAAAAAGACGGCAAGCCGCAGTGGGCCAGCCTCAAAGACGACCGTGTGACCCGCATTGGGCACATCATTCGTAAACTGCGGATCGACGAGTTGCCACAAATTTTCTGCGTCCTCAAAGGCGACATGAGTTTGGTCGGCCCCCGTCCCGAGCGCCCTTATTTTGTGGACAAACTGACCCAAGAAATTCCGTTCTACGCGGTTCGTCACAGCGTCAAGCCAGGCGTTACGGGCTGGGCTCAGGTGCGCTATCACTATGGAGCGACCGTTGAAGATTCCCGCGAAAAACTCCAGTACGACCTGTACTACGTCAAGAACCACACCTTGTTCTTGGACCTGGTGGTGCTGTTTGAGACCGTTGCGGTTGTCTTGCTCGCCAAAGGTTCGCGCTGATAGGTTTTCCGCCAGCGGTCTGGTTTTTGGCCGTTAGCGAGCGCTACGCTGCTGCGTTATTCTGGGCACATGCACGTGGATAACATCAGCCTCGCCGGGTACAGCTTTTTGCTGGCAGCGCTCGGCTATGGCGCCTTTGCGGTTCAACTGACAAAGAGCGCGGCTTCTCACCAGCAATTTGGCCGAACCAGCCTGCTCTTTCTCTTGTCCGTTCTTGCAACCGCGCTATGGGCAGGTTGTGCTTTGTTTTTGGAATTGCGTTCAAGCGCTCCCATGCGTTTGTCTGTCGCCGCCTTGGACTGGCTGCGCTATGGTGGCTGGTTTTTTTTCTTAATCCAATTGTTGTCGGTCCAACCTCTCCGAGGGCGGGCCACACAGCCGCAGCTGCTGGCTGTGGCTGCCGCGGTGCTGATGCTGCTGGGCTTGATCGCGTTGCCGAGCTCACTGACCCCTTCTGATTTGCCCGAGATCACGAGGTGGCTCCACTTCCTGGTATTGGCCCAGGCGGTACTTGGACTTCTTCTGGTGGAGCAACTCTTTCGCAACCTCGCGGAAGACTCGCGCTGGAACGCTAAACCACTTTGTTTGGGTCTGTTGTGTGTTTTTGGGTTCGATGTGTATCTGTACTCCTATGGTGCCTTGTTTGGCAGGCTGGACATGGACGCTGCCCAAATTCGCGGTGCGGTTCATACGCTGGCTGTACCGCTTCTGTTGGTTGCAGCCAGTCGCCGGGCTGACTGGCTGGCCAAGATACAAGTCTCTCGCGGCGCTGTTTTTCATTCGGCCACTTTGTTGCTGGTGGGTGGCTATTTGCTCTTCATTTCGGCTCTGGGTTACTACGTCCGATTTGTCGGTGGAGACTGGGGTCGAGCGCTGCAATTGGGTCTGCTGGTGGTTGCCTTGGTCTTTTTGTCGCTGCTGGCGCTGTCCGGGGCGGCACGAGCCAAGTTGCGGGTTTGGGTGGGTAAAAACTTTTTCCGCTATCGCTACGACTATCGACACGAGTGGTTGCGTTTCACCAATACCCTGTCCACCAAGTGTTCGCCACAAGAGGTCGGCGGCTTGGTGATCCGAGGTCTGGCTGACATGCTGGAGAGTCCGGCGGGTTGTTTGTGGACTCTGGGCACCAACGGTCAAGAGATGAGTCAAACGGCGCACTGGAATTTGCCAAGCAAAACGGAACGTGAGTCTGTGCAATCCGCCTTTTCCCGCTTTTTGCGAACCAAGGGCTGGATCATCAACCTGGACGAGTTTCGCGCCTTCCCACAGCGCTATGACGATCTTCAATTGCCGGCCTGGCTGCTGGGTGATCCACAACTGTGGTTGGTCGTGCCCTTGCAGGTGGGCGATGAATTGATCGGCTTTGTGGTGCTGTGCAAGGCACGCACGCCAGTGGAGGTCAATTGGGAGGTACGCGATCTGCTCAAGACCGCCAGCCGGCAAGCAGCTGGCTACTTGGCCCAAATGCACGCTACTGAGGCCTTGTTGGAGGTCAGGAAGTTTGATGCGTTCAACCGGATGTCGGCATTTGTTGTTCACGACCTCAAAAACATCGTCACCCAGCTGTCATTGATGATGAAAAACGCCAAACGTTTGGCCGACAATCCGGAATTCCAACAAGACATGTTGATGACCGTGGAAAGTTCGCTAGAGAAGATGCGCCAGCTCATGTTGCAGTTGCGGGAAGGCGCTAGGCCCCCGGGTGGTATGAGTGGCGTGAATTTGGTAGAGATCGTGAACCGATTGGCCCAAGTTGCTCAAAGCCGCGGTCGCCACCTGGAGTTGCGGATTCAGGATGCGGTGGTGGCCCGAGGCCATGAAGAGCGCGTCGAACGGGTACTTGGCCATGTGGTGCAAAACGCTTTCGATGCGACCCCCTCGGCGGGTCGCGTGTGGTTGAGTTTGGAGAGATCGGTGGGCAGTGCCCAAGTGGTGGTTGGTGATACCGGGGCGGGTATGTCTGAGGAATTCATGGCCAATAAACTGTTCAAGCCCTTTAACACCACCAAACAAACGGGCATGGGTATTGGTGCCTACGAGAGTTTTCAATACATTCAAGAGCTTGGTGGACGCATCGATGTGAAGAGCGAGGTCGGTCGCGGCACGATCATCACGATGTGGCTTCCATTGTTTGACACCCAACAGATCTCCGATTTGCAGATGGCAACCCCCCCATGAGCGCAGCCAAATTACCCCAGTTGTTGATCGTTGAAGACGATCCAGGTTTGCAAAAACAAATCAAGTGGTCGCTCGATCGTTTCGATTCGGTGACCGCTGGCGACCGCGAGTCGGCACTGGTTCAGTTCAAACGCCACAACCCCGCAGTAGTGACCATGGATTTGGGCTTGCCACCCGACCCAGACTCGGTGTCTGAGGGGTTCAAACTGCTCAGCCAATTGGTGGAGTTGGATCCCATGGTCAAGGTGATCGTGCTCACCGGCCAGAATGATCAGGCCAATGCCCTGCGCGCCATTGCTATGGGAGCCTACGATTTTTTCGCCAAACCCTTTGAACCCGAATTGTTGGGATTGACGATTGATCGTGCGTTCAGATTGTTTGAGTTGCAACGAGAGAATCAGCGCCTGCAATCCCTTCATCAACCGGATGCGATGTCGGGCTTGACCACACGCGATCCCGAGATGATGAAGTTGGCGCGTATGGTGGAGCGAGTCGCCTCCAGCAACGCCACGGTCCTGCTCTTGGGTGAAAGTGGCACGGGCAAGGAAGTATTGGCTCAAGGCTTGCACCATGCTTCCAAACGAACCGGTCGTTTCGTCGCTATCAATTGCGCAGCCATTCCTGACAATCTGCTTGAAAGCGAGTTGTTCGGTTACGAAAAAGGTGCGTTCACTGGGGCCTCCAAAACAACGCCGGGGAAAATCGAATCCGCGCATGGCGGAACCCTGATGCTGGACGAGATCGGCGATCTGCCACATCCTTTGCAGGCGAAACTGCTGCGGTTCTTGCAAGAGCGCACCATCGAACGTATTGGTGGTCGCCAGGAAATCCCCATTGACGTGCGAGTGGTCTGTGCGACGCATCAGGACTTGCATGAGCAAATTAAAGATGGTCGGTTTCGCGAAGACTTGTTCTACCGTTTGGCAGAGATAGTGATCAATATCCCGCCCTTGCGCGTGAGGGTGGGCGATGCGGCTTTGCTCGCACACAGCTTTTTGCGCCGGTTCGCCCAAGAACAAAACCGCGGCTCGATGGCCTTCACGGAGAACGCGATTGCAGCCATTGAGGCCCATCCTTGGCCCGGAAATGTGCGTGAGCTGATCAACGTGGTCAAGCGGGCCACCATCATGGCCGAGGGAAGCCGTGTGGGTTGTGATGACTTGGGTTTGCCCAATCCTGCCGAGGGTGCGGACAGCAGCGAGGTGCCCGTGTCGGATTTACGAACCGCGCGCGAGAACGCCGAGCGTGAGGCCATCGTCGCCGCTTTGGCCCGCTCAAACGGTAACATTGCCAAGGCCTCTGAAGCCTTGGGTGTCAGTCGGCCTACGCTCTACGACTTGATGCACCGTCTGGCCATCAAGTAGGCTCGGCGTACTGTCTCGCACATCAATGAGTTTCATTCCAACGTTTTTCTCGCAAAAGGTTGCACTGTGAACAGCTCTTCTACCCTTCGATTGTGTGTTCTTGCCTTCGCCTGCGCCTTGGTTCTTGGATGCGGCGCTGGCGACGACCCGGACAAGCTCGTCACCTCCGCCAAAGAGTATCTGCAGAAAAATGATCCGAAGGCGGCGATTATTCAGCTCAAGAATGCGCTTCAGCAAAAACCCGACATGGGAGAAGCGCGCTTCTTGCTTGGAAAGGCCATGCTGGACAGCGGCGATGCACCGTCAGCCAGCATTGAGTTACGTAAAGCCCTCGATTTGAAGTATTCCGCCGAGGATGTCGTTCCTCTTCTGGCGCGTTCCTTGGTCCTCGAACGGCAAGGTGCCAAAGCGATTGAACTTTATGCGGCCACCCAACTTACCGACCCACAGCGCCAAGCGGAGTTAAAGACGGCGCTCGCAAGCGCCTACGCCATGGGGCGTGACCTGCCCAAAGCCCAAGCGGCAGTGGCCAGCGCCTTGCAGTTGGCCCCCAAGTTGGCGCCTGCCTTGTTGATGCAAGCGCGTCTAGCCGCAGCAGCTCGCGATTTTGATGGTGCCTTGGGTCAGGTCGACAAGTTGCTCGAGGAGTTCCCCGCGGAAGTAGAGGCTTGGCAACTCAAGGGTGATTTGCTCGCTGCCGCAAAAGCAGACGGCACGGGCGCCTTGGCCGCCTACCGAAAAGTGCTGGAGTCGCGTCCTGCAAGCCTGCCCGCGTTGGCGGGCGTTGTGGCTGTTCATCTGTCCAAAGATGATTTGGCCGCAGCAGAGGTCTCGCTCGAGTCGTTGAAAAAAGTCCAACCCAAACATCCGCAGACGCAGTACTTCATCGCCCAGCTCGCGTTTCAAAAACGCGACTACAAGACGGCGAAGGAGTTACTGCCGACCTTGTTGAACGCCAGCCCAGACAACGTGCGCGTTCTGCAGTTGGCTGGCGCCACGGAACTGTATGGTGATGGATCATTGGCGCAGGCTGAGACCCATCTGAACAAGGTTTTGCATACCGCACCGTACCTCGGGTTGGCCCGTCGAATGCTGGTGCAGACCTATTTGCGCAGCGGCCAAAGCGCGAAAGCCTTGACCACGTTGGAACCTCTGTTGGCACTGGACAAGCCGGACGCTCAGGCATTGGCCTTTGCGGGCGAAGCCCATTTGCAGGCGGGTAACGCGGCCAAGGCTGAGATCTATTTTGCTCAAGCGGCCAAGATCAATCCCGACGACGCTCGCAGCCGCACGGTGTTGGCTTTGGCGCAGCTGTCTCGCGGCGCGGGTGATATCGCCTTCGGCGAATTGCAAAACATTGCTGAATCCGACAAGGGGGCCACAGCCAATCTCGCGCTGATCAGTGCATTCATGCGCCGCAATGAATTGGATCGTGCGCTCAAGGCCATCGACGACTTGGAGAAGAAACAACCCGACAAACCTTTGGCTGCCAACTTGCGAGGACGCGTGCATTTGGCCCGTAAGGATGTCGCGGCAGCAAGGCAGAGTTTCGAAAAAGCGCTGACCATTGACCCCGTGTTCTTCCCCGCTGCCTCTAGCCTTGCGGCCTTGGATTTGGCTGACAAAAAGCCCGATGATGCCAAAAAGCGCTTTGAAACCATGTTGGCGCGCGATCCCAAAAACGCCCAAGCCTTGTTGGCGCTTGCTGGATTGAAAGCGGGCGGTGGCGCAACAAAAGAAGAAGTCACTGCGTCGCTCAAAAAAGTCGTTGAGACCATTCCCGATCAAGTGGCCCCGCGTTTGGTGCTGATAGACCACTATTTGTCGTTGAAGGATTTCAAGCAAGCGGCTGTTGTGGCCCAAGAAGCCTCAAGCAAGTTCCCTGAACGTGTTGAAGTTTTGGAGGCCTTGGGGCGGGCGCAGTTGGCATCGGGCGACCTGAATCAGGCGAGCAAAACTTTCAACAACCTGGCTAGTTTGCAGCCACAGTCCGCTTTGCCTCATGTCCGTTTGGCCGAAGTCCATATGTCGGATCAGAAACCCGATGCAGCAGCGCAAAGCCTCAAACGCGCTTTGGTGATCGCGCCGGACTTGCTCGCTGCACAAAGTGGATTGATCCGTTTGGACAGCAATGCAGGACGCATCAAAGAAGCGTTGGGCATGGCCAAAACAGTTCAAAAGCAACGCCCCAACGAGGCCATTGGCTACATTTTTGAGGGCGATATCGAAGCCAAACGCAAGTCGTGGGATGTGGCTATCGCTGCCTACAGAGAGGGGTTAAAGAAGGCGCCGTCGGCCGAATTGGCCACCAAGTTGCACTCGGCATTTCGGGTGGCTGGCAAGAGTGGTGACGCTGATAAGTTTGCTTCGAGTTGGATCAAAGAACGTCCGAACGACGTTGCGTTTGAGTTCTACCTGGGAGATGTCGCCGTTGTCTCCAAAGACTATCCAGCTGCAGAAGCCAAGTACAAACGGGTACTGCAGGTGCAACCGGACAACCCCACCGCGCTGAACAACCTGGCTTGGGTCAGCTCAAAACTCAAACGGGATGGCGCTTTGGCCTATGCAGAGAAGGCCAACTCGCTTAGACCCAATCAACCGGCGTTTCTCGATACCTTGGCCATGCTGCAGTCCGAGGCCAAGCAGCATGACAAAGCCATCGAAACCCAGAAAAAGGCGCTTTCTTTCCGTCCGGGCGATGCAATTCTTCGCTTGGGACTGGCACGCATCTACGTTGCCGCGGGAGAAAAGACCTTGGCGAAACCAGAGCTAGAGACGCTGCGCAAGCTCGGCAGCAGTTTTTCAGCTCAGGACGAAGTCGGTGAGTTGCTAGGTAAGTTGTGAACTCGACCACGGATCCCCCTCGATCCGGGGGGATTCAAAGCGCCTAAGTGTGTCGGGAGAGCTTACACTTTTGCCTGAGCTGGCACCTGGCAGGTCCATGGTGCAGAGAAATTCCAATTAAATCATCGACTTGAGCGCGGCCTTTGCGATGGCCCGATTCCTGCTTGAATTCACACTATACGGCCGTAGCTTGCAGGTGCACTTGAAATGCACGTTGCTGCTTGCGGCCTCCAAGACGCTAGAAAATATTGCAAAAAGGTGATCCAGTGACTGAAGGTAAAAAATCCATACCATCCGAGTCCAGCCCGGTCCAGGCTGTTGTCTCGCCAGAGGGGCAGGCTGACAAGTGTCTGACCAGCCGCCGTCGCCTGATCAAACTGGGTGGTGTTGCCGCTCCAGTCGCTTTGACCCTGACCAGCCGCCCGGTGATGGCCTGGCATTGCAACACCACATCGGCTTGGGGTTCGGCTCAGATCAGCCCGAACCAAAGCACCACGGCCCGTAATGCCAACAACCAATTGGTCAACGAAACCTGGACCATCGCCAACTGGAAAGACAACACGACCCGTGCGGGCCTGGCGCTTCCATGGATTAGTTTGGGTCAAGCCTTCGGTATTGCAGTCCAAACATCCAATGTCAGTGGCGCGAACTACTACAAAAACCTCACTGCTGGCTGGTTGTTCGCTTCGGTAGGACTTCCTACCGGCCTGGCGTCTACTGACAAGCTTTGGGACAAAATTTGCAACGGTTCGCAGTGGCAAAAGTACATGATCGTGGCCCGGATGAATACCATCTTGATCGCCAACGTCAAAAGCTGCCTCACTTCGTCCACCCATGTCGACCAGTTGAAGTTGATGGCCACAGGTACTTACTCGCCCAGTAACTTGGGCGGTGTGGTCTGGAACCAAACCATGATCATGCAGTACCTGGAGCAAAACTGGATTGTTCGCGCGGCTTAAAACAGTCCTTTGCCCATTTGATGATTGCCACGGTGTCTGCAATGGCCGCCTTGGCATATTCCGAACCCGCCTACTGGCACGCTCCCTACGGCCGAACACTTTTGGTTCGGCAATGGGAAGAAGAGGCGCTTTGTGTTGTTTACCATCCTCTGAATGGTGACACCCATCTGCTGGATGCTTTGCCAGCAGAGCTTCTGCGTTTGTTGACTGACAAGGCCTACACCACGCCTGAGCTGCTCGCGGATTTGTGCGATGTTTTCGCCGATGTGGATGCTCAGCAAGCTGCTGATTCGCTCGAACGCAGCTTGGCTACACTGCGCGAGATGGGCTTGGTTCAAGCGATCTCAAACGCCTCAATTTGAAAGTTTCTGATTTATTGCCTGGGCAGCTCTCGGAGCTGCTGCGAAACGGCGACCTGCTGCTGAACCTCGCGCCATTTGTAGCTCGACTGCAATGCGATGTGCCCGCTGTCGTTAGGCATATCGCGCTCTTGTATCCAGACTTCGAGTGTTTGGATAAGACAGCGTTTGCTGACTTTCACGTACAAGTCTTGCGCGAACCCGGATTTCGGCGCTGGTACAAACCTCAGGCGCGTTTTTACTTTGACGGGCAAGCCTCGTTCACGCCGCTGCCTGCCGAACAAGGCATCGCGATGATTGAATGGGGGTTGAACTGGTGTGTCGCAGCACATGCCCATCAATACCTCGTCATCCATGCCGCGGTGATTGAAAAAAATGGGGTCACGGTGGTCATGCCGGCGCCGCCCGGGTCTGGGAAAAGCACCTTGTGTGCTGGGCTCGTGCATTGCGGCTGGCGTTTGTTGTCCGATGAGCTGGGGCTCTACGATTTGAAAACCGGTCTCATTCACGGCATGGCCCGCCCAGTGAACTTGAAGAATGCGTCCATCGACGTCATTCAGAGGTTTGCGCCCGAGGCTGTGTTCACGCCACCTGTTCCAGACACCACCAAAGGTACCGTGGCCCTGATGCGTCCACCGAAAGACAGCGTATTGCGTCGCAGTGAGCCCGCGCGTGTTTCTTGTGTTGTACTGCCCCGCTATCAGCGTGGCAGTGCGGCTTCTTTGGAGCGGTGCAGCCGGGCCCGAACCTTCCATTTGTTGGCCGAGCAATCGTTCAACTACGACATTCAAGGCGAGCGTGGTTTTGAGGCGGTGGCCTCTCTCATCAGCCAGTCACGCTGCTATCAATTCACTTACAGCGATTTGAACGAAGCTCGCGCAAGTTTTGACGCCCTGGTTCAGGAGTGCCTCCATGGCTGAGCACACCGCAACCGGGCTTGATGAGCGTCAGCTGATTCTTCATGCGGTGCTGGAACCGACCGCGACATTGGCTTTCTCATCTCACCAGTGGGACTTGTTGATCCGCCAAGGTCGCCGCGCGAGTCTGTTGGCACGTTTGGCCCACGCATTAGACGCTGCGGGTTGCATGGATGCGGTGCCCGCAGCACCTGCCCATCATTTGCGCTCAGCGCAGCAAGTGGCGCGTCGCCAAGCCATGGCAGTGCGCTGGGAGGTGGGGTGCATCCAGAGTGCGCTGCGCGATGTTCGTGCGCCCATCACCTTGCTCAAAGGCGCGGCCTATTTGATGGCAGGTTTGCCGCACGCCCAAGGTCGAATTTTTTCGGATGTCGATATTTTGGTTCCCAAACCTGCGGTCGCCGAAGTCGAAAGCGCGTTGATGCTCAGTGGTTGGCAGCATGGCGAAGTCACGGCTTATGACCAGCGTTATTACCGCCAGTGGATGCACGAGATTCCGCCCATGACCCATGTGCGACGTGGAACCACCATCGACGTGCACCACACCATCTTGCCCGACACGGCGCGTATCAAGGTCAACACGCCTGCGCTGTTCGAAGGCATTGCGCCACTTCCCGATCACCCAGGCGTGTTTGTATTGGCACCGGTCGACATGCTGCTGCACAGTGCCACGCACTTATTTCATGAAGGCGAGTTTGAAAATGGCCTGCGCGATCTGTTTGACCTCGACGGCTTGTTGCGCCACTTTGGCAAGCAGCCCGATTTTTGGACCGCTTTGGTGCCGCGTGCCATCACTTTGGGTTTGACGAGGCCGCTCTTCTACGCCTTGCGTTACACGCGTTCATGGTTGAAAACGCCCGTGCCGCCCGAGGTGATGGCCGCAGCGCAAGAGGCCACCCGTGCGCCTGCTTGGCGACAGCGGTTGATGGATGCCTGTTATGCCCATGTGCTGCGCCCCATGCACCCAAGCAGCGAGCTGCCGCGCTCGGGACTGGCACGTGTGGCGCTTTACGCGCGGTCACACTGGTTGCGGATGCCGCTGCACCTGCTCGCCTTCCACTTGGCCCGCAAAGCCTTGGTGCGGCCCAAGCCGCCCGAACCGCCGGCCACACCCGTTGATGAAGCCAAACAGGCGTTGGAAGCGACTCGACGCTGAGTGCCGTCTGGCGTTCAGCTCACGCGGCCGTAGGTGTCTTCAAAACGAACGATGTCGTCTTCACCCAAATAGCTACCCGACTGCACCTCGATGATTTCGAGCGGCACTTTGCCGGGATTGGCCAGGCGGTGGACCTGGCCCACGGGAATGTAGGTGCTCTGATTTTCTGTCAGCAGCAGCACTTGGTCGCCATTGGTGACTTCAGCGGTTCCGGTCACGACAATCCAGTGTTCCGCCCGGTGGTGGTGTTTTTGCAAACTCAGACTGGCGCCAGGTTTGACCATGATGCGTTTGACTTGAAAACGCGGGCCCGAGTCTATGCTGTCGTACCAACCCCAAGGCCTGTGCACCTGGCGGTGCAGGGTTTGTTCGCTGCGGCCAGACGTTTGCAGTTGTCCGACGATGTGTTTGACTTCTTGGCTGCGGCTGCGTGGCGCCACCATCACGGCGTCGGGTGTTTCCACAATCACGACATCGTGCAGGCCAATGGCACCGACCAGGCGGCTCGTGGCATGCACCAGGCTGTTCTGGCAGTCGTGCAAAAGCGCGTCCCCGACGGTGCCATTGCCTTGCGCGTCTTTGCTGGCCACTTGCCAGACCGCATCCCAGGCGCCCAGGTCCGACCACCCTGCATTCAACGGCACCATGCGCAAATCAAACTCGGGTGCTGTCGGACATTTCTCCATGACGGCATAGTCCACGGACTCGGACGGCACCGCTGCGAATTCTGTTTTGCCGGGACGGATGAAACTGGTGTCCTCGGTGCGCGCCTTCCAAGCCGCTTGCGTGGCAGCCAAGATATCAGGACGGAAGCGTGTCAAGGCTTGGAGCCACACCGAGGCTTTCACCACGAACATGCCGCTGTTCCAGTAGTAATGGCCGTCGTCGACATAACGTTGCGCGGTGGTGGCATCGGGCTTTTCTACAAACTCCGCCACTTTCTGTGGCCCAGCGGGCTCGCCCTGGGCCCGGATGTAGCCAAAGCCGGTTTCAGGACGATCGGGGGTGATGCCTAGGATCACGATCGAACCCTCGGCCGCTTTTTTCACTGCGGCACGCACGGCTTGTGTGAACGCGGCTTCGTCGGTGACAGTTTGATCGGCCGCTGTGACCACGAGTACGGGGTCACCATGCACTGCCTGGGCATGCAGTGCAGCCAGGGTCATGGCAGGCGCGGTGTTGCGACCTGTGGGCTCCAGCAGCAACTGCGCCTGTGTTTGCCGCAGCTCGCGAAGCTGATCAAGCGCCAAAAAGCGGTGCTCTTCGTTGCCGACCACACAAGGCGTGAGCACCTGGATATCGGTCGTGGCAACAACCGCCAAACGCTGCGCTGCTTGTTGAAACAAACTTTGGTTGCCCTGCAGAATCAAAAACTGCTTGGGGTACTGAGCGCGCGACAGCGGCCACAGCCGCGTGCCGCTGCCGCCAGCCATGATGACGGGGAGAACGGTTACTGGGTTCATCGGATCAACTCGTGTAGCCATGGGGATTCATTTCTTGCCAGCGCCAGCCATCGAGGCACATTTGGTTCAGGCTGCGGGTGGCACGCCACCCTAGCAGGCCGGCAGCAGCAGTGGGGTCAGCGTAACAGGCACCGACGTCACCAGGTCGTCTCGCCACAAATTCCAACGGGACGCGGCGGCCGCTGGCCTGCTCGAAGGCTTTGACCACCTCCAGCACGCTGTAACCCTGGCCGGTGCCCAGGTTGACAGTCAGTGACTTTTTTCTATCCAGCAAATACCGCAGCGCGGCCACATGGCCGCTCGCCAAGTCCATCACATGGATGTAGTCGCGCACGCCAGTGCCGTCGGGTGTGTCGTAGTCGCGGCCAAAAACGCGCAAGCACTCACGTTGGCCCCAAGCCACCTGCGACACATAGGGCAGCAGGTTGTTCGGCGTGCCTTGCGGTGCTTCACCCATCAGGCCGCTTTCGTGGGCGCCAGCGGGGTTGAAGTAGCGCAAGATGCCCATGCACCAGCGGCTGTCAGCGGCCGCCACATCGCGCAGGATGTTTTCACCCATCAGCTTGGTGGCACCGTAGGGGTTGGTGGTGGACAGTGGTGCGTCTTCACGCAGGGGCAAGGTTTCGGGCGTTCCATAGACGGTCGCGCTGGAGCTGAACACCAGACTGTGGCATTGGTGTTGTTGCATGACCTGGCACAGGTTCAGCAGACCGCCGATGTTGTTGGCATAGTAGGCCAGCGCTTGGGCGTGGCTCTCACCCACGGCCTTGTGGGCGGCGAAGTGCACCACCGCGTCTACGCTGTGCTGTGCAAAAACTTCGGTTAACGCAGGTGCTTGGCAAACGTCAACTTGATGAAAAACAGGCGCCTGACCGCTGAGTTTTTGAATGCACTCCAACACCAAGGGGGAGCTGTTGTAAAAGTTGTCCACCCCCACCACCCGAAATCCGGCTTCGAGCAGGGCCAACCAAGTGTGCGAGGCGATGTAGCCCGTGGCACCGGTGAGCAATACAAGAGGGGGTGTGGAAGAGGTCAAACCGCAAGCATCCAAGGGGCGAGCAACAAGAGGCGGGCATTGCCCGCGCATCAAACCTGAATTGTGCTGCATCCCGCGTGACTTGCTTCCCGGCCTGGCTCGTGGCCTGCCTACAATGCCAGCATGCTTGAATCACTGCAGTCCCTTGTCACCCCGGCGGTGATGCATCGCCTCACCTTGTTGCTCAACCACGTGCTGTCCTCGGAAGGCGTCGCCACCGCCAAACTCCAACCCCACAGCGGCCGCCGTGTGCAGCTGAATGTGGTCGATTGGCCCAGCAGTCTTCCCGCGTGGCCGACCTTGGTCTTTGCCATCACGCCCGCTGGGCTGCTGGAGTGGCAGCCCGCGTCGGTTGGCAACCCCATGGATGCGCCGCCTGACCTCACCATCAGCATTCAAGCCAAGAACCCGGCGCAAATGTTGTTGCAGGCACTGTCCGGCCAGCGTCCACGCGTTGACGTTTCAGGTGACGCGGCCCTGGCAGGTGACATCAGCTGGCTGATGGACAACCTGCGCTGGGACATCCAAGACGACATCGCCCGCTGGTTGGGCCAAGGCCCGGCACACCAACTGGGTGTGTGGGCGAACGGCGCTAAGGAGGCCTTGGCTGCGCTGGCACAGCGCTGGCGTGGTGGTGGCCCGGCCACCGACAAATCTCCGCCGCCATCCGCACCATGAGGCACGTTGCTCGTCTGGTGGTGATTGTGGTGACCGTGTTGCGATACGGTCTGGATGAGTTAGTCTTGTCCCACTTCAAACAGCGCTGGGTGCGTGGCCTGGTGCGTGTGATCACCATTGGTCGGCGCTTGGATGCACCGCGCGGCGCCCGCTTGCGTTTGGCACTGGAACGCCTTGGGCCCATCTTCGTAAAATTTGGGCAGGTGCTGTCCACACGGCGCGATCTGATTCCCGCTGACATTGCCAACGAGTTGGCTAATCTGCAAGACAACGTTCCGCCATTTCCCGCTGCGCAAGCGCGCCAACTCATCGAAAAGGCTTACGGCCGAACCATTGAGCAGGTGTTTGCTACTTTCGAAGCCGAACCTATCGCCAGCGCGTCGATTGCCCAAGTGCATTTCGCCACCTTGAAAGACGGCCGCGAGGTGGCGGTGAAAGTGCTGCGCCCTGGCATGCTGGCGGTGATTGAGGACGACCTGTCCTTGATGCGCACCTTGGCGCACTGGGTAGAAAAACTCTTTGCCGATGGCAAACGTTTGAAACCCAAAGAAGTGGTGGCCGAGTTCGACAACTACCTGCACGACGAACTCGATCTGGTGCGCGAGGCTGCCAATGCGGCGCAGCTGCGCCGCAACATGGCCGGGCTCAACATCATCATGGTGCCCGAGATGCACTGGGACTTGTGCACCCAAACCGTTATCGTGATGGAGCGCATGAAGGGCGTGCCCATCAGCCAAACCCAGCGTTTGAAAGACGCGGGCGTGGACATTCCGAAGTTGGCCCGCGATGGCGTTACCATCTTTTTCACCCAGGTGTTCCGCGATGGTTTTTTCCATGCCGACATGCACCCGGGCAACATCCAAGTCAGCATTGCGCCTGCCACTTTCGGACGCTACATAGCGCTGGATTTCGGCATTGTCGGTACCCTCACAGAGTTCGACAAAGAGTATCTGGCGCAAAACTTCATCGCGTTTTTTCGCCGCGACTACAAACGCGTGGCGGAGTTGCATGTGGAGTCCGGCTGGGTACCAGCCAGTACGCGTGTCGACGAACTAGAGGGCGCGATCCGCGCCGTCTGCGAACCCCACTTTGACCGCCCGTTGAAAGACATTTCCCTCGGCCAGGTGTTGTTGCGCCTCTTCCAAACCTCGCGCCGCTTCAATGTGGAGATCCAGCCCCAACTGGTGCTGCTGCAAAAAACATTGCTCAACGTCGAGGGCTTGGGCCGCCAGCTCGATCCCGAACTCGATCTGTGGAACACGGCCAAGCCTTTCCTCGAAGACTGGATGAACAAACAAATCGGCTGGCGTGGCCTGGTTGAACGCCTGAAAAACGAAGCACCGCGTTATGTGCAACTGCTGCCCGAATTGCCGCGTTTGTTGCACCAGGCCTTGACCCGGCCAGCCACCCCTGTAGGTCTGGACAACCAGGCCTTGGAGGCGCTTCTGAAGGAGCAGAAGCGAACCAATCGCCTGCTGTATGCCGTGGTGTTTGGTGGCCTTGGATTCTTCCTCGGGGTGTTTGTGGTGCAGCTCTTGCTGCGTTCAAGGGCAATTGGCGGATGACGAACACCGTGTGTCTCGCTGGATCAGCACCCGCAATCCCAAGTTACCGCAAAAAGTAACGCGCTACACCCTTGAGGTGCCACCCCAAATGCCGCCACTGCCTGTGGCTGGCGCGTTGGCTGTCGTGAATGATGTGGGTGGTGGTGTCCCACCACACTTTCCAGCCTTGGTGCGACAGGCGGCGCGCCAGGTCCACGTCTTCCATGTACAGAAAATAGGCCTCGTCAAAGCCGCCCACTTGCTCGAAAGCGTCGCGGCGCAGCAGCACGAAATAACCGGCTGCCCAGTCAATGTGCTGTGGCCCAGTCTGCGGGTCGTAGCTGGGTTGGCGAACACCTGTCAGTACACGCCGGGCCAGCGACCCTAGCGTGGGAAAACGGCGTGCGTTGTCTTGCAACTGGCCCTGGCTGTCATGGGCCAAGGGGGCGCAAGCGGCGACTTTGTCTTGACCCAGCGGGGCCAGCCAGGCGTCGAGGTCTAAACGGGGCAGGCGCACATCGGGGTTGAGGACCGCAAATGCAAGACCAAGGCTGCGCTGGAAGGCGGCATTGTGGTTGGCACCGAAACCTTTTGCTTCGGGGTTGGTGATGATGTGCAGGGGCAGGGTGTTTTGAAACGACGAGAACAGGCTGGCGTCTTCTGGCGTGTTCAGTGTCAGCAGCACCTCGAAGGACGCTCGGGGCCACTGCAACGCTTGAATATCACCCAGCAAGTCCACCACCATGGCGCCATGACCATGGCTCACGATGGAGAGCGTGACACGGGGCCTGTGTTCTTCGGTCGACCTCATTCCAGCGAGATCACCGCGTGCCCGTCATCCCGGCAGACGCGCTTGGCGTAAGACGGGGGCTTGTGCATCTTTGTCCGCGAGTCGCGGGGCCATGCCCGAGAGTGGAGGCCACTCGATGCCGATCTCCGGGTCGTTCCACACAATCGCGCCTTCGCAGTCTTTGGCGTAAACATCGGTGGTTTTGTAGAGGAAGTGGGTGTCGTCTTCCAAGGCCATGAAGCCGTGGGCGAAACCTTCGGGTATCCAAAGTTGGTGGTTGTTTTGGGCATCGAGCAACGCACCGGCCCATTGACCGAAGGTGCTTGAGCCAGGGCGTATGTCCACAGCCACGTCGAAGGCCGCGCCCTTGACCACCCGCACCAGCTTACCCTGGGCATGCGGTGGCAACTGGTAATGCAGGCCGCGTAAGACACCTTTGGCGGAGCAAGAGTGGTTGTCTTGTACGAAAGGGCGGGGCAAGGGCAGACCCAAAGCGGTTAGCCCATCTTGAAACTTCTTCTCGTTGAAACTTTCCATGAACCAGCCGCGGTCGTCTTTGAAAACGGCGGGTTCAATGATGACCACGTCGGGCAGGCGTGTTTGAATGAAGCGCATCAATACACCTTGTCTTTGAGCATTTTCAGCAGGTACTGGCCATAGCCGTTCTTGAGCATGGGCTGGGCCAGTTTCTCGACCTGGCTGGCGCTGATCCAGCCACTGCGGTAGGCAATTTCTTCCAAACAGGCGACCTTGAGGCCTTGGCGCTTTTCGAGTGTGGCGATGAACTGGCCCGCTTCCAAAAGGCTGTCGTGGGTGCCTGTGTCCAGCCAGGCATAACCACGGCCCATGATTTCTACGCTGAGCTGCTGCTGTTTCAGATACTGCGCGTTGACGTCGGTAATCTCTAACTCGCCACGCGCGCTGGGTTTGATGGCGGCTGCGATGTCGCAGACCTGTTCGTCGTAAAAATAAAGGCCAGTGACGGCGTAGTTGCTCTTCGGTGCCTTGGGTTTTTCTTCAATGCTGAGAGCGCGCTGCTGAGCGTCGAAGTCGACCACGCCATAACGTTCGGGGTCGGTGACGTGGTAGGCGAAGACGCTGGCACCCGTGGTCCGGTGCGCAGCATTTCGCAGCAGGCCTTGAAAGTCGTGGCCGTAAAAAATGTTGTCGCCCAAAACCAAGGCGCTGGGCTGGCCGCCGACAAATTGACGGCCCAAGATGAAAGCCTGTGCCAAACCGTCGGGGCTGGGTTGCACGCAGTACTGGATGTTCACGCCCCATTGCTGACCGTTTCCAAGCAAGGCTTCAAAACGCGGCGTGTCTTGCGGCGTGCTGATGAGCAGAATGTCTTTGATGCCCGCCAACATCAACGTGGCCAAGGGGTAATAGACCATGGGCTTGTCGTACACCGGCAGCAGTTGTTTGCTGATGGCCAAGGTGGCGGGGTGCAAACGGCTGCCCGAGCCGCCAGCCAAGATGATGCCTTTGCGTGCAGGTGCAAGAGCGGGTGCGGTGGGAGTGTTCATAGGGTGTGCGTTGTTAAACGAGTATTTCGGTCAGCATACGTTCCACACCAAATTGCCAAGCAGGCAAGTTCACACCGAAGGTGTTTTGCAGCTTGGTGGTGTTCATGCGTGAATTGGCGGGGCGCTGGGCGGGCGTCGGAAAGGCCGATGTCGGCACAGCAGCTACTTGGTCGGCGGCCACTTTGATGGCTTGGCCCGTAGCACGTGCAAATTCAATCACATGCTGGGCGTAACCATGCCAGTGGGTGTGGCCGGACGCGACCGCGTGGTAGGTGCCGCTGACCTCGGGGCGCTGTAATGCGGTGCGCAGCGCGAGGACAGTGAGGTCGGCCAGCAAATCGGCACCGGTGGGCGCGCCCACTTGGTCGTCGATCACGGTGAGGCGGTCGCGTTCTTTGGCCAAACGCAGCATGGTTTTGGCAAAGTTGCCGCCGCGTGCGGCGTACACCCAGCTGGTGCGAAAAATAAGGTGTTTGCAGTCACTTTGGCGAATCAAGTTTTCGCCTTCCAGTTTGGTGTGGCCGTAAACACTCAAAGGGCCGGTGGCATCGTCTTCCTTCCAGGGCGTTTGGCCTTGGCCGTTGAAGACGTAATCGGTGCTGTAGTGCATCAGCCAAGCGCCGCTGGCAGCCGCTTCGCGTGCCAAAACGCCAGGTGCGGTGGCATTGATGGCACGGGCCAGGTCGGGTTCGCTTTCGGCTTTGTCGACGGCGGTGTGCGCGGCGGCATTGACGATGATGTGCGGTGCGACCGCACGTACCGTGGCCACCAAAGACTCCGGCTCCGAGAAGTCGGCGCGCAACTCGCCTGGGCTGTCAAAGTCCAGCGCGACCACCTCACCCAGCGGCGCCAGTGCGCGTTGCAGCTCCCAGCCCACTTGCCCGTTTTTGCCCAGCAGCAGAATTTTCATCTTGTCGGTTGGTGTTTGGTTGTCAAGGGCTGTCCGAGTACTGGGTCTTGACCCAGTCTTTGTAGGCACCGCTTTGCACGCGCGCCACCCAGTCTGCGTTCTCCAGGTACCAGCGCACGGTTTTGCGTATGCCTGTCTCAAAAGTCTCGGCGGGCCGCCAGCCAAGTTCTCTTTCCAGCTTGCGCGCATCAATGGCGTAACGGCGATCGTGACCAGGCCTGTCCTTCACATAGGTGATGAGCCGCTGGTAGGGGCCTTCGCTGCTGGGCCGCATCTCATCCAGCAGGGCACACACGGTGTGCACGATGTCGAGGTTGGGTTTTTCATTCCAGCCGCCTACGTTGTAGGTTTCACCGGGTTTGCCCTTTTCCAGCACCACCCGAATGGCGGCGCAGTGGTCTTTCACATACAACCAGTCGCGAATTTGCTGGCCGTCGCCATACACGGGCAATGGTTTTCCAGCCAGGGCGTTGACGATCATCAGAGGAATGAGTTTCTCCGGGAAGTGGTAGGGCCCGTAGTTGTTGCTGCAATTGGTGGTCAGCACCGGCAAGCCATAGGTGTGGTGCCAGGCACGAACCAAGTGGTCACTGGCCGCTTTGCTCGCTGAATAGGGGCTGTTCGGCTCGAAGGCATGGGATTCCGTGAAGGCGGGAGCGTCTTTGCTCAGCGAGCCATACACCTCGTCAGTCGAGACATGCAAGTAGCGGAAGTTTTGTTTGTCCGCGCCTTCCAGGCTCATCCAATGTTGGCGTGTGGCCTCCAGCAGGTTGAAGGTGCCTTCCACATTGGTTTTGATGAAAGCACCGGGTCCGTGGATGCTGCGGTCGACATGGCTTTCGGCTGCAAAGTGCACCACGGCGCGGGGGCGGTGCTGTTCGAAGAGTTTTTCCAACAAGGCCGCGTCAACGATATCGCCGTGCAAAAACACATGGCGTGGGTCAGACTTCAGTGAGGCCAGGTTCTCCATGTTGCCCGCATAGGTCAGGGCATCCAAATTGAGCACAGGTTCATCATGTTGGGCCAACCAGTCGAGAACGAAGTTGGCGCCAATGAAACCGGCGCCGCCAGTGACGAGGATCATGGAAGTGGAGGCCGCGGGAACAGGCCTGTAGTCAAGAGGTGGGGGGATTCTAGTGGGCCGGTTTGACACCCAGCCTAGTCCGAATGGATGGGCAAATCAGACGGTGGCGAGCATCGCCAGCCAGCCTTGCGAGGTGAAATTCCTCGACAAGACGATAATCCCCCCATGACAGACACCACTTCCTTGCCCGAGCAGCCGACTTTATCTCCTGAGCCTGCGCCCCTCGTCGCCCCCCGTTTTGACACCCTGCCGCTGGATCCCAAGTTGCTGCGCGCGGTGCTGGACTCGGGCTATACCGCCATGACACCCATCCAGGCCAAGGCCATTCCCATCGTCTTGGACGGCCGTGATGTCATGGGTGCCGCCCAAACCGGCACGGGCAAAACCGCCGCGTTTTCTATTCCGCTGCTGCAGAAAATGCTCAAGCACGAAAACGCCAGCATGTCTCCGGCTCGCCATCCTGTGCGTGCGCTGGTGATTGCGCCGACGCGGGAGTTGGCCGACCAAGTCGCCAACAACGTGAAAACCTATGCCAAACACACCAAGCTGCGCGCCGCCGTGGTGTTTGGTGGAATCGACATGAAACCCCAAACCTTGGAGTTGAAGGCGGGCGTGGAGGTGTTGATCGCGACCCCGGGCCGGCTGCTCGACCACATCGAGGCCAAGAACTGTTCACTCGGCCAGGTCGAGTATGTGGTGCTGGACGAAGCCGACCGCATGCTGGACATCGGCTTTTTGCCCGACTTGCAGCGTATCTTGAGCTACCTGCCCAAGCAGCGCCAAACCTTGCTGTTTTCGGCCACGTTTTCGCCTGAGATCAAACGCCTGGCCGAGAGTTATTTGCAAAACCCCATCTTGGTGGAAGTGGCCCGGCCCAACGCCACGGCCACCAATGTGGAGCAGCGTTTTTACAGCGTGGGTTCCGACGACAAACGTGCTGCGGTACTCAAACTCATCAAAGACCGTGCGCTCACTCAAGCCCTTGTTTTCGTGAACTCCAAATTGGGCTGCGCCCGTTTGGCTCGTTCTTTTGAGCGTGATGGCCTGAAAACCAATGCGCTGCACGGTGACAAATCCCAAGACGAACGCCTCAAGGCCCTGGAAGCTTTCAAACGCGGTGAGGTGGATGTGCTGGTGGCCACCGACGTGGCGGCGCGTGGTTTGGACATTGCCGACTTGCCCGCGGTGTTCAATTTCGATGTGCCCTTCAATGCCGAAGACTATGTCCACCGCATCGGCCGCACCGGCCGCGCGGGTGCCTCGGGTTTGGCGGTCACCTTGGTGACACGTGATGATGCGCGTTTGGTCTCCGACATTGAAAAACTCATCAAGAAGAAAATCGACTTAGAGCCGCTGGAACTGAACGACGAACGCACGGTTCGTGAGCCCCGTCGTCGCGAAACACCGACGGCGGAAGAGGCTCCTCGGCGTTCCTCGGCACCGTCATATGCCCGGCCCTCAGCCTCTGCTGCATCGCGCGACCCGTTTTTCGACCGTCCGTACGAGCCCAGCGGCAGTGTGGCGACGGCAGTGACGACGATTCCTGACGCGCCCACGTCTTCTGCCCGAGGCGTCTCGGCCAACATCAAGCCCAAGAAAAAAGTGGCGGCCCTGTTTGGTGCCAAACGCACCGAAGAGTCTGCGGGATAAAAGGGCCCGCGGTTGCGTCGTTCAGGCCTCGGCTAAGAAACAAAAAACAGCGGGCGTGTCGTTCGGCAATTGCAGCGCCTGTTGCCGCCACTGCGCCACCGTGCGCGTGATTGAAAAACCGCTGGGCAAGGTCAGTCCGCAACTCACCGACAACCGGGTGCTGGGTTGCAATTGCGAAATCAAAGCAGTCCAAAGCGCGGAGTTGCGGTAGGGCGTTTCAATCAGCAACTGGGTTTGTTGCTGCCGTTTGGACAGTGTCTCCAATTCGCGCAACTTGGCTGCACGCTGGCCCTCGTTCACCGGCAAGTACCCCACAAACGCAAAACACTGGCCATGCAACCCGCTCGCCGCCAGCGCGAGCAACAAAGCGCTGGGTCCGCACAAAGCCTGTACCTCGATACCGGCCGCATGGGCCGCCTGCACCAAGGCTGCGCCAGGGTCGGCCACGGCTGGCAATCCTGCCTCCGAGATCAGCCCCAAGTCATGACCCGCCAAAGTGGGCGCCAGCAGGGGCTTCAAGTCTTGCGGCAAGGCATTGGTTTGCCCCTTGGGTGGTCGAGGCAGTTCAACGATGCTGATGCTCTGCAAAGGCTGAACCAGCGGTACGACCTCGTTCACACGCTTGAGAAACGCACGCGTGGTCTTCGCGTTTTCAGCCACCCAGTGGGTTAACCGGGCGGCTTGTTCGATGACGGCATGCGGCAACGCGTTTTGAATGCTGGGCGCTTCGGCTTGGTCGCAGCCGAAGTCCAAGGTGTTGGGCATCAACACCAGTTTGCCCATCGGGGCGGCGGTGGTTTTGTTCATGGGGAGGGTGGATCTAGTGGGTCCAGACCCGCTTGCCTGAGCATGGCGCTGGTTTGAATCAAGGGCAGGCCAATCAGTGCCGTGGGGTCGTCGCAGCGGACATACTCCAGCAGCGAAATGCCCAGTCCTTCACATTTGGCGCTGCCCGCGCAGTCATAGGGGCGTTCTTGGCGCAGGTAGTTTTCAATGTGAGCGTCACTCAGCAGGCGAAACTTCACTTCCACGGTGATCAATTCCACCTCCTCGGTTTCGCGGCTGCGGCAGACCACAGCCACCGCCGTGTGAAATGTCACGGTCTGACCGCGCATGGCGCGCAACTGCGCAACGGCGTTCTCATGCGTGCCCGGTTTGCCCAGGGCGGCACCGGCCAGGTCGGCCACTTGATCGGAACCAATGACGATCGCCTGCGGTTGTGCTTGGGCGACGTGGTGGGCTTTGAGCAAGGCCAGGCGGCGTGCCGTTTGGGCCGGTGCCTCGTCGGGCAGCGCCGCTTCATCGACCTCGGGTGCACAAACCGCAAACGGCAAACGCAGTCGCTCCAGCAGCTCTCGTCGGTAGGCTGATGTCGATGCAAGGATGAGTTGGGGCATGAGGATCGGAGTTTTGTTGCGGGTTGGCAGCGGCACTGCATTGTCCAGGAACGTACACTTTGCCCATGAAATCTCGACACTTTGACCCTTTGCATTTGGACGTGGAAGCTTTTGCGCGCGACGGCGCAAGCCTGGAAGGCACGTGGCCTTTGATTCAGTTGGAGCGCCTGAGCGCCTGTGCAGCCCCTGAAGAAGCGGTGCAGCCCGAAGAGCTGCTCACATGGCAAATTCAAGGCGAGTTGCGCAATACGCGCGGCAATGACGCGGAGATCTGGCTGGTGATGCGGGCCCAAACCGAACTGTCCATGACCTGCCAACGGTGCTTGAAGCCGGTTCGTTTCCCGGTGAAGGTGGTGCAAAGCCTCCGATTTGTTCAAGGTGAAGACGCTGCAGCCGCTTTGGATGCCGAGAGCGATGACGATGTGCTGGCCCTGAGCCGGTCCTTGGATGCTCGGGCACTGCTGGAGGACGAACTCCTGTTGGCCCTGCCCCTCGTGCCCAAACATGAACGCTGCCCCGAGCCCCTGCCTGTGGCGGCGCCCATCCTTGTGGACGAAACCAGGCCCAATCCGTTTGCCGCTTTGGCGGGTTGGAAAGTCGGGGAACCTGACTGAACCCATGACACGGGCCAGGGTAGCCAGCTTGGGGTGTCGCGTGCTAGAATCCTAGGCTTTGCGGTTCGCTGGACATACCCGCCGGGTCACCTTGCCTTCGAGCTTGATTGACCCCGGTTGTTCACTGACACCGTTTGCTCAAGAAGCCTTGATGAGGCTAACCAAGGCTGTTTAGGAGAATTTCATGGCCGTTCAACAGAACAAGAAGTCGCCCTCCAAGCGCGGCATGCACCGCTCGCACAATGCGCTGAATGTCCCGGGTACGGCTGTCGAGCCGACCACGGGCGAAGCGCATTTGCGCCACCACATCAGCCCAACCGGTTTTTACCGTGGCCGCAAGGTTCTGAAGTCCAAAGTCGACGCGTAATCGCCTGATTCGCGAGTTGTCCTGGATGGCCTGCCCGGTAATGACCGAGTGCGGTGAAGCATATTGCTGCTTGCCTTGCAACTTGTCGGCCATCGTCCTGGCAAATCCATGAGCAGTGCTTTTCAAGACCTGCATGGCCCTGTTCGACTGTCTGTCGACTGTATGGGCGGCGACCACGGGCCGACGGTCACCCTGCCAGCCTGCCACGCCTTTTTGGCGAAACATCCTGAAGCGGAATTGATTCTGGTCGGTCAACCCCAGGCGTTGGCCTCGGCTGCAAACTGGCCACGCTGCGTGATCCAAGCGGCCAGTGAAGTCGTCGAAATGGACGATGCCGTTGAACTGGCCTTGCGGCGCAAAAAAGACTCCTCCATGCGGGTGGCGATTTCCTTGGTGAAGTCCAACGAAAGCGGTGCCGCTAAGGCCCACGCTTGCGTGTCTGCCGGCAATACCGGCGCACTGATGGCGTTGTCGCGTTACCTGCTCAAAACGGTGGAGGGCATCGACCGCCCGGCCATCGCGTCCGTGATGCCGAACGAAAAAGACGGCTACACCACCATTTTGGATTTGGGCGCTAACGTGGATTGCAGCGCCGAGCACCTGCTGCAGTTCGCTGTCATGGGCAGCGCCTTGGTTTCGGCGGTCGAAGGCAAAGAGAACCCGACGGTCGGATTGTTGAACATAGGCGAAGAGGCCATCAAGGGCAGCGAAACCATCAAACAAGCCGGTGAGTTACTGCGCCAGGCGGCGAGTCAAGGTGTGCTCAATTTCCATGGCAACGTGGAAGGCAACGATATTTTCAAAGGCACCACTGACATCGTGGTGTGTGACGGGTTTGTGGGCAATGTGGCACTCAAAACTGCTGAAGGTTTGGCCTTGATGCTCACCCGTTTCATCAAACAAGAATTCACCCGAAATGTCTTCACCAAGCTGGCGGCGGTGGTGGCCTTGCCCGTGCTTAAACATTTCAAGGCCAGGGTCGACCACAGGCGCTACAACGGTGCGGCACTGCTGGGGCTCAGGGGTCTGGTGTTCAAGAGCCACGGCTCAGCCGATGCTTTCGCGTTTGAACAGGCGCTCAACCGTGCCCACGACGCGGCCAGGCATCGCCTGCTGGACCGCGTGCACGACCAAATTGCCAAAACCTTGCTGCTTCACGCGGCGCCGGTGGCTGCGGGGGTTGCCGCGCCTGATGAGCCCGATCTCGCGGCGTAATCATCAAGCGCTAGGATGTCGGCTCCATGAAACCACGTTACGCACAAATCATCGGCACTGGCAGCTACCTGCCTGAGCAGCGCCTGAGCAATGCCGACTTGGCGGCGCAGCTGGCCACCCAGGGCGTAGAAACCACTGACGAGTGGATCGTGGAGCGCACCGGCATTCGATTCCGCCACTTTGCGGCCCAAGACCAGGTGTGCAGCGATTTGGCCCTCGTGGCATCGCAAAAAGCGCTGGCCGCGGCGGGTTGTGCGGCCGCGGACATCGACCTCATCATTGTGGCCACGTCAACCCCTGACATGGTCTTCCCCTCTACTGCTTGTTTTCTTCAACAAAAATTGGGTGTCCACGGCGCCGCAGCCTTTGATGTGCAGGCAGTTTGCTCGGGTTTTGTTTACGCCCTGACGGTGGCCGATTCCATGATCCGCACCGGTGCCGCGAACAAGGCCTTGGTGGTGGGTGCCGAGGTGTTCTCCCGGATTCTGAATTTCCAAGACCGCACCACCTGTGTTTTGTTTGGCGATGGCGCGGGCGCCGTGGTGCTTGCCGCCAGCGACGAGCCCGGCATCTTGGCTTGCGAGCTGCATGCCGATGGACGGCACAGCGGCGTTCTTTGCACACCAGGCACGGTCGCGGGTGGGCAGGTGACGGGAGATCCTTTGCTGCGCATGGAAGGACAGGCCGTGTTCAAACTGGCCGTGAGCGTGCTCGAAGACGTGGCGCGTTCTGTGCTCGTCAAGGCAGGCCGTCAGGCCACGGACATTGATTGGTTGATTCCGCACCAAGCCAACATTCGCATCATGCAAAGCACGGCCAAAAAATTGCAGTTGCCCATGGACAAAGTGGTGGTCACCGTGGATCAACATGGCAATACATCCGCGGCTTCCATTCCACTGGCGCTCGATACGGCCGTGCGCGCTGGCAAGATTCAGCACGGCCACACAGTGATGCTTGAAGGGGTGGGCGGCGGCTTCACATGGGGCGCGGTGCTGCTCGACTTCTAAGCGCTTTGGCGCTTCAGCTTTCCCATCAAAAACAGAGACATATTCCATGACTGCGTTTGCCTTTGTATTTCCAGGCCAAGGGTCCCAGTCCGTTGGCATGCTGGATGCGTGGGGTGACCACCCGGCGGTGCGCCAGACTTTGGCCGAAGCCTCAGAGGCCTTGGGTCAAGACATGGCTGCTTTGATTCACACGGGCCCCAAAGAAGACCTCGACCTCACCACCAACACCCAGCCCGTCATGCTGACTGCGGGCATCGCTTGTTACCGCGCCTGGCGTCATGAAGGGGGCGCTGAGCCCGCCATGGTCGCCGGACACTCGCTGGGTGAATACACGGCTTTGGTAGCAGCGGGTGCGCTCACACTGGCCGAGGCCTTGCCGCTGGTGCGTTTTCGTGCACAAGCCATGCAAGAGGCAGTTCCTGTCGGCGTCGGTGCGATGGCGGCCATCCTGGGTTTGGATGCCCAGACGGTGCGTGATGGTTGTGCCGAGGTGGCCCAGAACAGCGGTGAGGTGGTGGAAGCGGCCAACTACAACGACCCCAAACAAACCGTCATCGCCGGCAGCAAAGCGGGGGTGGACCAGGCCTGCGAGTTGCTTAAAGCGAAGGGCGCTAAACGCGCTCTGCTGCTGCCTGTTTCGGCGCCATTTCATTCCAGTTTGATGCGGCCCGCCGCTGAGAAACTTCGGCCCCGCTTGGCCACTGTGGCTTGGCAAAGCCCGCGCATTCCTGTTCTGAACAACATCGACGTTCAAGACCCCAAGGAGCCCACCGCCATTTGCGACGCACTCTATCGCCAAGCGTTTGGCCCGGTGCGCTGGGTGGAAGTGGTGCAGGCCATGCGTGCACGTGGCATGACGCATATTGTTGAGTGTGGTCCTGGAAAAGTATTGGCCGGGATTGTCAAACGTGTCGATCCTGAGGCGGTCAGTGCGTCCGTTTTTGATCCTGCATCTTTGAACGACGCAAAAGGGATGCTGGTATGAGCGAGACCAACGCCAATTCAAAACAAGTCGCCCTGGTGACGGGTGCATCGCGCGGCATCGGTCGGGCCATTGCGCTGACCTTGGCGCAAAAGGGCTACAGCGTCATCGGAACCGCAACCAGCGAAGACGGTGCAAGTGGCATCACGCAAGCCTTGGCTGAACCGTTTGGCGGGCGGGGCCTTTGTTTGAATGTCAACGACGCGGCTTCCGTGGATGCTGCTGTTGAGAGCATTGTTAAACAATATGGTGGCCTGCATGTTCTCGTCAACAACGCGGGCATCACGCGAGACGGACTGTCCATGCGCATGAAAGACGACGATTGGGACGCGGTGATGGACACCAACCTTAAAGCCGTTTTCCGCACCAGTCGCGCCGTCATGCGGCCCATGATGAAACAACGTTTCGGTCGCATCATCAACATCACTTCTGTTGTCGGCGCCAGCGGCAATGCCGGGCAGGCCAACTATGCGGCAGCCAAAGCGGGCGTGGCTGGCATGACGCGCTCTTTGGCCCGGGAATTGGGCAGCCGCAACATCACCGTGAACTGTGTGGCACCCGGTTTCATTGACACCGACATGACCAGGGCTTTGTCCGAGGCCCAGATTTCCGCATTGACCGCGCAAATCCCTTTGGGCCGTTTGGGTCAAGCCGATGACGTGGCCCACCTGGTCGCGTTTTTGGCCTCTGAGCAAGCGGGTTACATCACTGGCAGCGAACTACATGTCAATGGCGGCATGTTCATGAATTGAGCGAACGCGAACGTTAGAAAAAAGCCCGGAGTCGCCCGACCGGAGCACGGTGCGTCGCACCGCTTAGAATCTCGGGCTGTTTATGACCACATTCCTGGAGGAGTTATGAGCGATATCGAAGCACGTGTTAAAAAAATCATTGCCGAGCAGTTGGGCGTTCCTGAAGCTGATGTCTCTCCCGAGAAAGCCTTTGTGGCCGATTTGGGCGCTGATTCTTTGGACACCGTCGAATTGGTGATGGCCTTGGAAGACGAGTTCAGCATTGAGATTCCCGACGAAGAAGCCGAGAAGATCACCACGGTGCAGTTGGCCATCGACTACGCACTGAAGCACCAAAAGGCCTGAGTTTCTGTCCAGAGATCACATGAACCGTCGCCGCGTCGTCGTCACTGGACTTGGCCTGATCAGCCCTGTGGGCAACACGGTGGCGCAAGCTTGGGCCAATTTGCTCGAAGGCAAATCGGGCATCGCCAACATCACCCGCTTTGATGCCAGCAACTTTGCTTGCAAGTTTGCGGGTGAGGTCAAAGGCTTCAACATCGAGGATTACATCCCCGCCAAAGAAGCCCGGCACATGGACACCTTCATTCACTTCGGTTTGGCTGCGGCCATCCAAGCGGTTGAAGATGCCGGGCTGCCGACGGGCAATGCACTGACTGGTGAACAAGCAGAACGCATTGGATGCGTTTTGGGCTCTGGCATTGGTGGCTTGCCTCTCATCGAAGCGACACACGGCGAGCTGACGGCCAAGGGGCCGCGGCGGATCTCGCCGTTTTTCATTCCTGCGTCCATCGTCAACATGATCTCGGGGCATGTATCGATCAAATACGGCTTTCAAGGTCCGAACCTGGCCATCGCTACCGCCTGTACCACGGGCTTGCATGCGATAGGCGAAGCAGGGCGTTTGATTGAGTACGGCGATGCCGATGTGATGATTGCCGGTGGCGCCGAGGCGGCGGTATCGCCGTTGGGCGTTGGTGGTTTTGCCGCTGCCCGTGCTTTGTCGACGCGCAACGACGATCCGCTGACCGCATCCCGTCCCTGGGACAAAGACCGGGATGGTTTTGTTTTGGGTGAAGGCGCGGGCGTGTTGGTGCTTGAAGAGTATGAGCACGCCAAAAAGCGGGGCGCGAAAATTTACGCGGAGTTGGTCGGTTTTGGCATGGGCGCCGATGCCTTCCACATGACTGCCCCCAACGTGGATGGCCCCAAACGCTCCATGAACGCCGCCCTGCGAAATGCGGGTGTGAATGCCGATCAGGTTCAGTACCTCAATGCCCACGGCACCTCTACCCCCTTGGGTGATGTCAACGAAACCAATGCCATCAAACTGGCTTTTGGTGCGCATGCCAAGCAGCTGGTGGTGAATTCCACCAAGTCCATGACAGGGCATTTGCTGGGCGGGGCCGGTGGCATCGAATCGGTTTTCACCGTGTTGGCTGTGGCCAAACAAATCTCGCCGCCGACGATCAATATCTTCAACCAGGATCCTGACTGTGACCTGGACTACTGCGCCAATGCCGCGCGAGAAATGAAGATCACTTATGCCCTCAAAAACAACTTCGGTTTTGGCGGCACCAACGGCAGCTTGGTTTTCAAGCGCATCTAAAACTTTGATGAGCCGTACCGCACCCCCGGTGCACGTGCTGGTTGATCGTTTCACGGTGTGGACGGCCGCCACGGCCGCGTTGTGGGTCTTCGCGGCGTGCAGTCTGGCCGCATGGCTTGCCGGAGGGGCTCAATCCGTGACCACAGGTTCCGATGACCTTGTTTATTGGCTTGCCTTGGCTGTATTGGCGCCTGTGCTGTTTGCTGCCTTGTGGTGTTCTCGTTTGAGCGCCGTGAGTCTGCGCTGGGACGGCGAACAGTGGTGGTTGGGCGGTCCGAGTGATGTGGGTGTCGAGCCGTGGTGCGTTCAGCCACGGGTCCGCCTTGACCTTGGCGCCTGGATGTTGCTGCAACTGGAGCCGGTCGCCACAGGGCCACGTCTGTCGAACCGATACCGCTGGCTTCCTCTGCAGCGCTGGGGGCTGGCCACGCAGTGGCATGGCCTGCGCTGTGCATTGTTGGCGCAAGCCGAGCACCGAAGAGGCCTGTTGTGACGGAGCGTGAGCTTTTGCCCGATGTTGACGCTCCCTTGATAGAGCGCGTCAAACAGGGCGACGTCAAAGCCTTTGAGATGTTGGTCGTCAAGTACCAGCGGCGCGTCGAGCGTTTGGTGGCCCGCATGGTGCGCGATGTGGACATCGTGCAGGACATCACCCAAGAAACCTTCATCCGGGCCTACCGCGCCATCCCGCAATTTCGAGGGGAGAGCGCCTTTTACACCTGGCTGTACCGAATTGCAGTCAACACCGCCAAGAAGGCTTTGTTGCAGCTGAAACGGGATCCCTTGGTCACCGAGTCGGCGCGGCTTTCTCGTGACGAGGATGATGAAACTTCTCGGGTTGAAAACGAACTAACCGACGGAGAGACGCCGGATGCAGTCCTGGCCAGCAAACAAGTGGCCCGGGCAGTGAACTTGGCGGTCGAAGCCTTGTCAGAGGACTTGCGCCAGGCCATTACCCTTCGGGAGATTGAAGGTTTGAGTTATGAAGAGATTGCCGAGATGATGAACTGCCCCATCGGTACCGTGCGTTCCCGTATTTTTCGGGCCCGTGAGGCCATTGCCCTGCGCTTGCGGCCCTTGCTCGATACCCGAGATGGCGAGCGCTGGTAGCCTCAGCGTGTTTTGCTATCCAAGCCATTTGTTGATTTGAAACTGGAGCCTGGAATGTCCAATCCTTCACAGCCGCAGCAAGCAAGGACAGAACTTCTGTCAGCCTTGGCCGACGGTGAGCTTGATGCACGCGGTACGCTGGCCGCATGCGAACTGTGGCGTGGCGACGAGCAGGCGCAAATTCAGTGGGCCGACTACCACTTGATCGGCGACGTACTGCGGTCAGAAGACCTTGCCCGCAGCGGGGCTCATGAGTCGGCGCTGTTTGCCAGGATCCAGGCTGAATTGGCGCAGCAACCCGTTGTGCTGGCGCCGCAACAGCCTCCTCCAACCCAGACCCAGGGCGAGCCTGTTGTCGCTGCTAAGCATCCTGCGGCGCGAAATAGCCGTCGGGCTTGGTGGACTGCATCAGCCGTTGCAGCAGGATTTATCGCAGTGGCCGGTGCGTGGTCCGTGTTTCGTGTGCCTTTACCAGTCGATTCTGGCGCTCTTGTTGCTCAGACGGAGGTTGCGCCGCTTTCCGCTTCACCTTCGGCGGTAGCTTCTTCGGATACCAATGTGGGCGCTGGCGCTGTGGTTCGTGATGCCGAGCTGGACCGCTATTTGGCCGCCCACAAACAGTTTTCCTCCGCGTCTGTTCTTGGCGCCGCGTCTGGATCGCTGCGCCAAGCCGTGCTTGAGTCGGCGGCTCGCTGAGCCCTATGGCGACATCTCGTTTCTTAACGCGCAGTGTGGTGGCCTGCCTTTTGGGGGCGTTCGCGGCTTTGGCTTGTGCTCAGACGGCCGTTTTTGGTCCGGCTATTGCCATGCCAGACAGTGAAACTCGCGCTTGGTTGCTCCGCATTCAGGAGGCAACGAAGAAGCGCAGCTTCAGCGGTACCTTTGTGTTCAGTGCCGGTGGTGCGATGAGCAGTGCGCGCATCACCCATTACGGCCAAGGACAGAATCAATTCGAGCGGGTTGATTCCTTGGATGGCCCTCCACGCCAATTGCTGCGTCACAACGACATCGTGCACACCGTTTGGTCGCAAAGCGGTGTGGTGGTGGTAGAAAAACGTGACAGCCGCTTTACCTTTCCTGCACTGTTACTTGGTGCAGATGAGCAAGTTTTCACCAACTATGAAGTCCTTAGTTTTCAAGGAGTAGAGCGCGTTGCGGGTCACGACGCCATGGTGTTGCTGCTCAAACCCAAAGACGAGCATCGCTACGGCTATCGGCTGTGGTCCGACAAAGTGTCGGGCCTGTTGCTGCGTGCCGATGTGGTGGGCGAGCGTAACGAAGTGCTGGAGTCGTCTGCTTTTTCCGAAGTCACCATCGGGGTCAAAGCGCAACCAGAGCAGATTTTGTCTGCCATTAGAAAACTGAGCTCTTTCCGATCCATCAAAGTTGAGATGACACCGACCACTTTGGATGCACAGGGCTGGCAATTGCGTGCTCTTGTTCCTGGTTTCAAGGAGATTCGTTGTTTCGAACGCCCGTGGGGTGCAACGCAAGATTCGAACAGCAGTGAGCGGCTGCAAACCGCCAACGTCGTGCCGACGAAAGCACTTCAAGTCATCTACTCTGATGGCCTGACCCACGTGTCGGTGTTTATCGAACCCTTCGATGGCGCGCGACATGGCCGGCAAGTTCCCGTATTTTTGGGTGCCACACGAACGTTCTCGACGCGCCAGGCGGACTGGTGGATCACAGCTGTCGGTGACGTACCCATGGCGACCTTACGTTCTTTAGCTCTGGGCTTGCAGAAAAAGAAGTAAGACCTGCCATTTTCCGCCGATCACATTGCTCTGCGGTTATCACCAATTTTTTGTACTGCGCTTAGACGCCATGAACCAGTTTCCTTCTCAATCATCAATTGTTTTTCCATGGGGTTGAACATGAAACGACTGACGCAATTGTTGACAGCAACTGCATTGAGCCTGGCCGTGTTGTGGTCCGCGCCCGCAACCAGCCAAGCCCAAACCCAAGTCCTTCCGGATTTCACCGAATTGGTTGAAAAAGTCGGCTCGGCGGTGGTCAATATCCGCACGACAGAGCGTGGCCGCAGTGCACGAGGTGGCGCCACACCAGAGATTGACGAGGACATGCTGGAATTCTTCCGACGTTTTGGGCTGCCCATTCCGGGCAACCCGGGTGGTGGTGGCCGTGACCCACGCCGTGCGGTGCCTCAACCGGAAGCAGACGCTCAACCTCGTGGTGTGGGGTCGGGTTTTGTCTTGAGCGCAGATGGTTTTGTGATGACGAATGCCCACGTCGTCGAAGGTGCGGATGAGGTGTTCGTTACCCTGACCGATAAACGAGAGTTCAAAGCACGTGTTGTTGGCGCCGACAAACGCTCCGATGTGGCCTTGGTCAAGATTGAGGCCACCGGTTTGACGTCGGTTCGCATTGGTGATGTGAACCGGCTCAAAGTCGGCGAATGGGTGATGGCCATAGGTTCACCCTTTGGTTTGGAGAATACGGTCACCGCAGGCATCGTCAGCGCCAAAGCACGTGACACCGGCGACCTCGTACCTTTGATCCAAACCGACGTGGCCATCAACCCTGGAAATTCCGGCGGTCCTTTGATCAACCTGCGCGGCGAGGTGGTGGGCATCAACTCGCAGATTTACAGCCGCTCCGGCGGTTTCATGGGAATTTCGTTCGCCATTCCCATCGACGAAGCCTCGCGTGTCGCCGAACAACTGCGTACCAATGGCCGAGTGATTCGTGGCCGAATTGGGGTGCAGATCGAGCAGGTCAGCAAAGAAGTGGCCGAGTCTATTGGACTGGGCAAGGCTTTCGGCGCCATGGTGGGCAGCGTAGAGGCGGGAGGTCCTGCTGAAAAAGCGGGCATCGAACCAGGCGACATCATCACCAAGTTCGAGGGGCGCACCATCGAGAAAATGGGTGATTTGCCGCGCATCGTGGGCGCGATTAAACCCGGCCAGAAGGCCAGTTTGCAGGTGTTTCGTCGCGGAAGCTACCGCGACCTGACCGTCACTGTGGTGGAGTTCGAGGCCGATCGTCCTCGCAAAACCAATGACAAAGAGCCCAAGGCGACCCCTGCGCCCGTCGTTAGCAGCTGGGGTTTGTCGGTTGCTGACCTCGGTGATGCCCAGCGCCGTGAGCTGAAGGTCAAAGGTGGTGTGCGTGTTGAAGCCGTCGATGGTGCAGCAGCGCGCGCAGGTCTGCGCGAGGGCGATGTGATCCTGGCGCTGGAGAATACGGATGTCAACAGCGCCAAGCAGTTTGAAGCGGTGCTGGCCAAGGCCGACAAAAACAAGCCCATCAATGTGCTGGTGCGCAGAGGGGAGCGGGTGAACTACCTCATCATCCGACCGGCCCGTTGACCGATTTGAACCGACAAACAACCAAGCGCTCCGGCGGGTCTTTCCGCATTGCGGTAGTCGGCTTGGGTGCTGAAACCGGATTGGGATTTTTTTTCGAAACAGAATCCCGGCACAAAACCAATGTTTGTTATTACTAACTTTCATGTCAAAGCGGACATTGAACGCTGGAACAGCTGCAATTCCAGCTTCTATCAGTCGCTTTGGCCTTGTTTAGCGCAACGCCGTGAGGATTCAAAAAATATCCCCAAACACTCCACAAGAGATTGTGGATAAAATGTGCACAACTTTTCTTGTTGGAAGCCTGCAACGAGAAGAAATCCAGCATTGGTGCGGTTTCCAGCGCGGCGCTTTTGACTACAATGAATCACCAACATGCAGTTGCCATACGTTTTGTTGGAAGGCGCGTCATTCAATCGACGTGCCTTTTTTTTGGCTGCAGCACGGCGCTAAGCGCCTTCACATCGCGAGCGATGTGAGCTTGCGCCGCAACGGCTATGCCGTTGTGACCTCCAAGTAGCAAGCAACGCGGCGACGACTTTCACTTCACATGAACCACATCCGCAACTTCTCCATCATCGCCCACATCGACCACGGCAAGTCCACCTTGGCCGACCGATTGATCCACCGCTGCGGCGGTTTGTCTGACCGCGAAATGGAGGCGCAGGTGCTCGACTCGATGGACATCGAACGCGAGCGCGGCATCACCATCAAGGCACAAACCGCATCGCTGCAATACAAGGCACTGGACGGCATCACCTACAACTTGAACTTGATCGACACGCCGGGGCATGTCGACTTTTCTTACGAAGTGAGCCGTTCGCTGTCGGCCTGCGAAGGCGCACTCCTGGTGGTGGACGCGTCACAAGGTGTTGAGGCGCAGACCGTGGCCAACTGCTACACCGCACTCGACCTGGGAGTCGAAGTCATTCCCGTGCTGAATAAGATGGATCTTCCGCAGGCGGATCCAGAACGCGCCAAGGAAGAAATTGAAGACGTGATTGGCATCGACGCCGAACATGCCATTCCTTGCTCCGCCAAAACCGGCATGGGTTTGGATGAGATTCTCGAAGCCGTGATCAAGCGCATGCCGGCGCCACGCGGCAATCCAGATGGCCCACCGCGCGCCATGATTGTCGACAGCTGGTTCGACAACTATGTGGGCGTGGTCATGTTGGTGCGGGTGGTCGATGGCAGCTTGTCCAAGGGCGAACGCATACGCATGATGGCCACCGGCTCGGTGTACCCGGTCGAGCACATGGGTGTTTTCACGCCGAAGTCGATGCCGCGTGATTCACTCAAAGCGGGTGAAGTGGGTTTCGTGATTTGCGGCATCAAGGAATTGCAAGCGGCCAAGGTGGGCGACACTATCACTTTGGATAAAAAACTCCCTAACAATGCCGGGCCGGCCACCGAGGCGCTGCCTGGTTTCAAGGAAATCCAGCCGCAGGTGTTTGCGGGGCTTTACCCGACGGAAGCCAGCGAGTACGACCAGCTGCGTGATGCGCTGGAGAAACTCAAACTCAACGACTCATCCCTGCGCTATGAACCTGAGGTGAGCCAAGCGTTGGGTTTTGGCTTTCGCTGCGGTTTCCTGGGTTTGCTGCACATGGAAATTGTGCAAGAGCGCCTGGAGCGTGAATTCGATCAAGACTTGATCACGACCGCGCCCAGCGTCGTCTATGAAGTGCAGCTGGGCAACGGCGAGGTGGTTCAGGTGGACAACCCGTCCAAGATGCCTGACCTGGGCCGCATCAATGAAATCCGTGAACCCATCGTCACGGTTCACCTTTACATGCCGCAGGACTATGTGGGGCCCGTGATGACCTTGGCCAACCTGAAACGCGGCAACCAGCTGAACATGGCCTACCACGGTCGCCAAGTGATGCTGACCTATGAGATGCCGCTGGCCGAGATCGTGCTCGACTTCTTTGACAAACTCAAAAGTGTTTCCCGTGGCTACGCATCCATGGACTATGAGTTCAAGGAGTACCGTGCGGCGGATGTGGTGAAAGTGGACATCTTGCTCAACGGTGACAAGGTGGATGCGCTGTCCATCATCGTGCATCGAGCTCAAAGTCAGTTCCGCAGTCGAGCGGTGGTCGCAAAGATGCGCGAGCTGATTTCACGCCAGCAGTACGACGTGGCGATTCAAGCGGCCATTGGGGCCAACATCATTGCGCGTGAGACAATTAAAGCGCTGAGAAAAAACGTGATCGCCAAGTGCTACGGTGGCGATATTTCCCGCAAGCGCAAGCTGCTGGACAAACAAAAAGCAGGCAAAAAACGCATGAAACAAATAGGCTCCGTTGAAGTGCCTCAGGAAGCGTTTTTGGCCATCCTTCAAGTGGAAGACTGATGAGTGCTTTGACCGGATTGCTCTATAGCGTGTTGGTGGTTTATCTGGGTGGTTGGTACATCGGCAAATGGAGCGGAAATTTTTCTCTGCTGTTGTTCTGCTTGACACTGTTCACCTTTGCCTATTGGTTGGCAGAGCGTTTCATTTTTGCGCCGCGTCGGGTTCAAGCGGCCGCATTGCTCGACCAGCAAACGCAGGCGCGCCGAAACAGTCTCGCGCAACAAGGGATCAGCAAGGTTGACGAAGGAAACCTGGCGCAAGCCAAACAGGCCTTGATGGCCCAGCCTTGGTGGCTGGACTGGACGGCAGGACTTTTCCCCGTCATCCTGGCGGTGTTCTTGTTGCGTTCCTTTTTGTTTGAGCCTTTCAAGATTCCTACGGGATCGATGATTCCGACTTTGTTGGTGGGCGACTTGATTCTGGTGAACAAGTTTCACTACGGCGTCCGTTTGCCTGTTATCAACAAGAAGATTTTGTCTAACCATGATCCGAAACGTGGTGATGTCATGGTGTTTCGGTACCCGCTGGATACCAATGTGGATTACATCAAACGCGTGGTCGGCGTGCCTGGCGATGAAATTCGCTACAGCAACCAGCGCCTCTACCTGAACGGTCAACAGCTCAGCACCACCGCCTTGCCCGATTTCTACGACGACGACTCGCGCCGCTATGCCAAGCAGTTCAGCGAAAAGCTGGGCGAAGTTGATCACCGCATTTTGGTGGACGTCGAACGCCCTTCCTTCATCCCCGCCAACGGCGGTTTTCCGTTTGCGGAGAACTGCCGTTACAGTGCTGAAGGTATGACGTGCAAGGTGCCGCCAGGACACTATTTCATGATGGGCGACAACCGCGACAACTCCCAGGACTCACGCTACTGGGGTTTTGTGCCGGACGAAAACATTGTCGGCCGGGCCTTTTTTGTATGGATGAATTTCGGTAACCTCGGTCGTATTGGTGCCTTCCACTGAAATCAAGTGTTGCTCTAAGAATTGAATGAGGAGAAAGCTGGTATGAATCAATTGAATACGCGCCCACGTCGTCAACGCGGGGTGACCTTGCTTAGCCTGATGTTTTGGGCGGTGCTGATTGGTATCGTGGCCATGTTGGTGCTCAATGTGCTGCCAACGGTCAACGAATACGCCACCATCCAAAAAGCCGTCACCAAACTCGCCAAAGAGAGCACTGGCACAGTCCCTGACATTCGTGCCACGTTTGAGCGCACCAAACAAATCGAGTACTCCATCAGCTCCATCAGCGGCAAGGACCTGGAAATCACCAAAGAGAACGAAAAACTCGTCATCCGTTTTGCTTACGACAAAGAAATCATGCTGTTTGAACCTGTGTACTTGCTCATCAAGTACAAAGGCGTGGCACGGTCTAATTGAGCGCAGGTGATTGCCATGAACGCCATGCTGGAAGCTCTGCAAGCCCGACTGGGCCACACGTTTGAGCAGCCGGCACTTTTGGCGCGTGCACTCACCCACCGCAGCTTTGGCTCAGGCCACAACGAGCGGTTGGAGTTTTTGGGTGATGCCGTACTGAGCCTGGCCATCTCCAGCATTTTGTTTGAGTGTTTAGCTGGCTCCGATGAGGGCGACTTGACCCGCGTGCGTGCCCACCTGGTGCGAGAAGACAGTTTGCACAAAGTGGCTGTGGCCTTCGGATTTCCCGATGTGCTGCGCTTGAGTGAAGGTGAAGCGCGTGGCGGCGGTGCCCAGCGCCCCTCCATCTTGGCCGACGCCCTGGAAGCCGTGATTGGTGCCGTGTTTGTCGACGCTGGTTTTGACGCTGTCAAAACGGTGGTGGAGCGCATGTTCGGCGACACCATTGCCAATACCGACTTGTCCAGTTGGACCAAAGACGCCAAAACCGAACTCCAAGAGTGGCTGCAGGCACGTCGTTTGGCGGTGCCGCTCTACCGCATCGTCGCCACACGCGGCCAAGCGCATGCACAGACCTTTGAGGTGGAATGCAGTGTTCCAGCGCTCAGCCTCCAACACAGCGGTGAGGGGCGTTCTCGCCGCACCGCCGAGCAAGAAGCGGCCAGCCGCATGCTTGAGGCCTTGAAAGCCACCGATCGTCCCGGTGGCCCCTTGCAGTCCTGATTCATTCAGCCGTTCTTCCCCCTTCTGACCTCACCTTTGATGCCAAACACACCTGAAGCGGCAGCCCCGCGCCGCTGCGGCCTGATCGCCATCGTTGGGCGTCCCAATGTGGGCAAGTCCACTTTGCTCAATGCACTGGTGGGGCAAAAGGTCAGCATCACCTCGAACAAGGCGCAAACAACGCGCCATCGAATCACCGGCATCCGCACGGTTGATGAAACGCAGTTTGTATTTGTCGACACGCCTGGTTTTCAAACCAAACACAGCGCGGCACTGAACCGCAACCTGAACCGCACCGTGACCTCGGTGTTGGGCGATGTGGACTTGGTGCTTTTCGTGGTGGAGGCAGGGCGCTTTGGGCTGGACGATGCCAAAGTGCTGTCCCTCATGCCCAAGGGTGAGTATGCAAAACCCGTTGTGTTGTTGGCCAACAAGCTTGATGCTGTACACCGCCGCGCCGAGTTGGCACCCTGGCTCAAAAGCATGCAGGAACGACATCCCTTCGCCGAGTTTGTTCCCCTGACTGCTCGCAAAGAGGCTGATGTGGGCAGGTTACTGGGAATCTTGAAGCCTTACTTGCCCGAACAAGCTTGGTTTCACGAAGAAGACGCACTCACCGACCGCAGCGAGCGTTTTTTGGCCAGTGAAATCATTCGCGAAAAACTATTCCGTTTGATGGGCGACGAGTTGCCCTACACCTCCACCGTCGTCATCGACAAGTTTGAAGAAGAAGGCCAGCTCAAACGCATTGCCGCCAGCATAGTGGTGGAACGTGATGCCCACAAAGGCATGGTCATTGGCGACCAGGGGGCGGTGCTCAAACGCATCGGCTCGGAAGCCCGTGTGGAGCTTGAAAAACTCATGGGCGGCAAGGTGTTTCTAGAGCTGTGGGTCAAGGTGCGTTCGGGCTGGGCAGACGACGAAGAGCACCTTCGCAGCTACGGCTATGAATAAGCCAGGGTCTGTTGACATACAAATCACCCTCGCGTGCAGCCCCCACAGGCTCCCAATTGAGGCGCAAAGCACAGCGGGGGTTCATCCCCCCCGCGAGCATTTGCAACGAAGAGTGGGGGCCTGTGGGGGCTGCACCCTGTGGGCCGGGGTACCCAAGGGCGCAGGGCCGCGTTGCGCTCCTGGCCCAGGCATCCAGCCTGGGCGGCGTCGCACGCCTTGCCCTGCACCCTTGGCCACCCCGGCGCAAGGGCGATTTGTATGTCAACAGACCCTAGTGCCCGCGCAGTGACACGCAGTAGCGCACCGCTCCATGGCTTTGTGTTGCACCACTACATGTGGAGCGAATCCAGCCTTATTCTCGACGTCTTCAGCCGCGAGTCAGGTCGTTTGGTTTTAGTCGCCAAAGGCGCCAGGCGACCTTACTCGCAGTTGCGCTCGGTGCTGCTGCCGTTTCAGCGCTTGCTGCTCTCGTTAGGGCGCGCGCCCGCGTCTGATTCGGCCTCCGAAGTACAAAACCTGCGCGGTGCCGAATGGGCCGGTGGTCAAGCCATGCTCACGGGGGCCGCCTTGTTCAGCGGCCTCTACTTGAATGAGTTGTTGATGAAATTGTTGGCCAAGTCTGATCCCCATGCCGACTTGTTTGATGCCTACGCACAGACCCTGCCGCATTTGGCCAACCCGTCCGAAGCGGCGGTGCAAGCCAGCCTGCGCGCTTTTGAACTCAAGCTGTTGCAAACACTGGGCTTGTTGCCCGATTTGAGTTTGGTGACCTTGACCCAGCAAACTGTGGAGCTGGACGCCAGCTACACCCTAGACCCACAGGCTGGTGTGCTGATTGCTACAGCGGCAGACGCAGCCGCTGTCAGCGGTCGTGCACTGGTTGGTTTGCAAGCCGCATTGCAACACGGCAGCCTGCTGGCTTTGCAGCAGGCTTGTGCCGCCCACTTGTCTGAGCTTCGCTCGGCGCTACGCGGATTGCTTCACTATCATTTGGGCTCCCCCCACTTGCGCACGCGCCAGCTGATGTTGGACGTGCAAGCGCTTGAACCCAGAAAAAGCAGTTAACCGCTTTCTTCCGCTTGCAACAGCATATGAACACTGATATTTTCTTTCACGATCATCTTTACCTCTATAGCCACAGCGCTACACACCCGATTGAGCTGCGCTGCGGCACGCTGGCGGCGTTGCTCCTCCTTGCGGGCACGAGCCCGCCGCGTCGTCCTGCCTTGCCAGCGCACCGCAGCGCAGCCCACTCGGGCGTGTTTAACTACTTTTTCTAGGTTGCACGTCTACCCCCACCATGAACCCACTCATCAGTACGGGATTAGAAAACTACCGTGGCCACACCGCTTTGTCGGTGAACCTGAACAAGGTCGCTTTGCTGCGCAATACCCGCAGCTTAGGTATCCCGGGTGTCACCCGTGCTGCCACCCTGGCCCTTGAGGCAGGGGCGCAAGGCATCACCGTGCACCCTCGGCCCGACGAGCGCCACATTCGGCCGCATGACGTGGTTGAGCTGGCCGAGTTGATGAAGAGCTGGCCACAAGCCGAGTACAACATTGAGGGCAACCCATTTCACAACCTGATGGAGGTGGTGCGCGAGCTCAAACAGAAGAACCTGCCGGTTGATCAATGCACCTTTGTGCCTGACAGTGTGAGCCAGTCCACCTCAGACCACGGCTGGAACTTGCCTCAGGACATGGACCGCTTGCGTCCCTTGCTCGCAGAGCTGCGCGCGCTGGGTGTGCGTGTCAGCCTCTTCATGGACCCCGAGCCGCAGGCCATGGCCTTTGTTCGCGAGTTGGGTGCGCAGCGCGTGGAGCTGTACACCGAAGCCTATGCCCGCGCCCATGGAAGTGCCGACCAAGCCCATGTGTTGGCTCGCTACACCGCCACGGCCCAGGCGGCGCTGCGCGAAGGCTTGGAGCTCAATGCCGGCCATGACCTGAATCAAAACAACCTGACCGAGTTTTTGCAGGCTGTGCCCGGGGTGTTGGAGGTGTCTATTGGCCACGCCTTGATTGCAGACGCTTTGGAGTTCGGCCTGCAGGAGACCGTGCGCAGCTATCTGCGCTGCATCCACCGCGTCAACAGCGCCACGCACGCAGCGCCATGATCTACGGCATAGGCACCGACATTTGCGACATTCGCCGTTTGCGCGCCACCTTCGAGCGCCGCGGCCAACGTTTTGCGGAAAAAATTTTGGGCCCCGGTGAGTTGGCGGTTTTTCATGCCCGAAGTAGCAAACTCGCGGCCCGGGGCGTCAGTTATTTGGCCACGCGTTTCTCAGCCAAAGAGGCTTTCTCCAAGGCCATCGGACTGGGCATGCGCAGTCCGATGGTGTGGCGTGACTGCGAAATTCTCAACGCGACCAGCGGCCAGCCGCACATCCACTTGCATGGCCCCTTGAAACATTGGTTTGAAGAGCGGCAGTTGCAAGCCCATGTGACCGTGACCGACGAAACCGACTACGCCGCCAGCTTCGTGGTGGTTGAAACCTTACCGGAGACTTTGAAATGAGCGCCTTAGAAGCAGTGCATGCCCCTGTCGTGCTGGATGTTGCGGGCCTCACCTTGAATGCAGACGATGAACGTCGTTTGAAGCACCCCCTGACCGGTGGCGTCATTCTGTTCTCACGCAACTGGCAAGACCGAACGCAACTCACGCAGTTGTGTGCACAAATCAAGTCCATACGGACCGACCTGCTGATCTGCGTGGACCACGAAGGGGGACGTGTTCAGCGTTTTCGCACCGATGGCTTCACGCATTTGCCGCCCATGCGCGCCTTGGGTGAGCTGTGGATGAGCGAGCCACTTGCGGCGACCGATGCCGCCACCGCCGCCGGTTATGTTTTGGCCGCCGAGCTGCGTGCCTGCGGCGTGGACATGAGCTTCACCCCCGTGCTCGACCTGGACTGGGACCACAGCAGCGTCATTGGTGACCGCGCTTTCCATGGCGACGCCCGCGTGGTGTCGATGCTGGCCAAAAGTCTGATGCATGGTTTGTTGCAAGCCGGTATGAGCAACTGCGGCAAACATTTTCCAGGCCACGGCCATGTCGCGGCCGACAGCCATGTGGCCGTTCCCGTGGACAAACGCAGCCTCAAAACCATTCTGGCCATGGATGCCAAACCCTACGAGTGGCTGTCCACCAGCCTGACCAGTGTCATGCCCGCCCACGTGGTCTATCCCAAGGTTGATTCCTTACCGGCGGGTTTTTCACCACGCTGGCTGCAAGACATCCTGCGCCAGCAACTCGGGTTTCACGGGGCCATCTTCAGCGACGACTTGAGCATGGAAGGCGCGCGCCATGTGGCGGGCAGTCAGCTCAGCTACAGCGAAGCCGCCGCCATGGCCTTGCGCGCAGGTTGCGACATGGTGCTGCTTTGCAACCAATCCTTGGATGGCGGACAAGCGGTGGATGATTTGCTGGATGGCCTACAAACCCAAGAAACCAACGGCCACTGGCAAAGCGACCCCGACAGTGAAGCACGCAGGCGGGCTTTGTTGCCCAACGCGCCACCCCTGAGTTGGGATGATTTGATGCACCAAGCGGCGTATCAACACGCCTTGGAACGTCTGCCTTGAGTGTGTGAGAGTCACTGCCTTGCAGTGATCGGGTTTGAGCTGATTTCTTGCCCCACCGTGATGGCCCTTCGCTGGACTCCCGGCGAGCGTACACGCGAGTCGCTACTCAAGTCACTCGAAGCACTGCGCCCATTTGATCTGGGTGGTAATTCTGTGAGTTTTGGTCGTGACAACCGTTTGGGGTCTCGTTATGCCGAAGTGGCTATCGTGATCCAGGCAGGGCGGTTGGTGCGATAGCCCGAGCAGCTGTCTAAACTGTGTAGAAGGTTGAGTTGCGCACCGGAACCCGTGAAATCATGGGTGTGATGGGCCATCACTGGGCGCAAAAGCAGGTATATGATGAATCCACGTCAAAAAAATGGACTTGGCCGCTTTTGAGCATTGCCATGGTCCTGCAGTAGGAGACAAGCAGTACCGTCTCTTTGTCGGCAGTGGACCCGAAAGGGGCGGCGACATGGTGGGTAGGGCGAAATCGTCGAATCAAACCGTGGGGGGGAGCGACCCCGCTGCGTCAGCGTTTGTTGATGATTCGTCGAACGCCTTGCTTCAACAGGCGACCTCAAGCCCGTTGGAAACAAGCCTGCAGTTGGTAGCACAAGCGGTCGCCGCTGCTGACAACTTGGTCTACCCATCCTCTCTCGGTTTACTTAGGCCGGTGCTGGATCGTCTGGGCTTGGCTTATTTGGTGTTGTCTCGGTCAGCGGTGGTGCTGGCCTGCACTGACGGCGCGGTTCGGCTATTGGGCGCGGAAGAAGCGGGGCTGGTTGGGCGCCAGCTTGCGCCCTGTTTTGATCCGGTAGATCAAGCGTCGGTAGAAGCGGCCCACCAGCAGGCCTTCGTCAGCAATGCACCCGTGGTATTGCATACCAGGCGCGCCGCCGGCCACCATGGCGCGACGCAAGGCAGCGCCGCCATCCAGTTGGAGTGGCTGGCCTGGCCTGCCGACGATGCCTGTTTGATGTTGGTCAGCCAGGCTGATAAACGGGGCCACAGCGGCGCGGTCTCCATTGAGTTGCACCAGGAAATGGGTGCGTTGCGCGAGTCGCTGGACTTCGCCATGTCCACGCTGGATGGCCTGTCAGCCCATATATGCGTGGTGGACGAAAACGCCACCATTGTCTGGGCCAACGATGCCTGGCGACAGTTTGGCCAGCAAAACGGCGCAGTGCCCTCTTGTATCGGCCCAGGTGTCAATTACCTTGCCATTTGCGAGGGCGCCAGCGGCCATGGTGCGGGCGATGCGGCGCAGCTGGCACACGGACTGCGCGAGGTGCTTCAGGGCAGACAACGTGCTTTCGAGATGGAGTACCCCTGCCACTCGCCGACCGAGCAGCGCTGGTTCATGGTGACTGTCACCCAAGTGCCGCACCGCAGCCCGCCGAGGTACATCATTGCCCACCAAAGTGTCACCTCTAGGCATTTGGCGGAAGACCAATTGCGTGAAGCGCAAAAGATGGAATCCCTGGGCACCTTGGCGGGCGGTGTCGCGCACGACTTCAACAATATTTTGGGCACCATCTTGGGCAACGTGGCCCTGGCCCGAGAAGATGCGACGTCCAACCCCCAAGTCTTGCAGCGGCTGGAACACATCCACAGAGCAAGCGTTCGCGGGCGCGACCTGGTGCAACAAATTTTGAGTTTCAGCAGACCCCAAATCTATGAGAACAAAACGTGGAATTTGATGCCGCTTCTGAACGAGACGGCCGACCTGCTGAGAACCACTTTGCCCGCGGGGGTGCGTTTGGAGCTGAACCTGACGCGAACGCCTTTGCATGTGCGTGCCGACGCGACGCAGATTCAGCAGGTCCTGATGAATCTGTGCACCAACGCTTGGCACGCCATGACACGCGGTGTGGGCGTGGTGCAGGTCATGTTGACAGAAGACAACCGGGACCCCGTCGCTGACCTGGGGGGCAAAAGCGGACAGCCCGAACGGTTTGCTCACCTATGTGTTTCGGATGACGGTTGTGGCATGGACGAGGCCACGCTAGCACGCGTCTTCGAGCCCTTCTTCACCACCAAACCCGTGGGCAAGGGAACGGGTCTGGGTTTGTCTGTCGTTCACGGCATTGTCGTCGCCGCTGGCGGTTGGATCTCGGTGGACAGCAAGGTGGGTGTTGGTACAGCCTTCCATGTCTATTTGCCTGTGGTGGAGTCCAGCAGCCATCCAGAGTTGCCTGAACGGTCTCAGGACACAGCAGTGCAACGCGGCCAAGGACAACACATTTTGTGTGTGGACGATGACGAGCTGATGCTGGTGGTGATTGAGGGCAACCTGCAGCGTGCAGGCTACAAGGTCACGGCCGTGACGCAGGCCGAAGAAGCGCTGGTGTTGATTAGAAATGAGCCCAAGATGTTTGACCTGCTGTTCACTGACTACAACATGCCCACCATGTCAGGGCTGGATCTGGCGTCGCAGGCACTGGCCCACGCACCCAAGCTGCCGATCATCATGGGGTCGGGTCACATTTCCGACGAAATGCTCGCGCAGGCGCGTGACATGGGTCTCCACGCGGTGCTCAGAAAGGAGCACCTCATGGAAGAGATGGCTGCCGCGGTCTACCGCGCACTGCACAGCCACCGCACTCGCTCGATACTCAAGCGGCGAACGTCAGACCGCTGACGTCGGCTGCTCGATGAAGGTATTGCTTGCTTTCTTCAGGCACCTGCCTGTTCGAACGGCAACTTGACCTGGCTCAGGTCCTTGCGCGTTTCAACCAGTACCAAGGGGCCGTCGTCGGCCAACACCACGGGTGTGACCACGCGCGGAATGTGCACGGGCTTGGGTTCACGGGCCATGGCCTCATGAATGGCACGCACCTTGTCAGGGTCCGAGTTCACCCACTGCAAACCGGCTGACTGCGCCACCTGCTGCAATTGAGGCACTGGCAGCTCAAAGCTTGGCACTTCTGTCGCCAAGGCTGCTGCAGGAACCGGTGCCGGTGCTGTGGCTGCCACCGGGGCCGCAGCGATAACCACTGTCGCCACTGCGGCGGTCGGCATCAGGAAGCCAGAGCTGACTTCGGTCGTGCTCTGTTGCTGCGCAGGTGGGCTTGCCGGGCCTTGCGTGGGGGCTGCGTCCATCGCAGCACCTTCTGTACGCTGTACGTCGCCCTGAGCGTTGTCCACCTGGGGGTCGCGGCGGTTGCGGTCGCGTCCACCACGACCACGGCGGCGGCCGCCGTCACGTTCGCCACGCTCGGCCTGTTCGCCATGGGTGCTGGGCAACTCGCCGCCATCGTTGGCTGAAGACTGCACATCGGCAGTTGGCGCCGTGTGGCTTGGGGCCATCGTTGTCGCGGCTGCGATGTCTTCGCCGGAAGACTCTTCAGGGCCCGCCGTATTGCCATTGCTGTCACCACGGTCAGCTCGGTCGCGTCCTCCGCGACCGCCTCGGCCACCGCGTCCGCCGCGGCGACGTGCGCTGTCGCGGCCTTCCGCGTTGGTGGATGCTGTTTGACCTTCTGCAAGTTGACCCGGGACGGTGTCCACAAACGCGGTATCCGAGGTGTCAGCGTCTGCAGGACGTGCGGCCATTGCGGGCGCTTGTGCTGGTGGTTTACGTTCCGGCCGTGCTTCACGCGGCTCGCGCGCTTCACGGTCGGGGCGGTCACCGCGGTTGCGGCCGCGTCCATTGCCACGACCTTCTGTCGGGGTTGATGCGTCAGCCTCGCCAGCCAACGGGTTGTTTTGTGCGGCACGGGTTTCGGTGGCGCGGTCACCGCCACGGCCCCTGTCCCTGTCGTTGCGGCCACGGCCACCGCGTCCACCACGGTCGCCGCGTTCACCTCGGTTGTCACTGCGGGCAGGACGCGCGCCTTCTTTGCCAGTTTCTGGGTTGGAGACGGCTGGCGTTTTTGTGGTGACTGTCGGTGCCGCACTGAACAAACTCTTGATCCAAGCGACGATCCCACCACTGGCCGGCGCACCCGTTGCAGCGACAGCGATTGGCGTCGCTGCAACTGGCGCAGGCGCAGGCTCGGGCTTGGGAACAGCGATGGGCGCGGGTGTCTCGGGCAGGATTCCTTTGATCACAGGCTCTTGTTTGGCCTTGGTTTTCTCGCGGCGGGTGAAACCGACTTCGTCTTCCACCTCTTCGACCATGGTGTAGCTGGCCTGCAGGTTCTCCAGACGTGGGTCGTCGTGGCGCAGTCGCTCCAGGCGGTAGTTTGGAGTGTCCAAGTTTTTGTTGGGCACCAGCAGCACGGTGACGCGCTGTTTGAGTTCAATTTTGGTGATCTCGGTGCGTTTTTCATTCAGCAAGAACGAGGTCACTTCCACAGGCACCTGCACATGCACGGCGGCCGTGTTGTCCTTCATCGACTCTTCCTGCACCATGCGCAGAATTTGCAGCGCACTGGATTCGGTGTCGCGGATGTGGCCGGTGCCATTGCAGCGTGGGCAGGTGATGTGGCTGCCTTCCGACAGGGCTGGGCGCAGGCGCTGGCGGCTCATCTCCAACAAGCCAAATTTTGAGATGGTGCTGAACTGGACACGAGCGCGGTCTTGGCGCAGCGCGTCTTTCAGGCGGTTTTCCACATCACGACGGTTCTTCGACTCTTCCATGTCGATGAAGTCGACCACGATCAAGCCACCCAAATCGCGCAAGCGCATTTGGCGCGCGATTTCGTCGGCCGCCTCCAAGTTGGTGCGGGTGGCGGTTTCTTCAATGTCGCTGCCGCGTGTGGAGCGTGCCGAGTTCACGTCCACCGAGACCAAGGCTTCGGTGTGGTCGATCACGATGGCACCGCCCGAGGGCAGGTTCACCGTGCGTGAGAACGCGGTTTCAATTTGGTGTTCAATTTGAAAACGCGAGAACAGCGGTGCGTCGTCGCGGTAACGTTTGACCTTGTGCGCCGTTTCGGGCATCACATGGGCCATGAACTGCTGGGCTTGGTCGAAGATGTCGTCGGTGTCGATCAAAATTTCACCGACGTCGGCGGTGAAGTAATCACGAATCGCACGAATGACGAGTGAGCTTTCTTGGTAAATCAAGAAAGCGCCTTTGCCTACTTTGGCCGCGCCGTCGATGGCGGTCCAGAGCTTGAGCATGTAGTTCAAGTCCCACTGCAACTCTGGGGCACTGCGGCCTATGCCGGCGGTGCGGGCAATCAGGCTCATGCCCTTGGGGTACTCGAGTTGGTCGAGGTTTTCTTTCAGCTCTTCGCGGTCTTCGCCTTCAATGCGGCGCGACACACCGCCGCCACGTGGGTTGTTCGGCATGATGACCAAGTAGCGGCCTGCCAAACTGACGAAGGTGGTCAGCGCTGCGCCTTTGTTGCCGCGCTCTTCTTTTTCAACCTGCACCAGCAGCTCTTGGCCGTTGGAGATCACATCTTGAATGCGCGCGTCGCGAACGCTGACGCCTTCGCGGAAGTAGTTCTTGGAAATTTCTTTGAAAGGCAAGAAACCGTGGCGGTCTTCGCCGTAGTCCACGAAACAAGCCTCGAGCGAGGGCTCGACCCGTGTCACCACGGCTTTGTAGATATTGCCTTTGCGCTGTTCGCGCCCTTCGATTTCGGTTTCAAAGTCGAGCAGCTTTTGCCCGTCGACTATCGCCAGACGCCGCTCTTCGGGCTGCGTCGCATTGATCAGCATGCGTTTCATATCTCATCTCCTTCTCGCAGGCAGGCTTCGTTTCACGAAGGCACTGCCGTGCTTGCACAACAACGGTCTCGCGCTTGGAAATCAAGCACAAGCCGCAAATTGATGCACGAAAGAACGCGAGAGGAGTCGGGAAGGATCGCCCTGGACTGCTGGCTCGGGTGGCACTAAGCCACTGAAGCGGGCAGCGTTGGCGCGTGCGTGAGGGTAGGGTGGGCGGTTGCTTGCAAGCTGTAGCGCTGAAACAGCGCTTGAAAAAAGACTTGCCAGGTGAAGGTATTGACCATTTCTAAGCACCGCAAAACGCGGCTGGGTGCAGCGGGCAAGACAACGGGTCTTGCGGGCTGCGGCCGGCGTGGGGTGGGTTTGAAAGTCAACATCCGCTTGAATCTACTGAACGCGAACACCAGCTTGATCGTCTTTCGGGGCCATGCCACTCGGGCAGGGCCACCGTGAACTAAGAATTCAAGCTGACGTTCTTTGGAAACCTTGTTGGATAACCGCTATGGTTAAAGACTCGTTCTTGGTTTTTTCTTCCACCCAAGTAACGTGGCCGCCGTGCGCTGTAACGCTTGGCCTGCCGCGGAAAACCCGGGTGTTGCATCTCCGAAGGGCCAAACTTTGTTTGACCCGCCCCCATGTTGCAACGTTAAACTCTGAAAAATCAATCACTTACGGCAACAATGTGGTGCAACGCATTATAGGGGGCAAAGCGACCGGCCGTCGCCCACCAAAAGCCCCGGGTTTGCCCGCCAGTTCTGGGGCTCACCGCCCGGCGCCAGCTGCTACTCCCCCGCCCGCCCCCGAGGTCAGCTGGGTGCGGGTGGACGAAGACGGTGATGGCCAGCGCCTGGACAACTTCCTGATCAAACGCCTCAAAGGCGTGCCCAAAACACATGTTTACCGCGTGATTCGCAGTGGCGAGGTACGGGTGAACAAAGGCAGAGCCTCAGCCGATACCCGCTTGAACCTGGGCGACGAGGTGCGTGTGCCGCCGGTGCGTGTGTCGCAAACCTCGGTCGGGCAGCCCAAAGCGGTGAGCGCGCCACCGCGTGAATTCCCGGTGGTGATGGAAGACGAGGCCCTCATCGTGATCAACAAACCCGCCGGCGTGGCGGTGCATGGCGGCAGCGGTGTGAGCAGTGGCGTGATCGAGCAGTTGCGTCAAGCGCGGCCACAAGCGCGTTTCTTGGAGCTGGTGCACAGGTTAGACAAAGAAACCTCGGGCCTGCTCATCATTGCCAAGAAACGCCAGTCTTTGGTCTTGCTGCAAGAGCAGTTTCGCCAACGGGAAACCGGCAAAACTTATGCCGCCCTGGTCACCGGAGAGTGGCCACGCAATAAAAAAGTCATCGACGTGGCATTGCACAAATACTTGGATGCGGCCGGAGAACGCCGCGTTCGTGTGGTGGACGATGACCACGACGAGGGTCGCCGCTCCATCACCTTGGTGCAAGTGCGTGAGACTTATGTGGGCTTCACCTTGCTCGACGTCACCATCAAAACCGGCCGCACCCACCAAATACGGGTGCACTTGGCCAGCGAGGGCCATCCCATCGTGGGGGATCAAAAATATGGCGACTTTGTGGTGAACAAGTCCTTGGCCAAAGGCGAGCTGCTTGCGGGCCACCGCTTTGACCGCATGTTCTTGCACGCCGCCCGACTGCGTTTTGAGCACCCCCAAACCAGCGAACAAGTTGAACTGCAAGCAGCGTTGCCGACGGATTGCGAAACTTTAATCACTCGCTTGCAAGAGAAATAACGCAACTTTTACTCATGTTGCTCGGTACAAACTTGCCTTACCTCGTAGCCCTTCTTTGCGAGAAGCGCTGGGACGCCGTTTTCGCTAGGCAAATGCAGAGCGCCCAGGGCAATAAAAATAGGCCTTTTTGCTGGTCCGTCCAATAGTTGGGCAATTTTTTTCGCTTGAGTTGGATTGCGACGAACAATTAGCTGGTCTTCAAAAGTTCTACTATCAGGTTTGTAGCCCAATATCAGGTCTTCTTCTACTCCTTTGGCGACTGCTTCTATTAATTTTTTGTGCTGACGTGCGCGTATGGCTGGAATTTTTGGGTCTTGTATATCTTTCAAAAGTATCTTAATTTGTTCAGCGTAGGCGTCGGGTGGAATAATTCTCAGATAGGATAGCTGCTCACCTGGAGATTCGAGGTAGCTTATTTTCTTTTCAAGGAAACGTGCGGCCAAAAAAACCTCTGCGTCTAAAGAGTAAGCGGAAATTCCCATAAAGTTTGCCAGTTTTGATGCCATCAGATGGCCCAGCCACCCGTATATTCTTACTGCATCAATTTCAACTATTTTTTCTTTGCTTTTGTCACTTAGAAAAAATGGTGAGTTATCTTCGATGAATTTAATTTCATCTTCATTTAAAAATTTAATGACTTCGCTCATTCTTGGTGAGCTTAAGTTCACTGCTGTATGTATTCTGTTGGCAAGCTCATCGGCTTCAATGATTACTTCATTGGCGAGCGTTAAATACGATTTTGCACAGCGTCCCATAGAAACTGGAATTTCAGAATATCCTTGGTGCATACTTCCAAAAATATATGCAACAGGCTCTTTCTTTAATTTAATTTCATAAATATAGTTGGCAGGTAGAGACCCCTCTGCATTTTTTGTAAAAATAATAGTTATAAAAAACACCAAAAAAAACACAGAGGGGATTTTTAACATTTTAAAAAATTTTTTAATAAAAAAAGTTCACTACCATCAAATTTAAAAATCAAAAATCCGGATAAAATGGATTGTATTGATATGCCTTTACCATCCTCCGCCATCGCCATCGCCTTGAGCCCCATCAGCTCCGCTTTCCCCGCCGAAGTCTCCGAATCCGCCTACATCACCGGAAATATCGCCTGAGATATCCCCGGGGGTATCGGATCCTGTAAAACTTCCAAAATCTCCAACATCTTGCGCATCGTCGGCTGTTTCTGCAGTTGCAACGCTCTCATCGGATTCTTCCGATGCAATAGTCATTCCAGGAATTTCAGATCCGTAGGGTCCAAAAGGGCCGGGTATTCCAGTGAAATTGTCAGATTGATGATCATGGCCATTTACTGCTGTGGCTGACGATGGGTCGGTTGCCGAGCTCGGTCCAGGCCCTGTTACACCGAGTTGTGAACTCGCCGCAGGTGGACCTTGAATAACTGCCGAAACAATACCTCTTCCTATATCATATGCCATGTTTCCTAATACACCTTGTACGATCGCGTTTCCAAGTCCTGCAAACTGAGAACCATCGACGTTATCTTGATTCATGGAATCGGTGCCTGAATCCGCAGATTGCATTCCATCAGTCGAATTACTACTGTCGCTACTTAGCGCATAAGCTCTTCCCTCTTGATATTGCAGTGATTGATCTAGTTGATGATTGCCTCGCAAACTTAGAGCAACCAGTGCCCGCTCCATCGCTGCGTCTAAAATAGATTGCGAAGCAGTATTATCAGTATATTGGTTAAAATTACTGAATATGCCGCTATTTAAATCCGGTTGGACGTTGTTGTAGTCAATGCTCCAACTGTTCGCCTCAGGGTCGCTGGCCGATTGCCCGCCTCGATAGGGCTCGTAACCCATCACCGCCAATGCAGTGTTGTTGTGCTCATCAAAATATGCTTTAGGTGCTGGCAGCGCCCCGCCACCAAAAACTGCTTGAATTGACATAGTGATCCTCTCTTTCGATTGTGTTGGTTAAAGGCTGAGACAACTGAGACTCGGTCCGAGTTGGGCTGGTCACAGGTAGCAAATCTTTCGAAGCTACAATTTCATTATTGTGTGAACTTGTGACGTTTTCTTCGCTTGTTTCTTGTCGTTTTGTAATGATATGTTTTTCGAGAACTATTTACTGCACCCTTGCAGCGTGATTGGTGGGTGTTCATATCGTTACACCCCCGGTTGCCATATGGGATTTTTCGATGCTGATCTGGACGGGCGACAAGAGACAAGAAGTGCTTCCCTCAGTGCACGTTTGACACCGTGAATTTCGTAAAAAATTCTCCCTATGACCGTACAACACCGTTTTGACCTCATCGTGTTCGACTGGGACGGCACCCTGTTCGACTCGACCGCCCTCATCGCCCACAGCATTCAGGCCGCTTGCGCGGATGTGGGTACGAAAATTCCCAGCGACCTGGAGGCACGTTATGTGATCGGCCTGGGGCTGAACGACGCGCTGGCCCATGCAGCGCCGGAGTTGTCACCTGACCTCTACCCCTTGCTCGGTCAACGCTACCGCTTCCACTACGTGCAGCGGCAGCATGACATCACCTTGTTCGATGGCACGCTGGAGATGCTGTCGCTGCTCAAGCAGCGCAACCACCTGCTGGCCGTGGCCACAGGAAAGTCGCGGCGTGGCCTGGACGAGGCCCTGGCCACCAGCAGTTTGCAGGGGGTGTTCCATGCCACGCGAACCGCCGACCAAACCGCCTCCAAGCCGCATCCGCAAATGTTGCTGGAGTTGATGGCCGAGCTCGATGTCCCCGCCGAACGTACCTTGATGATTGGCGACACCACCCACGATTTGCAGTTGGCCGCCAATGCGGGCACTGCGAGTGTGGGCGTGGCCTATGGCGCCCACCACCACGACACCTTCACCGCGCTGTCACCTCGGCATGTGGCGCATTCTGTGAACGAGCTTCAAACCTGGTTGTTGGAAAATGCCTGAACCCGTGACACCCAAGCAGGAACCTCAGTTTCTTTGCGCCTCAAGCGAGTTGGCCGAGCGCGGCAAAGCCATCACCTTCGACGTCTTGCACTACTTTGAGCCCGCGCGCGCTTTTGCGCTGCGCTTTGAAGGCCAAGTGGTGGCCTATTTGAACCGCTGCGTGCATGTGCCCACCGAAATGGACTGGCAAGACGGCGAGTTCCTCGACATGGACCGCCAGTTCATCATGTGCTCCATCCACGGCGCGGTTTATGAGCCCGACACCGGCCGCTGCGCAGGTGGCCCTTGTGGCCGCGGCAAGCTCACCGCCTTGCAAGTGCAGGAAAGAGATGGCCAGGTCTATTGGTATCCTTCCTCTGACACCCAACCCGTATTTGTTGATTGATCTTTGACACTGAAAGCCCCGCATGACGCAAGAAGACACCCGGCCCATGGAATTCGACGCGGCACCAGCGACTCCCGCCGCAAAAACAGCCGCCACCGGTCCCTCCTCTGTGAGCAGCTTTGAACCCGTGATGGAACAGTTCGCGCGCGACTACCTTCGCGAGCGCCGCAGCGAGCGCCGTTGGCGCATCTTCTTTCGCCTGGCGTGGTTGCTGCTCTTGGTCCTTGTCGCCTGGGCCTTGTTCAACGCACGGGGTCATTCCAATGTGCCCAGTGGCCCGCACACTGCCTTGGTCGAAGTGCGCGGTGAAATTGCCGCCGATACCGAGGCCAGCGCCGAACAACTGGTGTCTGCGCTGCGCAGCGCGTTTGAAGATGTGGGGGCCAAGGCGGTGGTGCTGCGCATCAACTCGCCCGGCGGCAGTCCGGTGCAGTCCGGCATCATCAACGACGAAATCAAACGCCTCAAAGCCCTGCACAACAAAAAGGTCTATGCCGTCGTCGAGGAAATGTGTGCCTCTGGCGCCTATTACATCGCCGTGGCCGCCGACGAAATTTATGTCGACAAAGCTTCACTCGTCGGCTCCATCGGCGTGCTGATGGATGGTTTTGGTTTCACAGCGGCGATGGAGAAGTTGGGTGTTGAGCGACGCTTGCTCACAGCCGGCGCCAACAAAGGCATGCTCGACCCCTTCTCCCCACAAAACGCCAAACAAACCGCTTTTGCCAAAGCCATGATCGACCAAATTCACCAGCAGTTCATTGCTGTGGTGAAAGAAGGCCGGGGCGACCGTTTGAAGGAAACGCCGGAGACGTTTTCAGGCTTGTTCTGGAACGGCGAAGAAGCCATCAAACTCGGCCTGGCCGACAAAATTGGCAGCCTCGATTTCGTGGCCCGCGAGGTGGTGCAAGCCCCCGAGGTGATCGACTACACCCCGAAAGACAACGTGGCTGAACGTTTGGCCAAACGTTTTGGTGCGGCCATGGGGGCGGGCGCGGTTCGGGCCTTGCAGTCCAGTACCCATATTCGCTGAATGACATCGTCGCTGTATCAACGACCGTCTTCAGGCCATCCTTCCGCCGTCGGGCTGAGCCTGTCGAAGCCCAGATTGCACGCGCTGCTTTTCGACAGGCTCAAGGCGAAGAGCTCAAGTTTCAACAGGTCGCACAGCAAGCTCGCAGCAACCGGCTTCAACGACTGATGCGAGTCGACAGTACCACCGAGGTAGTCGTCCGTTCCACCCCATCGAGCTGCCCAATCTGATCGATCAACCGATCCAGCCGTTCGATCGACTCTGCCGACACCACGGCGATCATGTCGTACTCGCCGCTGACCGACAGCAGTGAACGCACCTCAGCAATGCGCCTGACCCCGGCTTCCACCGTGGCTGACAGTTTGGGCCCCACCTTGAGCATCACATGGGCATGCACCAGGCCTTGCTCGAAGGCCGTGCCGGTGCGCAGGGTGTAGCCCGCAATCACGCCGTCGCGCTCCAGCCGAGCCAAACGTGCCAGCACCGCAGTGCGTGACAAACCCACTTTGCGTGCCATCTGGGCCACGCCCACGCGGGCGTTTTCTCGAAGTTGGGCCAGCAGTTGTTGGTCTGTGGTGTCGAGTTGCATGATTTGTCTATTGTTGGACGTCGAAATCACTATAGTTTGACGTCTTTACGACGAAATGCAACTGTCAATCAACACATGCTCGTCGAACAATGGGCCACCAAGGCGGATGCGGATCGGCCGTGTCACGGGTCCAACGAGGTGGAACGATGAAGCAAGTGATGGTGGTGGGCGCGGGCAAGATTGGTTCGACCATGGCGGCGCTCTTGGGGGCGACGGGCGACTACGCGGTCACGGTGGTGGATGCGTCTGCCGCCCATCTGACGGGGGTTCAGGGCCTTGCCCATGTGACGCCCTTGGTGCTGGACATCAGCCATGGCCCCGCTTTGCAAGCGGCACTGCAAGGGCACTTTGCGGTACTGAGCGCCGCGCCCTATCACTTGACCACGCGCATTGCCGAAGCGGCTGCTGCGGCGGGCGTGCACTATTTGGACTTGACCGAAGACGTGGCCAGTACGCGCCGGGTCAAAGAACTGGCGGCACAAGCACAAGCCCGGGGTGAGGCCACGACCTTCATTCCTCAATGCGGCTTAGCACCCGGGTTCATCTCCATCGTCGCGGCCGACCTGTGCAAGCACTTTGAACAAGTCAGCAACCTGCGCATGCGGGTCGGGGCCTTGCCGCAGTTTCCGTCGAATGCGCTGAACTACAACCTCACCTGGAGCACCGACGGCGTCATCAACGAGTACTGCGAGCCCTGTGAAGCCATTGTCGAGGGCTCGCTGCGCCAGGTGCCGCCGCTGGAAGGCTTGGAGGAATTCTCTCTTGACGGCGTGTTGTACGAGGCCTTCAACACCTCGGGGGGCTTGGGCACCTTGTGCGATACGCTGGCGGGCAAAGTAGAAAACCTGAACTACAAAACCATACGCTACCCCGGCCACGCTGCCATCATGAAAGCCTTGCTCAACGACTTGCGTCTGCGCGACCGTCGCCATGTGCTCAAAGACATCTTGGAGAACGCCTTGCCGGGAACGATGCAGGATGTGGTCATCGTCTTCGTCACTGCCAGCGGCCTTTGCGAAGGCCAGTTGATGCAGGAGACCTATGCCCACAAGGTGTACAGCCGCCGCATCAATGGTGTCTTGCGCAGCGCCATCCAAGTCACGACAGCATCTGCGATTTGTGCGGTGCTGGACATGTTGTGCGACGGCACATTGGACGCGCGGGGTTTCGTGCGCCAAGAACAAATCCCCTTGCCCACGTTTTTGAACAACCGTTTTGGACTGGCCTATGCACGTTCGCACGACAGGGTGGAGGTATGAATCTAGATCCGGCAGTTGACCGCTTTCCTCCGCTTGCAACCCCATATGAGCATTGAGATTTATACACACGAAGCCCATCACCTCGTGGGTGAAAGCGCTACACACCCGATTGAGCAGCGCTTCGGGGTGCTGGCGGCGTTGCTCCTCCTTGCGGGCATGAGCCCGCCGCGTCGTCACGCCTTGCCACCACCCCGAATCACAGCCCACTCGGGCGCGTCCAACTGCCGGATCTAGGTTGAATCTTGATGAACAGTGAATCCATCCTGAGCCGCATGCTCAACCCCGTGTTGGGTGCGTCTGCAAGCGCACAGGTGCAGCAAACCGTGCAGATCCATCCACTCTTGCGAGACAACGCGGGCGAGGCCGTGCCCCGTGCGGTCTTGGCCCAGGCCTTGGCCTTGGTCCTTTTTCAGCGGCTCGTGGATCGTGTTCCGACGGGGCGCGCTTATGTCGGCGAAGTTGTTTCTCGAGGCCAAAAGGTGGTTTTTGACCACGGTGCCGTGCGTACTGTCGCCTGGCCTTGCGGCGCGCTGCCCCGCGGCGAGGCCGCCATCAGCCGGGTGCTGCGGCCCTTGGGTTATGCCATGGCAGCCGTCTACCCCTTGCCACGATTGGGCATGACGGGGCGGGCCTGGCGGCACCGGGACTGGCCAGAAGACCTGCCGCAATACTTTGTGTCCGAGTTCCACCCGGAACGTTTTTCTGCGCAACTGCAGACCACGGTGGATCGTGTGGTCGGCGCATCGACCGACCCTTTGTGCTCCGACGACGTGGCCGCTTTGGAGCAACTCGACCGCGATGGCCAACTTCCCTTGGCCCAGGCCCTGGTTTTGTTGCCCCAACTCGCAGTCTGTTTTGGCCGCCAGCATGCCGAGCCTTCTTGGTACGACTACCAGGCCTTGCTGGCCGAATCACCCGAGATGGCTTGGATCAGCACCGAGGGAAATGCCTTCAACCATGCGACCGACAGGGTGCCCGACCTGGCCGCCGTGGCGCAGGCACAGCGCGACTTGGGCCGGCCCATCAAAGACCGCATTGAGGTCTCGGCCTCGGGCCGGGTGCAACAAACCGCGTTTCGGGCCGACCCGGTGCGCCGACTTTTTGTGGGCGACGCTGGAGGGGTCGAGCATGAGGTGCCGGGCTCCTTCTACGAATTCATTCAACGCGCACAACTGCCCAGTGCACCCGGTCAAACGACGGGTTTGGACTTGGCCTTTGACGCCGGCAATGCCACAGGCATTTTTGGCATGACGGCCGCAGCGCCAACGGCTTGACGGTTGCCCACACCACCAACAAAAAAGCAGGAGCCCCCACCATGACAGCATTCACCCACCACAGGCAAGACATGGCCGGCCTGCTGGCTGGCTTGGGCCTGACCCTGCCTGATGCGCCCGCACACCAGATTGACACCTTGGACGTGCACACGCCGATTGATGGCAGCTTGCTGGCACGCTGGCCTGTGAGTTCGCAGGACCAGGTCAAAGCAGCCACCGAGCAAGCGCATCAGGCCTTTCTGGTGTGGCGCTTGTGCCCCGCCCCCCAGCGTGGCCAGGTGGTGCGTTTGTTTGGCGACAAAGTGCGTGAGCACAAAGCTGTACTCGGGCGCATCGTGTCGCTGGAGACCGGCAAGATCCTCTCCGAAGGCCTGGGTGAAGTGCAAGAGGTGGTGGATATTTGCGAGTTCGCTGTCGGCCTGTCGCGCCAACTGCAAGGGCTGACACTGCCCAGCGAACGCGCCCAACACAAGCTGCTCGAAACCTGGCACCCCCTGGGTGTGGTGGGCATCATCAGCGCCTTCAACTTTCCGATGGCCGTGTGGGCGTGGAATGCCAGCTTGGCCTTGGTCTGCGGCAACACGCTGGTGTGGAAGCCCTCCGAAAAAACGCCGCTGTCCGCCTGGGCCTTGCACCACCTGATGGCGCAGGCACTGGTGGACTGTGGCCACACCACAGCAGGTGTCTCCAGCGTGGTGTGGGGCGGCCGGGAACAAGGCGTGGCACTGGTGCAAGCCAGCGAGGTGAAGCTCGTCAGCGCCACCGGCTCCACCGCCATGGGCCGCGCCGTGGCCCAGGCCTGCGCACCGAGTTTCAAACGTACCCTGCTGGAACTGGGCGGCAACAACGCGGCCATCGTGTGCCCATCGGCGGATCTCGACCTGGTGGTGCGCGCTGTTACCTTTTCGGCAGCCGGCACCGCAGGCCAGCGCTGCACCAGCCTGCGCCGCCTCTTCGTGCACCGCTCGCTCTACCGTCCTTTGATCGATCGTTTGATCACTGTGTTTGCACGCCTGCCGGTGGGCAACCCGCTGGACGACGGTGTGTTGGTGGGGCCGTTGATCGATGCGGCTGCTTTGGTACGCATGCAAGACAGCCTCGGTCGCGCCCGTGAGGTGGGTGCGGTGGTTCATGGCGGGCAGCGGGCGCAGGTGGGGGTTGAAGGCGGTTGTTATGTGCAACCCGCACTCGTTGAAATGCCCAACCATTCCGGCCCCATGTGCGAGGAAACCTTCGCGCCCATCCTCTACGCCATGGCCTACGACAATTTCGACGAGGCCATCGCGCTGAACAATGAAAGTGCCCACGGCCTGTCGTCCGCCGTGTTCACCAACGACCTGCGCGAAGCCGAAACCTTTACCGCCAGCAGCGGCTCAGACTGCGGCATCGCCAATGTGAACATTGGCACCAGCGGCGCCGAGATTGGCGGCGCCTTTGGCGGCGAAAAAGACACCGGCGGCGGACGCGAGTCGGGCTCCGACTCGTGGAAGGCTTATATGCGCCGCGCCACCAACACCATCAACTACGGGCGGGATTTGCCGCTGGCTCAGGGGGTGGTGTTCGGGGTTTGAAAGCTCGATGGTGGCTCAGTGTGAGTGCAGATGGTGTGCATCTGGCACATGAGGATGTGCATGACGCAGTGGTTCGTGACGATGCCAATGGCTGTGCATGGTGACAGGCATTGGGTCGTGGTGATGCAGATGGTGCCCATCTTCATGGCTGTGGGCATGTTCGTGCTCCAGTGCCTCATGGTCATGTTCATGGCCATGCGATTCATAGAGGTGCAGCACCACACCGAACAGCATCAACAGGCCTCAAGCGGGCAACAACCAAGTGCTTGAACGTTCGCCCAATCCGAAGGCCCCCAGCGCTCCGATGAAGGGGGCAAATGCGAAAACGGAGCCAGTGCGGCCGGCACCAAATGCCCGCTGTGCCAGCAAGTAAAGACGCAGGCTCAGTCCAAAGCCTGTCGCACCCACAGCAAGCAATGCTGCTGCGGCGGTTAGGTTTGGTATGGATTCACCGAAAAGAATTGCCAAACCCACGGTGGCGCTAGCGCCCAGCGTCGCTTTGACGAGAACCACTTGCCCAGGATCACGGTCAGCAACACCACGCGACAGCGCGTTGTCGATACCCCACGCCGCAGTAGCCAGTAAAACGGCCAGCAGGCCAGTCAACTGTGAAGCGCCTGCTTGCCACTCTTCTGAGACGAGCGCCATTCCGCCCATCAGCAACAACCCCATGGCGGTTGCGATGCGCTTGTCCATGGCTTCACCGTATAGCCGCCACGCCAACGCGGCGGTGAACAGGGCCTCCAACGTCAGCATGAGTGACGCACTGGAACCACTCGTTCGTTGCAAGCCCCAAACCAAAGCCACAGGGCCAAGCACCGCACCAAACCCTGCCATGGCGGCGATGCGAGGCAGGTCGCAGCGCCGCAGGCCAGCTTCTCGCTCGGGAGGATGGCGCATCAAGGCTGCAACCAGTGCCGCCCCGGCATAGAGCAGGGCTGCCGTGCTGAAGGTCCCCAAACCGTGCCCGACATGCTGTACCAGCGGCGTACTGATTCCAAACAGTGTGGCTGCCAAAAGAGCGAGCATGCCGCCTTTCAGTGCCGGTGCAGACTTGGGAGCCTTCATTTACTTACTCACCCGTGAAATTGGCTGCAATGAAGTTGCCGTTCAGTGCGTAGAAAAAATACAGCGTTTTCTTGTTGGCATCTACCGCTTGGGGATTGATGAATGTCAACTTCCATTCCTTCTTGTTTTTGCCTTCTACGACCAGGGCTTTGTCGAGGGACGCCGATTTCCACGATGTTTCAAGTTTTGTTTTGGCAACCAATTCGTCGATTTGTTTTTTGGCGCAGGCCACCACCACAGATTCCTTGGCTGGCGTGTTGCCGTGGAAGTGGCAACTTCCTGCGCCACCTGCCGATGCGGCGGGAGAGAAAAACAGTGTGGCCAACAAAGCGGCGATAGAAAAAAAGTTCTTCATGGTGATTTCCTCAGAAGTAAAAAGTTTGGATTGAAACGCATCAAAGTTGGTTGCGGCTCGGGTCTAGCGTCTTGTCGATGTCCATGTCCTCATGGATGTGTCGGTGCTCTTCAACGGGGAAGCGGAAGCTGTCCGGGTGGGCGTCGTGTTGATAACCGTGCAGCTGTGTGAAGAGCAAATAGACGCCTGCGTAAACCAGGCCCAAGTTGGCGGCAACACTGAACCGCTTGAACGAGGGGCGATGCCGCCACATCGAGAGCAAGCCCACCATCACTGTGAGCGCCGCAATTTGGCCGATTTCCACGCCCACGTTGAAGCTCAAAATGCGCAACAACATAGCAGTGTTGTCGTCACCCAGCGGCAACTGTTGCAGGCGAGTGGACAGGCCGAAGCCGTGCAGCAAGCCAAAACCGAAGACAGCAGCCAAGAGGTTGGGTGACTTCATGTCGAAGACACGCTGAAACCCACCGTTGTTGTCGAAGCCTTTGTAAATCACGCTGATGGCGATGATGGCGTCTACCAAATAGTAGTTCCAGGTGATCTTGTAGTAAGTTGCGAAGATCAGCGTGATGCAATGCCCCAGCGTGAAGACCGTGACGAACTTCGCCACGTCCTTGAACGTGGTCAAGAAAAACACCACACCGAACAAGAACAACAAGTGGTCGTAGCCGGTGAGCATGTGGCTGGCACCCAGTCCGATGTACCGGATGTAGCCGCCATCCAGCATGCTTTGCCGGTCTGCCTCGGAAATGCCGTGTGCCATAGCCCACAGTGGCATTGCCAACAGCAGCAGGGTGAAGAGCCCGTTTGAGAAGAGTTTTTTCATCAATTCGATCCATCGTAATCGCGCGTGTGCGCATACCCGACTCCAGGGTGGCCCGGAAAGTCGCTCATTGAAGTTTGGATGGTGAAAGCGGCGGCCCGCCCGCATGTGGGCCGCCCTTTCTTCAGGCGGTTTGCATGGGTGGCCGCAAAGGGCCTTCCAGGTCGGGAGACGCGCGCCACAAACGGCCCACCTCCGCTGGCGATGCGGAGGGAATGTTGATGAAACACAGCCGCAGCGAGCTCAGCAGCCCGGCAGGGGTGGCGCCTGAGTCCATGTGCGAATGCGGGGTCTTCTCAGCATCATGGTCTGTGTGCAATGCACCGTCATCATGATGGTGGTGATCCTCACCGTGTCCGTGTCCGATCAGATGGGCTAGTTCAATACCCTGTCGTGCGAGCGCGGTCGGTACGAGCATGGCCAATGGCTGCCATAACAAGACGGCCAGAAGCAAAAGCGCATGCAAGCGACGGAACATAAAAAAATTCTAGCAGTCGACGTGGCGCAGTCTGCGATAAACCTGTGCGATTCAAAGTGAAGGAAAACCCCGTGATGTTTGTCTCGCCGTTCACGTCTGCATGTGCGTCGTTGTGTCGCCGGGGTGGAAACGTATGGGAATAGTCCGCGCCCGCAACTGCCCGCATCCCCCGTCCACCTCTTGCGCGGCAGACTGCCGCAAGGTGGTGAGCACGCCCCGCTTGCGCAGTGATTCCGCCAACTCCAGTGCCAATGACCAGTCGGGCCGCTGGTAGGACAGTTCGGGCACGGCGTTGTAGGGGATCATGTTCATGATGGCGTACTTGCCTTGGAGCAAACGGGCGATGCCTTCCATTTCTTGTGGCGTGTCGTTGATGCCTTGGAGCAGTGTCCACTGGTATTGAATCGGGTAGCCCGTGGTGCGGGCATAAACCTCGCCCTGTTCAACCAACTCGGCCACCGACATGTTCGGTGCGCGGGGCAACAAACGGCGGCGCAAACCATCGTCTGTTGTGTGCAGCGACAGCGCGAGTGCCGGTTTCACGCGGCCCAGCGGCAGGCGCTCAAACACACGCGCATCACCCACCGTAGAGAAGACCAAATTTTTGTGACCAATGCCACCGGCTGTGCCGAGCAAGTCAATGGCCTCCAGCACGTTGTCCAGGTTGTGCGCCGGCTCGCCCATGCCCATGAAGACGACTTTTTTCACTGGCTTGTGGGCCCGCGCCAGCGCCACCTGGGCCACGATTTCGCCGCTGCTGAGTTGGCGCAACAAGCCGTCACGGCCCGTCATGCAAAACACGCAGCCCACCGCGCAGCCCACTTGGGTGGACACGCACAGGCCGTCTTTGGGCAAGCGCACGGCCTCCACCGTTTGACCGTCATTCAACCGCAACAGCAGCCGCGAGGAGCCGTCGGTCGCGGGATGTTCCGACTGCAACTGCAGCAGTTGATTCAACTCAGCCCAAAGCGCGGGCCAGGCTTGGCGCAAACGCAGCGGCAGAAAGTTCTCTGCTTTTCGGCGGCCACTGTCGTGCGGCAAGGCCTGCGCCCACAAGCGCAACAAACGTTCTTCATGAATCGGCAGGGCGCCGACCGAGCGCAGCTGCTCGCGAAGTTCGGTGACGGTGGGCGGCACGGTCATGCCTTGAGCAAGCCCTTGGTCTCAATGAACTTCACCACCGCATCCAAGCCTGTTTTGGTTTTGAGGTTGGTCATCACAAAGGGCTTGAGCCCTTGCGGCCCGGTGCGCATGCGGGTGGTGTCCGCTTGCATCACGTCCAGGTTGGCACCCACATAAGGCGCCAGGTCGGTTTTGTTGATGATGAAGAGGTCGCTCTTGGTGATGCCGGGCCCGCCTTTGCGCGGAATTTTTTCGCCAGCGGCGACGTCAATCACGTAAATCGTTAAATCACTCAACTCGGGGCTGAAGGTGGCGGCCAGGTTGTCGCCGCCGCTTTCGATGAAGACGATGTCGGCATTGGGAAACTTCTCCAGCATGCGGTCCACGGCTTCCAGGTTGATGGAGGCGTCTTCACGAATCGCGGTGTGCGGGCAGCCGCCGGTTTCCACGCCCATGATGCGCTCGGCATCGAGTGCACCGGCCACGGTGAGCAGGCGCTGGTCTTCCTTGGTGTAGATGTCGTTGGTGACCACTACCAAGTCGTACTGCTCGCGCATGGCCTTGCACAGCATTTCCACCAAGGTGGTTTTGCCCGAGCCCACCGGGCCGCCGACGCCGACACGCAGCGGCGGCTTTTTTTTGCTGCGGTTTTTGATGTGGTGCAGGGCGCTGGAGCTGGTGGACGTGGTGTTCATGATCGGAAAAGCCTGGAGTATTGGGTTTCGTGTTGGGCCGACAAAATTGCCAGCATGGGGCTGTGGGCCTGGCGCTCATCATCGTGCAAATTCAATGCCTGTTCCACGGCAGCGGGAATCTGTGCACACAGCGCAGCCAACACCCGCTGCCCTGCGCTTTGGCCCAAGGGCACGGCTTTGAGCGCGGCTTGCACCATGTTCTCGGCCCAACCAAAGGCCAAACTCAGCAGGGCCTCGCGCACCGGCGCGCCGGTCTGCTGCGCCGCCAATGCAAACGCGATGGGCCAGGTGGGCGACGGCAGCAACTGGGCCAGTTGTTGCACGCGGGGGTCGGGGCCACCGCCGTGGTCGGGCGTCAAGGCTTGGTTCTTCAACCACTCGGCCAGCGAGCGGCCCATCTGCTGGGTTTGCTGGCGAAACTCGCTGCTTTCGCGTGTGGCCAGCACCCAGTGGTTCAGGGCTTGCACACGTTCGAGTTCGCCGTCACGCCAAGCGGCAAACGCCTGCGCCACCACGGCCAGCTCGCAGCGCGCCAGGCTGAGTTGCAATTGGTCTTGCAGCCAGCTGCTGGCCTGCGCTTCCGTGCTGACGCGCCCACTGTCGACTGCCGCTTCCAAACCTTCGGAATAACTGAAACCACCCACCGGCAAGGCCGGCGAGGCCAGCCACATCAGGTGCAGCAGGGCGTGGGCGCTGAGTGCTGGGTTCGGAGATTCGACTGCTGCGTTGGGGCTGACAGCAGCTTCCAGTTCAGTGGGTGTCGTGGCCATGGTCGTGCCCGCAGCCGGGGCCGTGCACATGCGGGGCAGGCGCTGCTTGAATCGGGATGGACAGGGGCTTGCGTGGGCTGACCGCAGCGGGTGCGGGGTCGGCGTGCGCATGCCCATGGTCATGATCATGGTTGCAGTCTGGGCCATGTACATGAACGTCGGCTGCGGCCACGGGGGTGACGTGGTGTGCATGGCCATCGTCGTGACCATGCTCACCCTGCCCATGGCCGTGCCCAGCACCGGCCTGCCCATAAGCCCCCGCCTCGGGGTCAAAGGGCTCGGTCACCTCGTGCACGTTCAGGTGCATTTGCCGCAGCATGTCGGCCAACACATGGTCGGGCTCCAGCTTCAAGTGGTCAGTCGCCAGTTGCAAAGCCACATGGCGGTTGCCCAGGTGGTAAGCCGCGCGAGTCAAGTCAAATGCCGAACCGTGGGTGCCGCAGAACGTCACCTTCAGCACCGGCTGCGGTGCCGCCAGCACACGAATCAAGGAACCATCTTCTGCCACCAACACATCCCCACCGCGCACCACCGTGCCACGCGGCAAAAACACGCCCAGGGTACGGCCCGATGAATCGGCGGCATCGAAGCGGCTTTTCTGGCGCACGTCCCAGTCCAGTTCAACATGGGTGGCACGTTTGAGCAACACAGGGGCCAGACCTTGGCCTTGGGGGAGGAGTTTGTTGATGGTGAGCATGGGGCAGATGAAAGCGAGAGGCAAAGGCGCAAGCATACCCAGGTGAAGCAGCCCCTGGGTCTGCGAGGTCAACGGCTGGGTCGCGAGCCCATGGCGGTGAGCAAGCCCAAACCAATGAAGGACCCGCCCGCCACACGCCGCCCCCAGCGGGCCTGCCCGCTGCTGCGTGTCAAACGCGGCGCGAGCCAACTGGCGAGCAGCACATAGGCCAAGTCCGTGCACGCCGCCACCGCCACGAACACGCCGCCAAGCAACAGGCTCTGCAGCAAGTGGTTGCCCTGGGGGCTCATGAATTGCGGCAAAAACGCGGCGAAGAAGAGGGCGGTTTTGGGGTTGAGCAAGGCCACCACAAAGCCATCACGGAACACCTTGCTCCAGCCCATTGCGGGCACCTGAACTGAACTGGCGCTGGGGTCGTCCTGGGCACGCAGCAAACGAATGCCCAGGTAAATGAGATACGCCGCCCCCGCCCACTTCACCACCGTGAAGGCGAGCGACGACACCGCGAACAACGCCGCCAACCCGACTGCTGCACCCACTGCATTGCCAAGGTTGCCCAAGGCCACGCCCAGCACCGAAGCGAAGCCCGAGGCGCGGCCCTGCGACAAGGTGCGCGTGAGGATGTAAACCACGGCCGGACCCGGCGTCAACGCCAGGGCCAGGCTGGCGGCGATGAAGGTGAGGAGCAGGGGGAGTGGGGGGAGGAGGTCGGTGGGCATGGGGTGCTGGTTGAAGTTCGGGCTTGTGTTGGTGAGGCAAGTTTCGTTCCCGGTACCGCGATGATTGCGAATTTGCAATCGCCGTGTAGTGTGTGGGTTGTGGGCATTCAGTCTAAATGCATCGCAAATGCACTACACTCACGCGCATGAAAACCTCCACCATCCCCTCCGTCCGCGTTGAGCCCGACTTGCGTGCCGAGGTGGAGTCCTTGTTGGGCGAGGGCGAAACAGTGTCTGAGTTTGTCGAAGCGTCGGTGCGTGCCGCAGTATCGCGGCGACGGTTTCAGGCAGAGTTTGTGGCGCGAGGCTTGCAGTCTTTGGCCGATGCGCGTCAGAACAATGACTATGTGGATGCGGATGTGGTCATGGCCCAATTGCAGCGCAAGTTGGATGCCGCGCGTGGCCGCAAGCCTGCCAAGCGCCGATGAGTTTTCGAGTTCGACTGACCCGTGGTGCGCAAGACGATTTGCAGCGCTTATTCGACTTCATTCTGGATCGGGAACTGGCCCGTGATGGTGGCGATTTGACATTGCCCGAGCAGGCCTTGGTCGCGATTCAAACGGGAATGGGCATCTTGAAAACCTCGCCCTTCACCTGCCGAAAAGTGGGCGCCAGCCCTTTCCTGCGCGAGTTGATCATCTCGTTTGGTGGCTCAGGGTATGTGGCGCTGTTCGAGATTCTGGGCAGCGATGAAGTGGTGGTGGCTGCCGTTCGCCATCAGCTCGAAGAGGACTACCACTGAATCGAGAGACGGCTAGGCTCGCATTGGCCTGAACTTCAAGCCTTCCTCAAAACAAAAAATACCGCTGCGCCATAGGCAACACCGTCGCCGGCTCGCAAGTGAGCAGCACGCCATCCGCCCGCACCTCATAGGTTTGCGCGTCAATCTCCATGCGCGGGGTGTAGTGGTTGTGAATCATGTGTTCTTTCTTCACCGTGCGGCAGCCTTTGACGAGGCCGATGTGTTTGTGCAGGTTGAGCATGTCCTGCACATTGCCGGTGAGGGCGGCTTGGCTCAGGAAGGTGATGGAGCCTTGGTGCAGTGCGCCGCCAAAGGCGCCGAACATGGGGCGGTAGTGAACGGGTTGTGGTGTGGGGATGCTGGCGTTGGGGTCGCCCATGGCGGCGGCGGCGATGAAGCCGCCTTTCATGATGAGTGAGGGTTTCACGCCGAAGAAGGCGGGTTTCCAAAACACCAGGTCGGCCCATTTGCCTTCTTCGACGCTGCCGACTTCGTGGGCTATGCCGTGGGCCAGGGCGGGGTTCATCGTGTACTTGGCGATGTAACGTTTGACGCGGGTGTTGTCGTTTCTGCTGCCGTCGCCAGGCAAAGATCCGCGCTGCACTTTCATCTTGTGAGCGGTTTGCCAGGTGCGGATGATGACTTCGCCGACACGGCCCATGGCTTGGCTGTCGCTGCTCATCATGCTGATGGCGCCGAGGTCGTGCAGGATGTCTTCGGCGGCAATGGTTTCGCGGCGGATGCGGCTCTCCGCAAACGCCAGGTCTTCGGCAATGGACGCATCGAGGTGGTGGCAGACCATGAGCATGTCCAGGTGCTCGTCGATGGTGTTGACCGTGTAAGGCCGCGTGGGGTTGGTGCTGGAGGGCAGCACATTGTTCTCGCCCACCACTTTCAAAATGTCGGGCGCGTGGCCACCGCCTGCGCCTTCGGTGTGGAAGCTGTGGATGGTGCGGCCTTTGAAGGCGGCGATGGTGTCTTCGACAAAACCGCTTTCGTTGAGTGTGTCGGTGTGGATGGCCACCTGGGTATCGGTTTCTTCGGCCACGCTCAAGCAGGTGTCGATGGCGGCGGGTGTCGTGCCCCAGTCTTCATGCAGCTTCAGGCCGATGGCACCGGCTTCAATTTGCTGGCGCAGGGCCTCGGGGCGGCTGGCATTGCCTTTGCCGAAGAAGCCGAGGTTCATCGGAAAAGCGTCGGCTGCTTGCAGCATGCGTGCAATGTTGGCGGGGCCCGGGGTGCAGGTGGTGGCGAAGGTGCCGGTGGCCGGGCCCGTGCCGCCGCCGAGCATGGTGGTGACGCCACTCATCAAGGCTTCTTCAATTTGTTGTGGGCAAATGAAGTGGATGTGGCTGTCGATGCCGCCGGCGGTGACGATTAAACCCTCAGCGGCAATCACTTCGGTGCCGGGGCCAATGACGATGTCCACCCCAGGCTGTACATCGGGGTTGCCCGCTTTGCCAATGCGCACGATGCGGCTGCCGCGCAAGCCGATGTCGGCTTTGACGATGCCCCAGTGGTCGACGATGAGGGCGTTGGTGATGACGCAGTCCACCGCTTCATTGCGGCCGGGGCCGTTGACGCGCTGGCTTTGGCCCATGCCGTCGCGGATGACTTTGCCGCCACCGAATTTCACTTCTTCGCCGTAGCCACCGGCTTTGAGTGTGTAGTCCTGTTCGACTTCGATGATGAGTTCGGTGTCTGCCAGGCGCAGGCGGTCGCCTGTGGTGGGGCCGAACATTTCGGCGTAGGCGCGGCGGTTCACGGTGGTCATCGGATTGGCCTTTTATTGTTTGCGTTGGTTGCTGTTTTCTTTGTGCGTGAGACTGCGTCGGGATGTGCGCCCGACAGCGCACTCACTTTCTTTTGCTTCGCCAAAAGAAAGTAAGCAAAGAAAAGGCGACCCCGATTCCGGCGGCCCCTTTGGGGCTGCTCTGCGCTGCTCGTGCAAGACGGGAAGTTCAGAAACTCGCCCTGCGGGCTCAGACATCTGAACTTCTTTTTCCGTCTTGCCCTGCGCTGCTCGACGCCTCCAACGGGGACCCCAAGGGCCAACACCAGCGGACGGCTCGTTTGGCTGCGCCAAACATCGCGGCAATCCCCACTCATTCGACCAAGGCGATGCGTAGCGAGCCGTGGTGTATTGGCTTTTCGGGGCCCTGGAGACGAGCTGAGCAGCGCAGCGGGAGGCGGGAAAAGAAGCGCAGTTGTTTGAGCCCGTACTCGGGCGAGTTCTGCGCTTCCCGCCTCCCGCGAGCAGCGCAAGGCAGCCCCGGTATTTCCGGGGCCGAGGAACCGGGGTCGCCTTTCTTTTGGTGACTTTTCTTTGGCGAAGC
>JANPCX010000036.1:0-63705 GCA_031431125.1 Burkholderiales bacterium
CCCGAACAGGACAGTGAAACGACTCAGCGCCGATGATAGTGCGGATTCCCGTGTGAAAGTAGGACATCGTCAGGCTACTACCCCTCAATCCCCGCTTCCTCTCACAAGGAGCGGGGATTACTTTTTTGCGGCCCGCAATACGCACCAAACAGAATACGTCGGGAACAGACGTCTCAAGTTTTCGCTGCACCGGCCGACAATATGGTCGTAGTTCCTAAAACTCGGAACCGTGATGTCTGCTGCAACCAATAAACCTTTGTTAACCGAAGCCTTGCGCGATTTGAGTGCATGGACCGCTTATTTTCGCGACGCAGAGATTCCCGTGCAAGCGGACAGCGCCGAGGCCCTCGAGGCGTTGCGTGCCAACGAGGACGACGTGGATGCGAACACGATCGCAGAGGTGATCTCTACCGACCCGCTGTTGACGCTGAAGGTGCTCGCATTTGCCTCCCGCAACCGGCCCGCTAGCCGAGTAACAGACACCGAGACCGTGATCGCGGCCCTGGTCATGATGGGTATCTCGCCGTTTTTCCACGCATTCGGCCCACAGCCAACGCTTGAAGACCGACTGCAAGATGCACCAGAAGCGCTGGATGGTCTGCGGCAGGTTCTGCGACGTTCTCACCGCGCTGCGAATTTCGCGTTGGCGTTTGCGGTTCATCGCATGGACCACGACGCCGCAGTCATCCATCAAGCGGCACTTTTGCACGATTTCGCCGAGATGCTGTTGTGGACACACGCACCCTCTTTGGCCTTACGCATTCGTGTTGCCCAACTCGCCGACTCGACCTTGCGTTCTGCAGCCGCACAACAGGCGACACTCAACATTGAATTGACCGACCTGCAGCAGTCTCTGATGAAGGTTTGGTGCTTGCCCGAACTGCTGATCCGCATCACCGACGACAAACATGCCGATCACCCGAGCGTGAAAAGCGTGCTTTTGGCCATGCGTCTTGCTCGTCACACCGCGCAAGGTTGGGAGAACGCGGCGCTGCCAGATGACGTGAATGACATCGCGCAGCTGTTGAACCTCTCCCAAGCCGCCGCGTTGAGCTTCGTTCTCGACGTTGAAAGGTGAGTACACGCTCACTGCACGGGGTTTGAAGCGGAACCCGAGCCAATTTCCGGCAACGAGGGGTTTACCCCGGGCATAACCGAGTGAATCACTCAAGTTCTGTTATACTTGACTAAAGTACTACGGAATAGGTGACTGGCTTCAAAGTCAGCCCTACGGTTAGTACGGAAGGCTTGCCGAGCCTGTATTGAGGCCCGATCCAAATTTGGCGGATCGACCAACGGCGTCAAGGAGAGAAGCATGCGTTTGACCACCAAAGGGCGATTTGCGGTAACGGCCATGATCGATTTGGCGTTGCGTGAACAATCCGGGCCGGTTGCTTTGGCCGCCATCAGTGCGCGGCAGCAGATATCACTGTCTTACTTGGAACAGCTGTTCGGGAAACTGCGCCGCCACGGCTTGGTGGAGAGCACGCGTGGCCCGGGTGGGGGTTACTCCTTGGCGCGCGCGGCGGCTGAGATCTCTGTGGCTGACATCATTGTTGCGGTAGATGAGCCACTTGACGCCACGGGTTGTGCAGGCAAAGAGAACTGCATGGGTGAAGACGCAGGTCGGTGCATGACCCATGATCTGTGGGCCAGTCTCAACGCCAAAATGATTGAGTACTTGAACTCAGTGTCGTTGCGCAACTTGGTTGATGAGCAATTGGCCAAGGGCATATCTGTGGAAGTACACCATGTGAAACGGGCGATTTCAAGCCAGCCCGTGCTCAAGCCTATCAAGATCACCGCGCCCAATTCGGTATTTGCCTTGGGCGGCGTGTTGTCAAAATAACTTCATTTAACTTTTGTATTGAACCGAGTGCGTGTGATGGACATGACCCCCCACTTCCCGATTTACATGGACTACGGCGCCACCAACCCGGTGGACCAGCGTGTGGTCGATGCCATGATTCCTTGGTTGCGTGAACACTTTGGCAATCCTGCTTCGCGCAGCCACGCCTGGGGGTGGGAGGCAGAAGCCATTGTTGAAAGTTCGCGTGAGCAAGTGGCGGCGATGATTGGTGCCGACCCACGCGAGATCGTGTGGACATCTGGCGCTACAGAGTCCAACAACTTGGCCATCAAAGGCGCGGCGCATTTCTACAAAACCCGCGGCAAACACCTCATCACGGTGAAGACGGAACACAAGTGCGTGCTCGACACCATGCGTGAACTCGAGCGGCAGGGCTTTGAGGTGACTTACCTGGACGTGCAGGAAGACGGTTTGCTCGACTTGAACCGTTTGAAAGATGCCATTCGTGCGGACACGATTTTGGTGTCTGTTATGTTCGTCAACAATGAAATCGGTGTGATTCAGGACATCCCGGGCATTAGCGCGATGTGCCGCGAACGAGGAATCATTTTCCATGTGGATGCGGCGCAGGCCACGGGCAAGGTCGCCATCGACATGGCCACGCTGCCGGTGGATTTGATGAGCCTGGCCTCGCACAAAACCTATGGCCCTAAAGGCATCGGTGCGCTCTATGTGCGCCGCAAACCGCGCGTGCGTATTGAGGCGCAAATGCACGGTGGTGGCCATGAGCGGGGCATGCGTTCGGGCACCTTGCCTACCCACCAGATTGTGGGCATGGCAGAAGCGTTTCGCATTGCGCGCGAAGAAATGAATATCGAGCTGCCGCGCATTCATGCGTTGCAGCAGCGTTTGATTTCCGGCCTACAAGGCATGGAACAAGTGTTCTTGAACGGTCACCCGACAAAACGTGTTCCGCACAACGTGAACATGTCCTTTAACTACGTGGAAGGTGAGTCGCTCATCATGGGCATCAAGGGCATTGCCGTGTCGTCGGGTTCGGCCTGCACGTCGGCGAGCTTGGAGCCGAGTTATGTGCTGCGGGCCTTGGGCCGCAGTGATGAGCTTGCGCATTCGTCGCTGCGAATGACCATAGGCCGCTTCACGACCGAAGACGAAATTGATTATGTGGTGGCCACGCTGAAAGACAGGGTCGCCAAACTGCGTGATTTGTCCCCGCTTTGGGACATGTACAAAGACGGCGTGGACTTGAGCACGATTCAGTGGACAGCGCACTGAAACACACCTCGCCCGCATAGCCGTATTTCAGGAGTCAAATACCATGGCCTACAGTGAAAAAGTCGTCGAGCACTACGAGAACCCCAAGAACGTGGGTTCTTTCGACAAAGGAGATCAAACCGTCGGCACCGGCATGGTGGGTGCGCCCGCCTGCGGCGACGTGATGAAGTTGCAGATCAAAGTCAACCCGAAAACCGGCTTGATTGAAGACGCGAAGTTCAAAACCTATGGCTGCGGCTCGGCCATTGCGTCGAGTTCACTCGTCACCGAATGGATCAAGGGCAAGTCTTTGGACGAAGCGCTGACCATCAAGAACACGCACATTGCTGAAGAACTGGCTTTGCCGCCGGTGAAAATTCACTGCTCTATCTTGGCGGAAGACGCGATCAAGGCGGCGGTGAACGACTACAAAGTCAAGACCACGAACGCTGCATAAACCATGGCCGTGACCCTCACCGAAGCAGCGGCACGCCATGTGTCGCGCTACTTGATCAAACGCGGCAAAGGCGTGGGCGTGCGCCTGGGTGTCAAAACCACGGGCTGCTCTGGCCTGGCTTACAAGCTGGAGTATGCGGACGACCTGGCGCCTGAAGATGTGGTGTTCGAGCACAAGGGCGTCAAGGTGCTGGTCGATCCCAAAAGTCTGCCCTACATCGACGGTACCGAGCTTGATTTTGTGCGTGAAGGCCTGAACGAAGGCTTCAAGTTTCGTAACCCACGTGAGAAGGATCGCTGCGGTTGTGGTGAGTCTTTCCGCGTCTAAATCACAGGCCAACTCCAGCAAGGCGCGGCTTCCAGTCGCGCCTTTTTCTTGATCAACACTGGTTCCATGCGACTCGACAGCAACGACTTTGAACTCTTCGGCCTGCCGCAGCAGTTCCAGCAAGACCGCGCCCAGATTGACGCGCAGTGGCGCCGCTTGCAAGCCGAGGTGCATCCCGATCGTTTCGCCAGCGAAGGCGCTGCGGCCCAGCGTGTGGCCATGCAATGGTCGGTGCGTGTGAACGAGGCCTATGGCCGCCTCAAAGAGCTCCTGGCGCGGGCTGCCTACTTGTGCGAACTCAGCGGCGCACCGATAGCCGCCCACAACAACACGGCCATGCCACCGAGTTTTTTGGTGGAACAGATGAGTTGGCGTGAGGCGTTGGATGAAGCGGACACAGCGCAGGCCGTGGCTGCACTGGAGGCGCTGGTGGCTGTCGCACGTGCGAGCCGCATGCAATCCTTGGCAAAACTGCTTGACGAGGACCATGACGCCGCTGGCGCGGCCCAGCAAGTCCGCGCCTTGATGTTCATTGAACGTTTTTCCGATGACGTGCAGCATCGGCTGGACGCACTTCAACCTTGACCCGATCCCCCCATGGCCCTTTTGCAAATTTCTGAGCCCGGCGGCACGCCCGACCCCCACCAGCGCCGCGTGGCTGTGGGCATAGACTTGGGCACCACCCATTCCCTGGTGGCTGCCGTGCGCAGTGGTGTCGCCGAGTGTTTGCCTGACATGCAAGGGCGCGTGATTCTGCCCTCGGCAGTGCGCTATTTGCCGGGTGGGCGGCGGCAAATTGGTGTTGAGGCCTTGGCCGACGCCGCGCTCGACCCGCGCAATACCGTCGTGTCGGTCAAGCGTTTCATGGGGCGTGGCCTGCAAGACATTCAAGAACGCAGTCAGCTGCCCTATGAGTTTGTGGATGCACCCGGCATGGTGCAGATTCAAACGGTGGATGGTGTGAAATCACCTGTTGAAGTATCCGCAGAAATTTTGGCCACCTTGCGCCAACGCGCAGAAGACAGTTTTGACGATGAGTTGTTCGGTGCGGTGATCACGGTCCCCGCTTATTTCGACGACGCACAGCGCCAGGCCACCAAAGACGCCGCCGAGCTGGCCGGTATCCATGTGCTGCGCCTGATCAACGAGCCCACGGCCGCCGCCATTGCCTACGGCTTGGAGCACGGATCGGAAGGGCTCTACCTCGTCTACGACTTGGGCGGTGGCACCTTCGATGTGTCGCTGCTGCGCTTGAGTGAGGGCGTGTTTGAAGTTGTGGCGACGGGCGGTGACTCTGCACTGGGTGGCGACGACTTTGACCGCTTGTTGGCCGACTGGGCCCTGTCGCAAACCGGCTTGACGGCCTCGACACCCCAAGACAAACGCGCGGTGCTGGTGGCCGCACGCGCGGCCAAGGAAAAACTCTCCAGCAGCGACCACGCGACCCTGGCCTGTCCCATGGCCGGCAGCGAGCTCTCGGTGCGCATCGACCGTGCACAGTTTGTGGTCCTGACCCAGCCACTCGTGGAGCGCACCATGGTCGCCCTGCGTCGCGTGCTGCGTGATGCCAAAACCGAAAAAAGCGATGTGCAAGGCGTGGTGATGGTGGGTGGCTCGACCCGCATGCCCATGGTGCAGCAGGCTGTGGCTGCCTACTTTGACAAACCGCCCCTGACCAATTTGAACCCGGACGAGGTGGTGGCCCTGGGCGCTGCAATTCAGGCCCATGCCTTGGCAGGCAACGCTGGGGCGCAAGAGCTTTTGCTGCTGGACGTGATTCCACTGTCTCTCGGCCTGGAAACCATGGGCGGTTTGGTGGAACGCATCATTCCCCGCAACAGCACGATTCCAACAGCGCGAGCCCAAGACTTCACTACCTTCAAAGACGGCCAAACCGCCATGGCCATCCATGTGCTGCAAGGCGAACGCGAGTTGGTGACCGATTGCCGCTCCTTGGCACGTTTTGAGCTGCGCGGCATTCCTCCCATGGTGGCGGGCGCCGCCAAGATCCGCGTCACCTTCCAGGTCGATGCCGACGGCATGCTCAGTGTCAGTGCCAAAGAGGAAAGCTCGGGAGTCGTGGCTTCGGTTTCTGTCAAGCCCAGCTATGGTCTGGCCGACGACGACATCGCGCGCATGTTGAGGGAGAGTTTCACGACCGCCGAGGTCGACATGCAGGCCCGCAGCCTGCGTGAAGCCCAGGTGGAGGCCCAGCGTTTGGTGCTGGCCACCCGCGCCGCGTTGTTGACCGATGGCGCGCTGTTGCCCGAAGCAGAGGTGGCCCAACTGCAAGCGCAATTGATCGAGCTGGAGCGCACGGCCCAAGGCAGCGACCATCACCACATCAATGCGGCTGTGGAAGCATTGGCCCACAACACCGAAGCCTTCGCGGCTGCACGAATGAACCGCAGCATCCACGACGCCTTAACCGGGCGTCGCGTGGATGACCTTTAGGAAGACTCCCGCCATGCCCGTCATCACCATACTGCCCCACCCCGAGTACTGCCCGAATGGTGCGTCGATCAACGCCTCACCGGGTGAATCCATTTGTGAGGCCTTGCTCGAACACGACATCGAAATCGAACACGCCTGCGAAATGAGTGCCGCTTGTACCACCTGCCATGTGGTGGTGCGCCAGGGTTTGGCGTCGTTGAATGAACTCGATGAAGTGGAAGAAGACCTGCTCGACCGGGCTTGGGGCTTGGAGCCCAATTCGCGCCTGTCTTGTCAAGCCATCTTGGCCCAGCAAGACGTGACGATTGAAATCCCCAAGTACTCGATTAACCACGCCAAAGAGGCGCATCCGAAGTAGCAAAGAAAAAGCCCGCACAAGGCGGGCTTTGTTCGCCGTCCACTGCAGCGTGAGATCTCAGCGGCGCTGTTCGGCCGGTGTTGGCGCCCGTCTAAACCAAGCGCCCATGCCGCGCAGTGCGGACCAGCGAGATGTTTTTGATGTGCTGGCTTCTCGGGCCAGCAACTTGCCAGAGGCTTCGAGGGTGTCCACGAAGTGTTTCACCTCGGGACGTTTGAGGCCGCTGGAATCAACCAGCTGAGCCAGGGAGACATACCGCTGAGACATCTCGCTGAGCATGCGGCGGTATGCGGTGCGGTGGTGGGCGGCAGACAACTCCGGCCAAGACGCTAGTCGATACTCTTTGTTCATCATGTCGTAGAGTCCTCAGTCAGTTCTGTTTTACCTGCCCGTGATGGAATCGGGCTTCGGGATGGGGAAGATAGTCGTGTTGTGTCGTACAAGGAAGCGAACTCCGTCACGAACGCGGGTAATCACCAGTGTGCTCAAGCCCATTCGTCGCGACTACTCCACAAAGCGCAACAAGCGGTTACAGAGCGCCCCGGGGAAGGTGTCAACTTAAACTCTCTCAATGAACATTTTGGGCATTGAATCTTCCTGTGATGAAACGGGTGTGGCGTTGGTGAGCTACCAAGACGCCGGACAAATCCCGACGTTGCTGTCTGAGTCGCTCCACAGCCAAATCGACATGCACCAAGCCTACGGCGGTGTCGTGCCCGAATTGGCCTCGCGCGACCACATACGCCGCGTCGTGCCGCTGACCCGACAAGTGATGGCCAAGGCGGGTTTGGTTCTGGGTGACGTGAACGTCGTGGCATATACCCAAGGCCCCGGTTTGGCCGGGGCTCTGTTGGTGGGTGCGGGTGTGGCTTGCGCACTGGCGGCGGCGCTTCAGAAGCCCGTCATGGGTGTGCATCACCTGGAGGGGCACCTGCTGTCGCCTTTTTTGTCTGCCGAACCACCTGAGTTTCCCTTTGTGGCTTTGTTGGTCTCGGGCGGCCACACCCAGTTGATGCGGGTCGACGATGTCGGCCAGTACACCTTGCTGGGTGAGTCGATTGATGATGCGGCGGGGGAGGCCTTTGACAAGTCGGCCAAGCTGATGGGTTTGGGTTACCCCGGCGGTCCCGCATTGGCTCGTATTGCGTTGAGTGGCGACGCCCAACGTTTTGAGCTGCCCAGACCCTTGCTGCACAGCGGAGATCTGAATTTTTCGTTTGCGGGTTTGAAGACGGCAGTTCGAACCCAAGTGCTCAAGCTCGGTGCAACGCCCAGCGCACAGGACTTCGCTGATTTGGCTGCCTGCACGCAAGAGGCCATTGCCGACGTACTGGTCAAAAAGGCGATGCGTGCGCTGAGTCAGACAGGCCTTAAACGTTTGGTCGTGGCGGGTGGGGTTGGCGCCAATGCGCGCCTGCGTGAACGTTTGAACGCAGCCTGTGCCCGGGTTGCGGTCAAGGTGCACTACCCTGAACTGGCGCTGTGCACAGACAACGGCGCCATGATTGCCCTTGCAGCGGCCATGCGGCTGCAACGTGGTTTGGCTCAGTTGCAGAGCGACCACGCCTTTCGTGTGCTGCCGAGGTGGCCACTGGCAGATGTTGTCAATGCAATGGCTTGACCTAGGGCGAAATCTCGTCAACTCTCGTGCACAAGGCCGCAAACTAGAATTCCAGGTTGTATTTTCGAGGCCGCTTGCAGTTCGCGGCTTTTCTTTTTCCAAGCGCACATGTGTGCGCTCCAGCGACTCGTTTCAATGACTTCACTCACCGTATTTTTTCAACATGCGCTGCGCTTTTGTTTGACTGCAATCATGTTGGTTGGCGGATTGACCGCCCTGGCCAAACCCACCTCCAACACACCGCCTGCAGAACCGATTCGATTGGCCCTCATTGAAGGTTTGTCTGGTCCGTTTGGCAACACCGGCGAAGCGGTATTTCGCAATTTGCAGTGGGCGGTAGAGCGGGTGAACCAACGTGGCGGTGTCAAATTGCCTGGCGGCGCGCGTCCCTTGGAGTTGATGCGTTTTGACAGCAAAGGGGCAACCGAAGAGGCTTTGGCGATGTTCCGCGCGGCAGTCGACGCCAACGCCCTGGTGGTGTTGCAAGGCAACAGCTCGGCCACTGCAGCGGCATTGATTGATGCGGTGAACAAACACAATCAGCGCCAGCCCGACAAACGCGCTTTGTTTTTGAACTACTCGGCGGTCGAGCCCAGCCTGACCAACGAGAAGTGCAGTTTCTGGCACTTTCGTTTCGATGCGCATGCCGACATGCGTTTAGCCGCCCTGACCGACGTGATTCAGGGCGAGACCGCGGTCAAAAAGCTCTACCTGATTGGACAGGACTACAGCTTCGGCCAGCACGTGCTCAAAAAGGGCCGTGAAATGCTGGCTGCCAAACGGCCCGACATTGAAGTGGTGGGAGAAGAGTTGCATCCGATAGGCAAAGTCAAAGACTTCTTGCCCTATGTGACCAAAATCAAGGCCAGCGGTGCCCAGGCGGTGCTCACGGGCAACTGGGGCAATGATTTGACCCTGCTCATCAAAGCGGCCCGTGACGTGGGGCTCGACGCGCGTTTTTATACTTTCTATGGCAACGGTTTTGGCGCGCCGGCGGCCATCGGTGAAGCCGGCGTGAGTCGTGTGCTGGCGGTGGCTGAGTGGCATCCGAACGTTGGCACGCCAACTTCGGATAAGTTTTACCAAGCTTTCCGCACCCGTTTTCCCAAACCTCAAGACGACTATGTGCACGCCCGCATGCACGCCATGGTCGAGATGCTGGTGGCTGCCATCGAGCGTTCCAAAAGTACAGAGGCGGCTGCTGTTGCCAAGGCGATGGAAGGCGCCGCCCTGGACGCACGCCACCTCGGAGGCTTTCATGAAGGGGTGATGCGCGCCGCTGACCACCAGTTCATCCAGCCCCTCTATGTCAGCAGCATGCAGCGTTTGGGTGCTCCTGGGGTGCATTTTGACAATGAAGGCTCTGGTTTTGGGTTCCGAACGGTCCGATACCTGACGCCGGTGCAAACCGAGCAGGCCCACGGCTGTGCCATGGTGCGCCCCTGAGGGTTGGCGTGCCACCTGGCAGGGCAAGCGAAAAAAGGCACTGATGGGCTATAATTGATGGGCTTTGCATGTCGCATGCTGCTTTTGCAGTGTGGGTACGGAAAAGCTTTCGCACGGCGCCGGTCAGTTTCACTGGCGACCGCAAGTCAAATCAAGGGGTTAGCGGTTCTTGCACTCGTGCAAACGCCAACCTCCACAAAGGAAACACCATGACCCAGTCCGTCGCCCAAAAGGCAGAAATCGTTAAGGCCAATGCGCGAAGCGCCAATGACACCGGATCGCCGGAAGTCCAAGTTGCTTTGCTCACGGCCCGCATCAATGAGCTGACCCCGCACTTCAAAACCCATTTGAAGGACCACCACGGCCGCCGCGGTTTGCTCAAGATGGTCAATACCCGCAAGAGCTTGCTGGCCTATTTGAGAAAAATAGATGGCGAGCGTTACACCGCTCTGATCCAGAAATTGGGTCTGCGCAAGTAAGTTGTAAACCCAAGTGAAGAGCCTGTCTGGATTCGCCAGCACAGGCTCTTTGTTTTTCGGAGTTGAAGCAGCCAATGATGACGATGTGTCATTCCACCGACGTTCTTGCCGCATCGTGCGTTTGAACTTCGCTGGAATGGCATCGCGCCAGGTTGTTGCAACTCATGTCTGTGGGGGCGGCGCTCGATAGGGCATTGCATTCCACCAATTCATCAGGAGATCGACATGAGCATGTTCAATAAAGTCACCAAGACCTTCCAATGGGGTCAGCACCAAGTCATTCTGGAAACCGGCGAAATCGCGCGCCAAGCGGGCGGCGCCGTCATTGTCAACATTGAAGACACGGTGGTGTTGGCCACGGTGGTGGGGGCGAAAAACGCCAAGCCCGGGCAAGACTTCTTCCCGTTGACTGTCGACTACATCGAGAAAACCTATGCCGCTGGCAAGATCCCCGGCAGCTTCTTCAAACGCGAAGGCCGTCCGAGTGAACTCGAAACGCTGACGTCGCGCCTGATCGACCGCCCGCTGCGCCCGCTTTTCCCCGAAGGTTTCTACAACGAAGTGCAGGTGGTTGTGCATGTGTTGTCGCTTAACCCTGAGGTGTCGGCTGACATCGCAGCGTTGATCGGTTCCAGCGCCGCATTGGCGATTTCTGGCATTCCTTTCAACGGCCCTATCGGCGCAGCGCGTGTTGGTTATGTCAATGGCGAGTACGTACTGAACCCTGGCAAAACACAGCTGCTGAGCTCCAAGATGGACCTCGTGGTGGCAGGCACCGAAGCGGCCGTTTTGATGGTTGAGTCCGAAGCCCAACAACTCAGCGAAGAAATCATGTTGGCTGGCGTGGTGTTTGGCCACAACCAATCGAAGATCGCCATCGCGGCCATCAACGAATTGGTGCGTGATGCTGGCAAACCCGCTTGGGATTGGGCCGCTCCCGCCAAAGACGAAGCCTTCATTGCCAAGGTCGTGGCACTGGCCGACGACAAACTGCGCGCCGCCTACCAAATTCGCTCTAAACAAGCCCGAACCCAGGCCACCCGTGAAGTCACGGCCAACACCATGGCAGCGTTGACCGCCGACGGCGCAGCCGTTGACAAGGTCAAGGTGGACAACGTGTTGTTCGACATCGAAGCCAAAATCGTTCGCAGCCAAATTCTGGCCGGCGAGCCCCGCATTGATGGCCGCGACACCCGCACCGTGCGTCAAATCGAAATCCGCAACGGCGTGTTGCCCCGTGTGCACGGCTCGGCGTTGTTCACCCGTGGTGAAACCCAAGCGCTGGTGGCTGCCACGTTGGGCACCGACCGCGACTCACAAAAGATCGACGCATTGGCTGGTGAGTTCTCCGAGCACTTCATGCTCCACTACAACATGCCTCCTTTTGCCACCGGCGAAACCGGCCGTGTCGGTACACCCAAGCGCCGCGAAATTGGCCATGGTCGTTTGGCCAAACGCGCTTTGGTGGCGGTGCTACCAGACCGCGTGGATTTCCCCTATTCGATGCGCATCGTCTCGGAGATCACCGAGTCCAACGGTTCGTCCTCCATGGCGTCCGTCTGCGGCGGCTGCTTGGCGTTGATGGATGCCGGCGTGCCTCTCAAAGCGCACGTGGCGGGCATTGCCATGGGTCTCATCAAAGAAGGACCCCGTTTTGCGGTGTTGACCGACATCTTGGGTGACGAAGATCACCTCGGCGACATGGACTTCAAAGTGGCCGGCACCAGTGATGGCATCACCGCGCTGCAAATGGACATCAAGATCCAAGGCATCACGCAAGAGATCATGCAAGTCGCCTTGGCCCAGGCCAAAGAGGCACGCTTGCACATCCTGGGCAAGATGGTCGAAGCCATGGGCGGCGCCAAAACCGAGGTGTCGCAGTTCGCACCACGCCTGTACACCATGAAGATCAACCCCGAGAAGATTCGTGACGTGATCGGCAAAGGCGGCGCCACCATCCGTGCGCTCACCGAAGAAACCGGCACCACCATCGACATCGGCGAAGACGGCACCATCACGATCGCTTCGGCCGATGCGGACAAAGCCGCCGCTGCCAAGAAGCGCATTGAAGAGATCACCGCTGAAGTGGAAATTGGCAAGGTCTACGAAGGCCCAGTCACCAAGATTTTGGACTTCGGCGCCCTCATCAATTTGTTGCCAGGCAAAGACGGTTTGCTGCACATCAGCCAAATCGCGCACCAGCGTGTCGAGAAGGTGACGGACTTTTTGTCCGAGGGCCAAATCGTCAAAGTCAAGGTCATGGAGACCGACGAGAAGGGCCGCATCAAGTTGTCGATGAAGGCCTTGATCGAGCGCGACGCAGCGCCAGCCGCCCAGGAGTGACCGCGTCCTCCCCATGAAAGCGATTGAGATTGCATCGCCTGGTGGCCCTGACGTGCTGCGCTGGGTTGACCGACCCGATCCCCTTTGCGGGTCGGGTGAGGTATTGATTCGCGTGGCGGCTTCGGGCGTGAACCGTCCTGACGTGTTGCAACGCAAAGGCGTCTACCCACCGCCCCCCGGGGCCAGCGACCTTCCTGGTTTGGAAGTGGCTGGCACCGTGGAGGCCGGTGACCACGATGCGATGGCGGCTGCGGGCATGCATTTGGGCGATACCGTGTGCGCCTTGGTCACTGGCGGGGGGTATGCGCAGTTGTGTGTCGCGCCAATTGCTCAGTGCTTGCCTGTGCCCAAGGGATGGACCCTGCCAGAGGCGGCCAGCTTGCCTGAAACCACCTTCACCGTGTGGTCCAATGTGTTTGATCGTGCAGCTTTGTTGCCAGGCGAATGGTTGTTGGTGCATGGCGGCAGCAGTGGCATTGGGGTGACGGCCATTCAGCTGGCCAAGGCCTACGGCGCCAAGGTCATCGTGACGGTGGGTTCCGCACAGAAGGTGGCCGCTTGTTTGGCGCTGGGCGCGGACCATGCGATCAACTACCGCGACACCGATTTCGTGGAAGAGGTCAAGCGTTTGACAGCCGGCCAAGGCGTCAACGTGGTTCTCGACATGGTGGCGGGCAGTTATGTGGCCCGCAACCTTCAGTGTTTGGCCGAGGATGGTCGTGTTGTTGTCATTGCTGTTCAGGGCGGTGCAACGGCCGAGATTGATGCAGGTCTCGTGCTGCGCCGCCGCTTGACGCTGAGCGGATCCACATTGCGCGCGCGTTCAGTGGCCTTCAAAGCGGCCATCGCCAAAGCGCTGCGTACGCAAGTGTGGCCATGGCTGGAGCAAGGCCGCGTCAAACCCGTGATCTACCAGCTCTTTGAGGCCAAGCACGCGTCGCAAGCCCATGCGCTGATGGAGTCCAATGCCCACATTGGCAAATTGGTATTGACTTGGTGAACCAAGGCAGTGGCCTAGATTCAAGGAGAAAACAAATGCGTCGCAAACTGGTGGTTGGTAACTGGAAGATGAATGGCTCGCGTGCAAGCAATGCGGAGCTGTTGTCGGCCTTGGTTGCAAAAGCGCCTTTTTTGTGTGATGTGGCGGTGTGCGCACCCAGCCTTTACTTGGCGGACGTGGCGCTGTCATTGCAATCTGGCGGCATTGTTTGGGGTGCTCAAGATTGCTCCAGCCACGAGGCGGGCGCGTACACTGGTGAAGTCTCGGCCACCATGCTGGCCGAGTTTGCTTGCCGCTACGTCATTGTTGGCCACTCCGAGCGCCGGGCCATGCATGCTGAGTCGGACCAGTTGGTAGCCGACAAAGCCAAGATTGCTCTGGCCCATAACTTGACGCCGATCGTGTGCGTGGGAGAAACGCTGCAAGAGCGCGAGGCCGGTCAAACCGAGGCGGTGGTCAAGCGCCAGCTGTCTGCTGTCATCCATACCCTGGGGCATTGCATCTCGCAAGTGGTGGTGGCCTATGAGCCAGTTTGGGCCATAGGCACAGGCAAAACCGCGTCACCTGAGCAAGCGCAAGCGGTGCATGCTGTTTTGCGTCAGCAGTTGGCAGCAGCTACACAAAAGGCCGCGCAGATGTTGTTGCTCTACGGCGGCAGTGTGAAAGCCGACAACGCGGTCACGCTGTTCGCACAGCCCGACATCGATGGTGGATTGATTGGCGGCGCTTCGCTCAAAGCAGCAGACTTTTTGGCGATTGTGCATGCCGCACAGGCCTCTCAAGCCGCGGCCGGTTGAACGACCCGCCCGCCCTAGACAAACTTTTTTTGGAGTGATGTGAGATGAACTGGTTGATGAATTTGGTGGTCGTGGTGCAAATCCTCTCTGCCGTCGTGATGGTGGGTTTGGTATTGATTCAACACGGCAAAGGCGCTGACATGGGTGCCTCCTTTGGCAGCGGCGCGTCGGGCAGTTTGTTCGGTGCTTCTGGCAGCGCCAACTTTTTATCGCGCTCCACCTCGGCCTGTGCTGCCGTGTTTTTCTGCTGCACCTTGGGGCTGGCCTATCTGACCAACAGCCGCGAGCTTCCCGCAGCAGCCACCAGCGTGCTGGATGCACCGAGTGCCCCGGTCGCACCCGCGTCGGGCGCTGCGCAGATTCCCGGAGCGGCTCCAGTGACGATTGTTCCAGCCACGCCCGCCGCACCTGCTGCTTCTGGCACCGACGCGATTCCAAAGCAGTAAAAACGCGGCCAAGCCGGCTCTTTGAGCGGCTTTGCTGCTCAAAGAACGTCATGCTTTCGGGTTAGAATGTGCAGCTGATTCGGAAGGCACACCTCGCGCCTTCTGTTTGCCCTTTTACGGGGTAATTCGCAAAGAAATTTGCAGTCAGTGATTCCGCGCCGACGTGGTGAAATTGGTAGACACGCTATCTTGAGGGGGTAGTGGCGAAAGCTGTGCGAGTTCGAGTCTCGCCGTCGGCACCAGTTCTGTTCGACCCGCAGTCACCCCATCCGTACGACGCATTCAGCGAAGCACCATGAACTTGAGCGAATACCTCCCCGTTATTTTGTTCATCATGGTGGGCATTGCGGTGGGCGTGCTGCCTCAGGTCATCGGTTTTGTGATGGGCCCCCACAAGCCTGACGCGGCCAAGAATTCCCCATACGAGTGCGGTTTCGAAGCATTCGAAGACGCTCGAATGAAGTTCGACGTGCGCTACTACTTGGTGGCGATTCTTTTCATCTTGTTCGATTTGGAGATCGCCTTCCTCTTTCCGTGGGCGGTTTCTTTGAAAGAGATCGGGCCCACTGGCTTTTGGGCCATGATGGTTTTCCTGGGCATCCTCGTCGTGGGCTTCGTCTACGAATGGAAAAAGGGTGCCTTGGATTGGGAGTAATGGTGCCCCTCGTCCAACGGGTACGTTGGCCGACCCCCCGAGGGGATGCGGGCCGGCTTGGGGCGGCCCGGCGCTCGACCCGCGCGCGTCGTTGCAGTAAAGGTTTTTGCCATGGGCATTGAAGGCGTACTCAAAGAAGGTTTCATGACCACCAGCTTGGACGCAGTCATCAACTGGTCCAAGACAGGCTCGTTGTGGCCCATGACTTTTGGTTTGGCGTGTTGTGCTGTAGAGATGATGCATGCGGGTGCCGCACGTTATGACATTGACCGCTTCGGCATGTTGTTCCGCCCCAGTCCCCGCCAAAGCGATTTGATGATCGTCGCCGGCACACTGTGCAACAAGATGGCACCGGCCCTGCGTAAGGTGTATGACCAGATGGCCGAGCCGCGTTGGGTGCTGTCCATGGGGTCTTGCGCCAATGGCGGCGGCTATTACCACTACAGCTATTCCGTGGTGCGTGGTTGCGACCGCATCGTGCCCGTTGATGTGTACGTGCCGGGTTGCCCCCCCACGGCGGAAGCCTTGCTCTACGGCATCTTGCAGCTGCAAGCCAAGATTCGCCGCGAAAATACGATCGCACGTTGAGAGCACAAGAAAAATGAGCAAACTCGACAACTTGAAGGCGGCACTGGAAGCGGCGCTTGGAAACCAGATCAAGAAACTGGTGACCGACCGCGGTGAAGTCACCATCACGGTGTCGGCAAGCGACTACATCGCCGTTGCCACGCTGCTGCGCGACCATGCAAGCTTGAAATTTGAGCAGCTCATCGACCTCTGCGGCGTGGACTACTCCAGCTACAAAGATCAAGCCTGGGACGGCGCGCGGTTTTGTGTGGTGTCCCACCTGCTGTCGGTGAGCTTGAACTGGCGGCTGCGCTTGAAGGTGTTTTGTCCTGACGACGATTTGCCTGCAGTGATGTCGGTCAACGAGGTCTGGAGTTCTGCCAATTGGTTCGAGCGCGAAGCCTTCGACCTCTATGGCATTATTTTTGAAGGCCATGTTGATTTGCGCCGCATCCTGACCGACTACGGTTTCATCGGCCATCCCTTCCGCAAAGACTTCCCCACCTCGGGCCATGTCGAGATGCGTTACGACGCCGAGCAAAAGCGCGTCATTTACCAGCCCGTGACGATTGAGCCCCGTGATATCACGCCACGCATCATTCGCGAAGACAACTACGGTGGGTTGCACTGAAATGGCTGAGATCAAGAACTACACGCTCAATTTTGGCTGCGGCCGCGCGCTGTGCGCGCTTAACTTCGCTGTTGCGAAGTTAGCCTGCGCCGAAATTGAGCGCGACTGGCGCGTGGCGAACTGAAGGCTTGTATGGCTGAGATCAAAAACTACACGCTCAATTTTGGCCCTCAACACCCAGCCGCGCACGGCGTACTGCGCCTGGTGTTGGAGCTCGACGGCGAAGTCATCCAGCGCGCCGACCCCCACATCGGCCTGCTGCACCGCGCCACCGAAAAACTGGCCGAGAGCAAAACCTATATCCAGTCGCTGCCCTACATGGACAGGCTCGACTACGTGTCCATGATGTGCAACGAGCACGCCTACTGCCTGGCCATTGAAAGACTGCTGGGCGTGGACGTGCCGCAGCGCGCCCAGTACATCCGGGTGATGTTCTCCGAGATCACCCGTTTGATGAACCACCTGATGTGGCTCGGTGCGCACGGTCTGGATTGCGGTGCGATGAACATCTTCATCTACTGCTTCCGCGAGCGCGAAGACTTGTTCGACATGTACGAAGCCGCCTCTGGTGCGCGCATGCATGCCGCTTATTTCCGTCCCGGTGGTGTGTACCGCGATTTGCCCGACGAAATGCCGCAGTACCGCGCCTCCAAGGTGCGCAATGCCAAGGCCTTGTCGAAGTTGAACGACAACCGCCAAGGCACCTTGCTCGATTTCATCGAAGATTTTGTCCGGCGGTTCCCCAAGTGCGTGGACGAGTACGAAACCCTGCTTACCGACAACCGCATTTGGAAGCAGCGCACCGTGGGCATTGGTGTGGTCACGCCTGAGCGGGCCTTGAACCTCGGGTTCACCGGCCCCATGCTGCGCGGCTCAGGCATTGAATGGGATTTGCGCAAAACCCAGCCCTACGACGTCTATGCCAAGATGAATTTCGACGTGCCCGTGGGTGTCAACGGCGACACCTACGACCGCTACCTGGTGCGCGTGGAAGAAATGCGCCAGAGCAACCTCATCATCCAGCAGTGCGTGGACTGGTTGCGTGCCAACCCCGGCCCAGTGATCACGTCCAACCACAAAGTGGCGCCGCCTTCACGTGTCGAGATGAAGTCGAGCATGGAAGAGCTGATCCACCACTTCAAGCTCTTCACCGAAGGTTTCCATGTGCCCGAAGGCGAGGCCTATGCAGCGGTAGAACACCCCAAAGGCGAGTTCGGCATTTATTTGGTGAGCGATGGGGCCAACAAACCTTATCGCCTGAAAATTCGGGCACCTGGTTTTGCCCATTTGGCGGCGCTCGATGAAATGGCGCGTGGCCACATGATTGCTGATGCCGTTGCCGTGATTGGCACCATGGACATTGTGTTCGGAGAGATTGACCGGTGAGCACCTCTGCAATGGCCTCAGTGCCCTCAACCCCATATTTGACCGACGACATGCGTCAGCGCTTCGACCGCGAAGTGGCGAAGTTCCCTGCCGACCAGAAGCAGTCTGCGGTGATGGCTTGTCTGACCATCGTTCAACAAGCGCGTGGTTTTGTTTCGGTTGAGAGCGAAAAACAAGTGGCCGACTACCTGGGCATGCCGCCCATCGCCGTGCACGAGGTCACCACCTTCTACAACATGTACAACCAGCAGCCTGTGGGTCGCTACAAGTTGAATGTGTGCACCAATTTGCCTTGCCAGTTGCGTGATGGCCAAAAAGCGCTGGACCATGTCTGCAAGAAGCTGGGCATCGAAGAGGGCGGCACCACGGCTGACGGCCTCTTCACGGTGCAAAAAAGTGAATGCTTAGGCGCTTGTGCCGACGCACCGGTCATGCTGGTGAACGATTTGCAAATGTGCAGTTTCATGAGCAACGAGCGGCTCGATGAACTGCTTCAAGTGTTGAAGGCAACGCCTTCTTCAACCCGCTAAGGCAGTAGAGGCAAATATCCATGCTGGACTTGCGCAAATTTCAAGCCACAGGCCACGAGACCTGTTTCCATGGCCGCCACTTGCAGCCGCAAATTTTTGCCGACCTCGATGGCAGCAACTGGCGTTTGGCCGATTACGAAAAACGCGGTGGCTACCAAGCGCTGCGCAAAATCTTGGCCAAAGATGGCGGGGAAGGCTTAACGCCTGACCAAGTCATTGCTGAAGTCAAAACCTCGGCCCTGCGCGGCCGTGGTGGTGCGGGTTTCCCGACGGGCTTGAAGTGGAGCTTCATGCCGCGCCAGTTCCCCGGTGCCAAGTACCTGGTTTGCAATTCCGACGAAGGCGAACCCGGCACCTGCAAAGACCGCGACATCATGATGTTCAACCCCCACATCGTGATCGAGGGCATGATCATTGCGGCCTATGCCATGGGCATCCGCGTGGGCTACAACTACATCCACGGTGAAATTTTCGACGTCTACCAGCGGTTTGAAGAAGCCCTGGAAGAAGCGCGGGCTGGCGGGCTTTTGGGCGACAACATTCTGGGCTCGACCCACAGCTTTCAGCTGCATGCCTCGCACGGTTTTGGCGCTTACATTTGCGGCGAAGAAACTGCGCTGCTGGAATCGCTCGAAGGGAAAAAAGGCCAACCGCGTTTCAAACCGCCGTTTCCGGCGAGCTACGGCCTTTACGGCAAACCCACGACGATCAACAACACCGAAACCTTTGCCGCAGTGCCTTGGATCATCCGCAACGGTGGCCAGGCCTTTCTCGAAGTCGGCAAGCCCAACAACGGTGGCACCAAGCTGTATTCCGTGTCAGGCGATGTGGAACGGCCCGGCAACTACGAGATTCCTTTGGGCACGCCCTTCTCCAAACTCTTGGAATTGGCTGGGGGTGTCCGCAAAGGCCGCACGCTCAAGGCTGTGATTCCTGGCGGCTCGTCTGCGCCCGTGCTGCCTGCTTCCATCATGATGGAATGCACCATGGACTACGACAGCATTGCCAAAGCTGGTTCCATGTTGGGCTCGGGCGCCGTGATCGTGATGGACGATTCGCGCTGCATGGTGAATTCGCTACTGCGCCTGTCTTACTTCTACATGCACGAAAGCTGCGGCCAGTGCACACCTTGCCGCGAAGGCACAGGCTGGCTCTACCGCATGGTGGAGCGCATTGCCCACGGCCGAGGCCGCAAAGATGACATCGACCTGCTCAACTCGGTGGCCGACAACATTCAAGGCCGCACGATTTGCGCCTTGGGTGATGCGGCCGCGATGCCGGTGCGCGCCATGATCAAACACTTTCGCGATGAGTTCATTCACCTCATCGAACACAAGACCAACAAGGTGCTGGGGCCGCTGGCCAAAGTACCCGAGGCGGCCGAGGCTTGAGATGATTGAAATTGAACTCGACGGCAAAAAAGTAGAAGTCCAAGAGGGCAGCGTGGTCATGCACGCGGCCGACAAGGCGGGCGTCTACATTCCGCATTTTTGTTATCACAAGAAGTTGTCGATTGCGGCCAACTGCCGCATGTGTTTGGTCGAGGTTGAAAAAGCGCCCAAACCCATGCCAGCCTGCGCCACGCCGGTGACGCAAGGCATGATTGTTCGCACCAAGAGCGAAAAGGCCATCAAGGCGCAGCAGTCGGTGATGGAGTTTTTGCTCATCAACCACCCGCTGGATTGCCCGATTTGCGACCAAGGCGGCGAATGCCAGTTGCAAGACTTGGCCGTGGGTTATGGTGGCTCGGCTTCGCGTTACCAAGAAGAAAAACGCGTGGTCTTCCACAAAGATGTGGGCCCGCTGATCTCGATGCAAGAGATGAGCCGCTGCATCCACTGCACCCGCTGCGTCCGGTTTGGCCAAGAGGTGTCGGGCGTGATGGAGCTCGGCATGATCCACCGTGGCGAGCACTCCGAGATCACCACCGTGGTCGGTGACACGATCGACTCTGAGCTCTCCGGCAACATGATCGACATCTGCCCCGTCGGTGCGCTCACCAGCAAACCCTTCCGCTACAGCGCCCGCACCTGGGAGTTGTCACGTCGCAAGAGTGTGAGCCCGCACGACAGCACGGGTGCGAACCTCATCGTTCAGGTCAAGGCCAACAAAGTACTGCGCGTGGTGCCGTTGGAGAACGAAGAAGTCAATGAGTGCTGGATTGCTGACCGTGACCGTTTTTCCTACGAAGCATTGAACAGCACTGACCGTCTCACCTCGCCCATGATCAAGCAGGGCGGTCAATGGAAAACCGTGGGCTGGACCGAAGCCCTGGAATACGTGGCGCGTGGTTTGAATCAAATCAAGGCTGACCATGGCCCTGCCAGTTTGGGTGCCCTGGCGGCGCCCCACAGCACCACGGAAGAGCTGCACTTGCTCGCTCAGCTGATGCGCGGTCTGGGGAGCGAAAACATCGACCACCGTCTGCGCCATGCCGACTTCACCGCGCCTGAGGGCGTGCGTTGGCTAGGTACGTCCATTGCGTCACTCACCGAGTTGCAGCGTGTGCTGGTGGTGGGCTCCTTCTTGCGCAAAGACCACCCGCTGTTCGCACAGCGCTTGCGTCAAGCGGCCAAGAAGGGTGCGCAGGTTCACAGCCTGCATGCCTTGCAAGATGACTGGCTGATTCCGGTGGCTCAGCACCTGGTGGCGGCTCCCGCCGAATGGGTGCAGGTCTTGGCCCAGGTGGCCAGCAGCGTGGCTGCCAGCAAAGGCGTGTCTTCGCCTTGGGCGGCCGTCTCCAGTCCTGCCGCGCAAGCCATTGCTGCTTCTTTGCTCAGCGGCGAACGCAAGGCCATTTTGCTCGGCAATACCGCGGCCCAGCACCCACAGGCCAGCGGTTTGCTCACCGTGGCGAATTGGATCGCCGAACAAACCGGCGCCACCGTGGGTTACCTCACCGAAGCGGGCAACACCGTGGGTGCGCAGCTGGTGAATGCACTGCCCGGTGCTGGCGGATTGAACGCCGGCCAAATGCTGGCCAGTCCCAAGCTCAAAGCCTGTGTGCTGCTCAACGTTGAGCCTGATCTGGATGTGGCCGACCCGCAGACAGCACGCAGCAGCCTGCAATCGGCCGAGATGGTGGTGGCGCTCACGTCTTTCAACAACGTGGCCCTGGATGTGGCGGATGTGCTGTTGCCCATAGCGCCGTTCACAGAAACCTCGGGCACTTTGGTGAATGCCGAAGGCCGGGTGCAAAGTTTCCATGGCGTGGTCAAGCCATTGGGCGAGACCCGCCCCGCATGGAAAGTGCTGCGTGTGCTGGCCAATATGCTCAACCTGCCGGGTTTTGATTTCGAAACCTCGGAAGACGTGCGTGCCCAAGCCCTGGGTGATGTGGCCAACTTGCCTGCTCGTTTGAGCAACCGTTGCACCGCCCCCGTACAAGCGCCGACAGCGTCAGCGGGTTTGCAGCGTTTGGCCGATGTGCCCATTTACGCCACCGACTCGATGGTGCGACGCGCTGCTTCCTTGCAACTCACGGCGGACGCGCGTGCGCCCAAGGCGAGTGTGGGCACAGCGTTGTGGAATGAACTGAACCTTGCTGCCAACTCATCGGTGCGTGCGACTCAGGGTGCGGCCAGCGTGGTGTTATCGGTTTGTTTGGATGCCAGCCTGGCACCGCAAGTGGTGCGTTTGCCTGCAGGTTTGGCCGCCACGTTGCTCGGTGCGCAGTTTGGCGCGGTGCGGTTGGAGAAGGTGTGAGGCCTAACCATGTTTGACACCATTCACAACGTTGGTTCTTCCTTGTTGGGCGGTGCCTGGCCTGTGGCTTGGACGCTGATCAAAATCGTCGCCCTCGTGCTGCCGTTGATGATTTGCGTCGCCTACCTCACGCTGTGGGAACGCAAAGCCATTGGTTGGACCCAAATTCGCCCAGGCCCCAACCGCGTTGGCCCTTTGGGTTTGTTGCAGCCCATTGCCGATGCGGTGAAGTTGATCTTCAAGGAAATCATTGTTCCCACCGCTGCCAGCAAAGGGTTGTTCTTGCTCGCGCCTGTGATGACCATCATGCCGGCATTGGCCGCTTGGGCGGTGGTGCCTTTCGGGCCTGATGCGGCACTGTCCAACATCAACGCCGGTTTGCTCTTCTTGATGGCCATCACCTCGATGGAGGTTTATGGCGTCATCGTTGCGGGCTGGGCCTCCAACTCCAAGTACGCTTTCTTGGGCGCCTTGCGTGCCTCGGCGCAAATGGTGAGCTATGAAATCGCCATGGGCTTTTGCCTGGTGGTGGTGCTCATGGTGTCTGCCAGCCTCAACATGACGGACATCGTCATGGGTCAAGGCAAGGGCTGGTTTGCTGACCATGGCCTGTCGTTTCTGAGCTGGAACTGGTTGCCCCTGCTGCCCATTTTTGTGGTTTATGTGATTGCCGGCATTGCCGAAACCAATCGCCACCCGTTTGACGTGGTGGAAGGCGAATCAGAGATCGTCGCGGGCCACATGGTCGAGTACTCGGGCATGTCGTTTGCTATGTTCTTCTTGGCCGAGTACGCCAACATTATTTTGATCTCGGTCTTGGCGGCCACCATGTTCTTGGGTGGCTGGATTGCGCCGGTGTCGTTCTCTGTGTTCGGCATGACCACACCGCAGTGGATTGTGGACACCATGTGGTTCTGGAACTGGTTCTGGTTATTTGCCAAAACCTTTGTCGTGGCCACCTTGTTCCTGTGGGTGCGGGCCACCTTCCCGCGTTTCCGCTACGACCAAATCATGCGTTTGGGTTGGAAGATTTTCATTCCCGTGACCTTGGTTTGGCTGGTTGTCATCGGCCTGTGGATTCAAACCCCGTACAACATTTGGAAGTGAACGAGTACGACATGACTTCGCTTTCCACCCCGCATTTGCACGTCGCCACAGAGGTGTTTCCATGAGTGCCGTTGCCACGCTCAAACAAACCCTGTCTAGCTTCCTGCTCTTTGAGTTGTTCAAAGGCATGGCCTTGACCGGCAAGCATTTTTGGTCACGCAAGATCACGGTGCTCTTCCCTGAGGAGAAAACACCTCAGAGCCCACGCTTTCGCGGCTTACACGCTTTGCGCCGCTACGAAAACGGCGAAGAGCGTTGCATCGCCTGCAAATTGTGCGAAGCCGTTTGCCCCGCCTTGGCCATCACCATTGAAAGTGATGTGCGGGACGACGGCTCACGCCGCACCACACGCTACGACATCGACCTCACCAAATGCATCTTTTGCGGTTTCTGCGAAGAGAGTTGCCCGGTGGACTCCATTGTTGAAACCCACATCTTTGAATACCACGGCGAAAAACGGGGCGACCTGTACTTCACCAAGGACATGCTCTTGGCCGTGGGTGACAGTTACGAAAAAGAAATCGCAGCCAACAAGGAGGCGGACGCTCGCTACCGCTAAACCCTGAAACCGCTGGCGCTCCTTCGCGCCCGCGTTTCGGTACAGCCGTGCTGATCCACAAGCCCATGAATACAACTTCGGCGCTCTTCTACGTTTTTTCAGCAGTATTGTTGTTCGCTGCTTTTCGCGTGATCACTGCACGCAGCCCAGTGCATGCAGCGCTGTATTTGGTGCTGGCTTTTTTCACCGCTTCTTGTTTGTGGATCTTGCTGCAAGCAGAGTTCCTGGCCATCTCCTTGGTGCTGGTGTATGTTGGCGCGGTGATGGTGCTCTTCTTGTTTGTGGTGATGATGCTGGACGTCAATGTCGAAGGCCTGCGAAAAGGGTTCTGGAAACACTTTCCCGTGGCGGCTTTTGTCGGCGTTGTCATCGCCCTGGAAATGGCGGCTGTGCTCTTGGGCGGTTTCCGTTTGAAGGAAGCACCTGTCTTGGACGCACAGGCCGTCAAATTGGGCAATACCAAGATGCTGGGCATTGAGATTTACACCCAGTACCTTTACCCCTTGCAAATCGCCGCTGTGCTCTTGCTGGTGGCCATCATTGCGGCCATCGCCTTGACTTTGCGCCGCCGCAAAGACTCCAAATACATCAACCCGGCTGAACAGGTGCGGGCCAAAAAAGCCGACCGTGTGCGTTTAGTGAAGATGCAAGCCACGGTTGAGTTGCCGGATCCGCCTGCCGCGGCCCTTGATCCCGCGACCGGAGAGAAAAAATGAACGGTGCGGCCATGACCTCCATCACCCTCGGACACTACCTCTCAGTGGGCGGTATTTTGTTTGCGTTGTCGGTGATTGGCATTTTCCTCAACCGCAAAAACCTCATCGTGCTCTTGATGGCCATTGAGCTGATGTTGCTGGCGGTCAACCTCAACTTCATTGCTTTTTCTCACTACCTGGGCGACATGGCTGGGCAAGTGTTTGTGTTTTTCATTCTCACCGTGGCCGCCGCAGAATCGGCCATCGGCCTGGCGATTTTGGTGGTGCTGTTCCGCAACCGCGCCAGCATCAACGTTGACGAGATGGACACCCTCAAGGGCTAAGGCAAGACGTTCAGTTTTGCCCCTCAGAAACCACACAAGAACATGGCTACAGAACTCTCCCAAAACCTGCTGTTGACCGCTGCGCTGGCACCGCTGGGTGGCGCCATTGCCGCAGGTTTCTTTGGCAAGGTGATCGGCCGCCGTGGTGCGCACACGGTCACCATCCTTGGCGTGTTGGTGTCCTTCGTCATCTCCGCGATGACCTTGTATGCCGTGGCCAATGAAGGTGCCCGTTTCAACGCCACGATTTATGAGTGGATGGTGCTGGGCAGTTTGAAGATGGAGGTCGGTTTCTTGATCGACCCTCTGTCGGCCATGATGATGTGCGTGGTGACCTTTGTCTCGCTCATGGTGCACATTTACACCATCGGCTACATGAAAGAAGACCCAGGCTACCAGCGCTTTTTCAGCTACATCTCCCTCTTCACCTTCTCCATGTTGATGCTCGTGATGAGCAACAACATGCTCCAGCTCTTCTTCGGCTGGGAAGCGGTGGGTTTGGTGTCTTACTTGCTGATCGGTTTTTGGCACAACAAACCCACCGCCATCTTCGCCAACATGAAGGCGTTTTTGGTCAACCGCGTGGGCGACTTTGGTTTCATCTTGGGCATTGGCCTGATCGTCGCTTTTGCCGGCACGCTGAACTACACCGAGGCTTTTGCCAAAGCGCCCGAACTGGCCACGATGCTGTTCCCCGGTACGGAGTGGATGCTCATCACCGTGATTTGCATTTGTCTCTTCATCGGTGCCATGGGCAAAAGCGCCCAGTTCCCTTTGCATGTGTGGCTGCCAGATTCCATGGAAGGCCCCACCCCCATTTCCGCCTTGATTCACGCCGCCACCATGGTGACGGCCGGCATCTTCATGGTGGCGCGCATGTCACCGCTGTTTGAGTTGTCCGACACCGCCTTGAGTTTCATTCTGGTGATTGGCTCCATCACCGCTTTGTTCATGGGCTTTTTGGGCATCATTCAAAACGACATCAAACGGGTGGTGGCTTATTCCACGCTGTCGCAGCTGGGCTACATGACCGTGGCACTGGGTGCTTCAGCCTATTCGGTGGCGGTATTCCACTTGATGACCCATGCGTTCTTTAAGGCGCTGCTCTTCCTTGCAGCAGGTTCGGTCATCATCGGTATGCACCACGACCAAGACATCCGCAACATGGGTGGCTTGCGCAAGTACATGAAGATCACCTGGATCACGTCCTTGCTCGGTTCGCTGGCTTTGATTGGCACGCCGCTGTTCTCGGGCTTCTACTCCAAAGACAGCATCATTTTGGCGGTGGAGAACAGCCATCTTTGGGGTTCGGGCTTCGCCAAGTTCGCGGTGATCGCTGGCGTGTTCGTGACGGCCTTCTACTCCTTCCGCATGTACTTCTTGGTTTTCCACGGCAAAGAGAACTTCCGCGACAAACCATTCCCTGGTGAACACGACCACCACGATGATGACCACGGGCACCACCACGAGCCCCACGTGCCGCACGAATCGCCGTGGGTGGTGTGGGTGCCGCTGGTGCTGTTGGCGGTGCCTTCGGTGCTGATCGGTTACTTCACCATTTCGCCCATGTTGTTTACGGGCTTCTTCGATGGTGCCATCCACATCGACGCGAGCAAACACCCGGCCATGCAGCATTTGGCTGAACATTTCCACGGTGCCTGGGCCATGGCTTTGCACGGCTTGCAGACCTTGCCGTTTTGGTTGGCGGTGGCCGGTGTGGCGACTGCTTACTGGTTCTACATGGTTCAGCCCAGCATTCCCACCGCGATCAAAGCCAATACCGCTTTCATCAACCGCGTGCTGGAAAACAAGTACTACTTCGACTGGTTCAACGAGAACGTTCTGGCCGCCGGCACACGCCTTTTGGGGCGCGGCTTGTGGAAGGGCGGTGATCAAGGTTTGATCGACGGGCTTTTGATCAACGGGGCCGCCAGCAGCGTCGGCAGTTTGGCCACCGTCATGCGTTTGCTGCAAACCGGGCATTTGTTCTGGTACGCCTTGGTGATGATTTTGGGTGTCATTGGTTTGATGACTTGGCAGTTGTGGCCCTATTTGGGTAATTTGCTTGGCCGCTGATCGCAGCCTCACCAAACGACAGCCACGGAGAATAAAAAAATGGGATTGTTGAGTCTTGCCATTTGGTTGCCCATCTTCAGCGGTGTGCTTTTGTTCGCCATGGGGCGGGACGAACATGCGAACGTGGCACGCTGGTTTGCCCTGGTCGCGGCCATCGTTAGTTTTTGCATCACCATTCCGCTGATCACTGGATTTGATGCCAGCACTGCCGCTATGCAGTTTGTCGAAAAGGCGCAGTGGGTCGAGGTGGTTAACGGGGTCGAAGTCAAGCACCAGTGGATCGACCGCTTCAATGTGAACTACCACCTGGGTGTGGACGGCATCTCGGTCTGGTTTGTTCTGCTCACCGCCTTCATCACCATCATCGTGGTGATTGCAGGCTGGGAAGTGATCACCGAACGCGTGAACCAATACATGGGCGCGTTTTTGATCCTGTCCGGCATCATGGTGGGTGTTTTCACTGCGCTGGACGGCTTGCTGTTCTATGTGTTCTTCGAAGCCACCTTGATCCCGATGTACATCATCATCGGTGTGTGGGGCGGGCCTCGTCGGGTCTATGCCGCGTTCAAGTTCTTCCTCTACACCTTGGCCGGTTCGCTCTTGATGTTGCTCGCGCTGCTCTACCTGTACTTCAAATCAGGCGGCAGTTTCGACATCCTCACTTGGCACCAATTGCCACTGCCGATGCCAGTGCAAACCTTGCTGTTCTTTGCCTTCTTCGCGGCGTTTGCAGTGAAGGTGCCGATGTGGCCTGTGCACACCTGGTTGCCCGATGCCCACGTCGAAGCGCCCACTGGTGGCTCGGTGGTGTTGGCGGCCATCATGCTGAAGCTGGGTGCCTATGGATTCTTGCGCTTTTCCATGCCCATCACGCCCGATGCGGCCCACGAATGGGCTTGGTTCATCGTGATGTTGTCACTGATCGCGGTGATTTACATCGGCCTGGTCGCCCTGGTGCAGCAGGACATGAAAAAACTGGTGGCTTATTCGTCCATCGCCCACATGGGTTTCGTGACCTTGGGTTTTTTCATGTTCAACGAGCTGGGAGTTTCCGGCGGGCTGGTGCAAATGATCTCCCACGGTTTTGTCTCGGGCGCCATGTTTTTGTGCATAGGCGTGCTCTATGACCGAGTCCATTCGCGAGAAATCTCCAGCTACGGCGGCGTGGTCAACACCATGCCCACCTTCACCGCCTTTGCCGTGTTCTTCGCCATGGCCAACTGCGGCTTGCCGGGCACGGGCGGCTTTGTGGGCGAGTGGATGGTGATTTTGGGCACCGTGTCGGTGAACTTTTGGTTGGGCGCTTTGGCGGCCACGGCTTTGGTGTTTGGTGCCGCCTACAACTTGTGGATGGTTAAACGTGTTTACTTTGGCCCCGTCGCCAACGACGATGTCAAAGGGCTCACCGACCTGAATCCCAGAGAGTTTTTCATGATGGCAGTGCTGGCGGTGGCCGTGCTGTGGATGGGGGTCTATCCCAAACCCTTCACCGACACCATGCATGTCTCGGTGACCCAACTGCTCAAGCACGTTTCCATCTCCAAATTGCCATGACCCCACGGACGGCAAACGCGTCAAACCCACCATGAACACAATGAACTGGCTGTCCATTTATCCGCAACTGGCCTTGCTGTGCTTCGCGTTGGTCATTGCCTTGGCTGATTTGTGGCTGCATGATGAACGTCGCACCACCACCTACTGGTTGACTCAACTGTCACTGGCCGTCGTTGCGGGCATGTACCTGTATTTTGTGAATGTGGGTACCAATGTGGACGGGATGCAAGGCATGGTGGTCTCAGACCCCATGGGCAATTTGCTCGGCTTCTTTGCATGCGTGGCCACCATGGTCACCTTGGCTTACGCGCGGCCCTATGCCTTTGATCGTGACCTGCTCAAGGGTGAACTTTTCACCTTGGCCTTGTTTTCCTTGCTCGGCATTTGTGTGATGTTGTCGGCCAATAATTTCTTGGTCATCTATTTGGGCCTGGAGCTCATGAGTTTGTCGTTGTACGCGCTGACGGCGCTGCGCCGAGACCATGCCATCTCCACCGAAGCGGCGATGAAGTACTTTGTGCTGGGGGCCTTGGCCAGCGGCTTCTTGCTATACGGTTTGTCCATGATGTACGGTGCCACGGGCACCTTAGACATTGACGATGTCTTCAAGGCCATCGGCTCAGGGCAAATCAACAAGTCGGTGTTGATTTTTGGCTTGGTGTTCGTGGTGGCCGGTTTGGGTTTCAAACTCGGTGCCGCGCCTTTCCACATGTGGGTCCCCGACGTCTATCAAGGCGCGCCCACGGCAGTTACTTTGCTCATCGGTGGCGCGCCCAAGCTGGCGGCGTTTGCCATCATGATGCGTCTGCTCGTGGACGGCATGTTGGGCCTGGTGGTCGACTGGCAACAAATGCTGGTGGTGTTGTCTTTGGCCTCGATGACATTGGGCAATTTGGCTGCCATTGCGCAAACCAACATCAAGCGCATGTTGGCCTACTCCACCATCGCCCACATGGGCTTCATGCTGTTGGCCATGACCAGTGGGGTGGTGCACAACAATGTGTTCTCGGCGGTGAACTCTTACGCCTCCTCCATGTTCTACATGGTGACCTATGTGCTGACCACATTGGGCACCTTCGGCATGGTGATGCTGCTGTCCCGCAAAGGTTTTGAGAGTGAACACATCGACGACTTCAAAGGCCTTGCACGACGCAGCCCTTGGTATGCCGCGGTGATGGCCATCTTCATGTTCTCCTTGGCTGGCATTCCGCCCACGGTGGGGTTCTATGCCAAGCTCAGCGTTTTGCAGGCCTTGATCACCACCAACGTGGAGGCCTATTTGTGGCTGGCCGGTGCGGCCGTGTTCTTGTCGCTGATTGGCGCTTACTACTACCTGCGTGTGGTCAAGGTCATGTTCTTTGATGAGCCGCGTGACGCGTCGCCATTGCACAGCCCGGGTGACGTGCGGGTGTTGCTGTCACTCAATGGTGCTGCCGTGGTGGTGCTCGGCCTGTTGCCCAGTGGCTTGATGACTTGGTGTGCTCAGGCTATCTCCAAGTCCTTCGGTAGCTAAGGACTGATTCATGGAGAGGTCCTGAATCCAATGTCCAGTTTTACGGGCGCCGTGTGGAGCGTCTTGCTCCTGGCCTTGTTGGCAGCGAATTTGCCATTTTTCACCGAACGCATTCTTTTGGTGGGCCCGCGTCGTGTCCCCAAGGCCTTGGCCTGGCGTGCGCTGGAGTTGCTGCTGCTGTGGGGCATCACCATGGGCCTCGGACTCTTTTTGGAAGCTCGGCTGGGGCAACGCCACGCCCAGGGCTGGGAGTTCTACGCCGCCTTCGGCTTTTTATTTGTGACCTTCGCCTTCCCCGGTTTTGTGTGGCGCTACTTGAGAAAGTCCAGGGATGGCCGCAGCGCAGACTGAGCCGAAAGCGCAGGACGACCATCTGCGAGAAACCCTGCTTGAAAGCCGCCAGGTCTACCAAGGGCATTTTCTGGATGTGCGCTGTGACGAGGTGCGGCTGCCCGGTGGTGCGGTGGCGCAGCGTGAGTACATCCGCCACCCGGGTGCCGTCATGATCGTGCCGCTGCTGGAAGACGGCAGTGTGGTGGTCGAGCGCCAGTTTCGATACCCCATGAACCGTGTGATGACCGAGTTTCCAGCCGGCAAACTCGACGCAGGCGAGCCTGCACTCTTGTGTGCGGTGCGCGAGCTGCGCGAAGAAACCGGCTACAGCGCCAGCCACTGGGCCTACGCCGGCATTTTGCATAACGCCATCGCCTATTCCAATGAAGGCATCGAGGTGTGGTTCGCCCGTGGATTGCAGGCCGGTGCTCGTGCCCTTGATGAAGGCGAGTTTTTGGACGTCGGCATCAGCACGCTCGAAGCCTTGGAGGAACAAGCCTGCAGTGGTGCCTTGACCGATGCCAAAACCTTGATCGGTCTGCTGTGGTTGCGCCAGTGGCGAGACGGTCGCTGGCCCTTGGTTTGGCAGGCGCTTGCCGACCAAAACGTGAATTTGACCGGTGCACGCTGAAGCCTCGTGCCCGACAATGCGACCATGAAAGTTTTGAACCTCCGCTGCGCACACGACCACCGATTCGAAGGTTGGTTCTCGCACGAAGACGACCTGGCCCAGCAAACCCAGAGTGGCATGCTGATTTGTCCGATGTGCGGCAATGCCGAAATCCAGCGGCTGCCCAGTGCGCCAAGGTTGAACCTGGGTGCGACTGCGCCGTCTCAAACAACCGATGTGTCTCGGCGCGACTTGGGTACAGCAGCAAGCCCTGAGACGAGTGAAGTGGCGCTGGCCTCGGCTCGGCCAGGTTCGAATGAAGCTTCAAACCACACCTTACAAAGCCTGTGGCTTCAAGCGGTGCAGCATGTCATGGCCAACACCACCGATGTGGGTGAACGTTTCCCAGAGGAAGCGCGCCGCATTCACTACGGCGAAGAGCCACACCGCCCGATACGCGGGCAAGCGTCCAAAGAAGAAGTGCAAGCACTGCATGAGGAAGGCATTGAGCTGATGAGTTTGCCCATCCCCGCCGCGCTCAAGGGGCGCGTGCAATGACGGACCATGCACAAGAGACATGTTCGGTCGTTTGATGTTGTGCTCAAGCTCTGGGTGACAATCACCCATCCACTGCCCGGGTGGTGAAACTGGTATACACAGCGGACTTAAAATCCGCCGCTTCCTGAAAAGGGGCGTACGGGTTCGACCCCCGTCCCGGGCACCAATCAAGCAGTCAAAGAGGGCCAATATGTTCCAGGCTCTCCATAAAAATCAACGGCTTAGGCCGTTTTGGTGGCCGAGTCGTTCCAAGGGCTACCGCGTGAATCTGGGGGTATCTGGGGGTACATTCGGGGGTATCGTCCCGAACCAGAAAAAAAGTACCCCCACACCATGGCGCTCAGTGACACCCAGATCAAGCAGGCCAAACCCACCGACAAGCCGCAGCGCCTGTTTGATGGCGGTGGCCTTTACCTTGAAATCAAGCCCAGCGGCGGCAAGCTGTGGCGGCTCAAATACCGCTACGACCGCAAAGAAAAACTCTTGAGTTTGGGCAGTTACCCCGAGGTCAGCCTCAAACAAGCGCGCAAGCTGCGCGACGATGCCCGGGCGCTCCTCGCCGCAGGCACCGACCCCAGCGAGCAGCGCAAGGCCGAGCGCCAGGCCCGCGAGCTGGCCGTTCTGAGCACCTTTGAAGCCGTGGCCTACGCATGGTTGGAACACCGCACCAGTGCATGGGGGGAGGGCACCCGCATTGGCATTGAGGCATCACTGAAAAACCATGTGTTCCCCAGAATCGGGGCCAAGCCGATTGCAGACATTCAACCGGCTGACATTCGCCAAGTGGTGCAAGCCATCGAGGCGCAAGGGGCAGGGGACTTGGCAGGGCGGGTTTTTCAGCGGGTGCGATCCATTTTCCGTTACGCCATCGCACACGACGTGACAAGCAGCGACCCCAGCTACCCCCTCAAACCCGCCGAAATCTTCAAACCCCGCACCGTCACCCACCGCGCCGCCATGGCCGAAAGCGACGTGCCTTTGTTCTTGCATCGCCTGGGTCAATACGAAGGCGACCCCACCACCCGCGCCGCCCTCACCCTGCTGATGCTCACCGGCGTGCGCCCTGGCGAACTGCGCGGCGCACGCTGGGAGGAGATCAACACCGAGCGCGCCCTGTGGCGCATTCCCGCCGAACGCATGAAGATGAAAACCGAACACACCGTGCCCCTGTCCACCCAGGCCCTGGCCCTGCTGGCGCAACTGCACCCCCTCACCGGGCGCGGCTCCTTGGTTTTCCCCTCGCCCTTCTACCCCGGCAAACCTTTGAGCGACGGCACCTTGAACAGCGCCCTGGCCCGCATGGGCTACAAGGGCTTGGCCACTGCCCACGGCTTTCGCACCCTGTTTTCCACCTGTGCGAATGAAGCGGGCTGGAACAGCGACCACATCGAAAAACAACTTGCCCACGAAGAACGCGACGAAGTGCGCGGAGCCTACAACCGCGCCCAATGGCTGGCAGAACGGGCCAAGCTGATGCAATGGTGGGCCGACCGCATCGACACCCTGCGGCAAGGGGCCGAAGTGATTCCATTCAAAGCGGCCTGAAGCTGATGTAGCCTGCCGCTTCCAGTTTGCCGCGCCTAGCCCGAGGCTGATCTCGGAGGGCGAAAACCAGGTTCCCTTGCTTGGCTGGCGTGGCACCTAGACAAGGAACGCAAGATAGGGATCATGCGTATGAGGAAACGTCCACCAGGGTTGGTAAGCGGGGTCATATTTGAAGCCGTTCACCGCGACGAGCTACGAAGCGAGGCCTGGAAAACGGATCAGCATGACCGTGACAACTGGTTCGACGCCGACCTTTTGGCGGAAACCCCTCGGCATCTCGACTTCGGCAATGGTTTGCCAATCGTCGCACCCGGGAAGGATCTGTATGAGCTTCGCGTTGAAGTGCGCGAGCTTGTGCGTTTCGCTAGAAAGCTAGTGACGCAGCATTGCGCTTCACTGGCAAAGGTAAAAGCCGCACTGGCGCAGTTTTATTCCTCGTCAGACGAAGAAATTCAAAAGCTCCCTAAGTCGCATCTGCGTGCCGTGGTTTATTCGTTAGCAATGAACGATTTGGAGCGTTCAGTGCGAAGCGATCGAGATCCACAACTTCGCATGCTTGACCTCGCAAAAGGTGCTAGTAGGCTTACCTTTTTGGCGCGAATCGATCAGAGTGATATTCGAGCGCAACTTACGAAGTCAATATTGTCCGAAAGAGGCAGAAATGCCGCCAATAGTTGGCACTCACAGCCCGGAAAGTCCAGGGACAAGCGGGCTCAAATTCAGGACATTTGGCGATCGGGAAAGTTCAAGACAAAAGACCTGTGCGCCGAAGAGGAGTATCAGGCACTTGGAATGTCATTTTCCACTGCACGAAAAGCATTGAGGGGTCTTTAGAGCTAGCCGATGCTGGGCACCGGCTAGCCGCTACCGGGCAATGAACCTAGTCGAATTGCGGGGGAGTGACGAGACTTAGCCATGAAGGCCGGGGGGTTCCTGGCTGTTGCAGAAAGCAACCATGGCAGCGAAAGCAATCCAACAAGCAATACACGACAAAGCCCTCGCACGGCGACGTCAAGTTGAACAACTGGTTCAACTCTCACGAAGTTCAATCTACGCTGGTGTGAAAGCTGGCACTTTTCCAGCGCCTTACCGCATCGGAACCCGGGCGGTTGCATGGAAAATTTCTGACCTGGAAGCCTGGATTGCGGCCCGTCCGCTGACCAGTGCAGCGGTTTGAATCGGAGGTCGCCATGAACAAAAAAAAGGCCACCCCGAAAAACGAAGCAGCCCGCAACAATATGCACCGCGAGTCTAACGCTTCAGCCCCGCCACCAGCCCATCAACAACCCACGCGACGCTTGGACAACAACAGCGCCGCCGCCCAACGGGGCAGGGTGCTGACTGAACTGCGCAGCGGCCCCAAGTCCACCTTGCACCTGCGCCGCAACTGCGATGTGCTGTCACCCGCCGCCCGGGTGTTGGAGCTAAAGCAACGCGGCCACCACATCCTCACCCACTGGGTGAACGAGCCCACCGACTGCGGCAAGCTGCACCGTGTCGCGCTCTATGTGCTGCTGCAGGAAACCGGGGGCCAGCCATGAAGCCCATGCCCCTATCTTCACACTGGCCCGAGCACCTGGCCATGCTGGCGGCGCGGTTCTCCCACCTGGGCTTCGGCCCCGACCTGGCCGCCCTCACGGTGGCCGAGGCTTGGGGGCTGTACAGCTACTTGACTCGGCTGGCGGGCTGGCCTACATCGGGCGGCTGACATGCGGACCACTTGGAGGCATGGCCCATGAGTGGCGGGGCCATGCTGCGCGTGAAGAAGCTCAAGGGCAGCGGCATCATTCGCGCTGCCGCTGCGCACAACAAACGAAACATTCAAGCCGAGCTGGGGGCCGGTGGCAACATTGACCCGCGCCGCTCAAGCCTGAACGAATGTTTGGCCGGGCCGCAAACACCCGAGGCAGTGGCGGTGCTGGCCCGCGACCGACTTCAAGCCGCAGGGCTCACCAAACTGCGCAAAGACGCGGTGCGTGCCGTGGAGTTTGTCGTCAGCTTGCCGCCCACCCACACCATCAACGACCGCGCGTTTTTCATCGCCTGTGTGGATTGGGTGGCCAGCCGCTACGGTGGGCAGGGCAACATCCTGAGCGCCGACATTCACCGCGATGAAGCTGCGCCGCATTTGCATGTGTTGCTGTTGCCATTGATTGATGGCCGCATGAAGGGAAGCGACCTGCTCGGAGGCCGTGCCCTGCTGGCTCAGATGCACAACGACTTTCACACCCAAGTGGCAAACCACTTTGGTTTGAAACGCGCCACGGCAAGGCTCACAGGCAAAGGCAAGGTGGCAGGCGCGGCTGCGGTGCTGAACCAACTCAAGACCACTTCGGACGCAGCGCTGCAAAGCAAGGTGTGGGGCGTGATTCGGGAATGTGCCGAACGCGACCCCAGCCCCTTCATGCAGGCGCTGGGCATAGATCAAGCGCACAAGGCGACCAAGCCGCTGCGATCAATGACGGCCATATTCACCAGCAAAGGCAAAGGCGCAAAGACAGCGGAGGAAGACGAAGCCTATAGGGTTCGCCGTGGTGTTGGTGGGTGAACCCTATGCTCTGTAGGGTTCGGTCTTGGCGCAATGTCCGTCCCGGTCAAGTTATTTTGCACAGGCCACTCGCTTTTGCGTGTCAGCTTTCTTCATGTCTTCGACGACCAGGAAAACCAACTCCGAATCTCCTGTCTGCAAGAGACCCTGGGCCTCACGGGCGATCACAAGTTTCTTGGCGGTGCCAATTGGAATTAGCCTGGCGAAGCCCGTCCTGCGAATTGAGTTTGCGTAAATGTAGATAGGACCAGTTCTTCTGGGAGTTTGGCCTGGGATTTCTTCCCAGGACCAAAGACAAGTCCCTTCGTAGCGCCTGCCGCAGTCTACGAACTGGAACTCCTCGCCTCGATGAATAAGTTGCGCTGTGGGCATTGCTCGCTGGCTCAGTCGGGCCGCCAACGTTTGAGATGAGAGGCATGACCCGGCTTGTCGGGGCATGTCCTCTCGATTGAATGGTTAGCCATCACGCACCTCACCACAGGTCTTCTTCCTTGTGCTGACCGGTGGCCATGACTTCAACTTGCATAGGAAAGACGTTTCCTTCTCCGAGCGCTGCAGCGAGTTCTGCGGCCGCCTGTAGGGCATGAGTTCTGAGTGCACCATTGAACTGGTAGGCCTTCCCTTCGTGGAAGACTCCAAAGCACGGCCCGGTGAGGTAGCCCGTGAGCTTATTTCCACCTCTTGTGGTAGCGCGAACACCCAGGTACAGGTAGTTGAATGGAGCTTCAGCCGCTTGTGACGGAAGCGGGAAGGAATACTCGTCGTTGTTCTGTATGTGCGCGACGACCCGTTCGATGTCTTTTCGATCGAACCCAAGTTCTACAAGCGTCTCAATTTCGTCGGGTTCGTAGTAAGTCGCCCAGACAGGAGAATCTAAGAAGTCCTTTTCACAGAACTGGTGGTTGAGCTTGGCAAGGAACGGTCTCATGTGATGGCTAAAACGTGTTTTTAGGGCGACAGTTTTGCTGCATAACACCGCCGCCTGTCTCCCTAATTCCGGCGGTGTTGTCGGCCTGCAGGCCGCATGAGGCTTGGGTTTTTGACATAGAAGCTGCTCTTTTAAGCGTCATAACAAATGGTCAAACCTGCACGCCTTTTCGCCTGTTGCCACCGGTTGCGGCCGCTTGCCGCACCGCCCCTCGGAGGTTTGCACGCCTTAGTTGCCGTTGCACTGAATGCTGCCACAGGTTGCAGTGGTTACGGTCTGGATATCGCGAGGGTGGCTTGCTTGAGTTGCGCACATGACCTTGGCAACGATTCGACTCAGGTTGACCGGATCACCATCGAAAGAGCATTTGCGGCTGAGAGCGTGGCTAGTCCGAGCCCCCCACAGAGGGGCCTGTGAATCTTTGGAGCTTTACTGCCCCAGAAACCAAGCTGTTTCTCACGCGCAGAAAATATCAACGTTTGAAAACAATCAAACCAGCAGTGCCTTGGTGCACTGGACTTCTAGAGGTGCCGTGCTCACCTGGCGAGTCGCAATGGCAAGGTTTAGACAAGGTTGCGCTAAGGGTGTGGCGCACTTGAGTAGCCCATCCGGGGGGGTCGAAAGTATGGGCGTCAGACGACGGAAACCGATCTGTATGGGCTGCGTCACTGCTAACCCACGAATTGCGCAGAAGGCGAAAGCTAGGAACGGGCTTCCCTCGTGCGCGCGCGTACAGCTCGGTGACCAACCACTGGGGCCGAAAGTGAAATCGTGACCCAAGGGGGGGGCTAAAAAGTCTGCCGGGTACTGTAGGGAAACCAGTTGGTACGGTTTGTTTTACCGCGTTCCCGGATTTCCAGGCGTCACGCGCACGCGCACGAGAGGATGACATGGTTGAGAAGTACATGGCCCTGGAACCCAAGCTGACAGCGTGACCCACAGGGGGGCTTCAATGTCTGGCAGAAGCCTGAGGAAACCGATCTGTACCGCTCGCACCGCTAAACCTGAACATTTTTGCTACGGTGACTCAAGCCCGGCCCCCCGACACAGACCATCAGCAAAAATCAGCAGCAGTAAGCGGCCATCGAAACAAGCTGGGGGTATCTTTGGGGGTATCTCAGCGCCTTGACCCCAACAAAACCCAACATTCATGCGGGTTTGCGGGCCTCATTCGACCCCCGTCCCGGCACCATCATGGCGGTTGGCAGTTCACCAGCTGCCGCGAATGCGGTGGCAGCCACTGCTGAGTAAGCCGCCGCAATTGATCGATGTCGCCGCTGCTCTCTAGCAGCAAGGCGAGGGGCTCTGCAGCGAGAGGCTCCGAGTTTTGGCCTGAATGAGCAAGCCGATCGCGCACCCGTCTCTCGGTCTCACGTGCCACCGCTTCAGCCGTGTCCACCACTTGCACGCCTGGGCCCAAGGCAACTTCTATCGATGGGCGCACAAAGGCGTAGTGGGTACAACCCAGCACCACGGTGTCCACACCGGCTTGGCGCAGTGGCTCGCAATGGCGTTGCACCAAATCAAGCACTTGTGCCGATTGCAAATCTCCTGATTCAATGGCCAATGCCAAGCCCGTGCAGGCCTGGGTGACGATGTGCGCGCCTTGACCGTGTTGCGCCAGCAGGCGCTGAAAACGTTGGCTTTTTAGGGTGCTGCTGGTGGCCATGACACCGACACGGTGGTTCTTGGACAGCAGTACGCCCGGTTTGATGCCGGGCTCCACACCCACCATGGGAATGTGTGGCCAGGTTTGACGCAAGGCCTCGGCCGCCACTGCGGTGGCGGTGTTGCAGGCGATGACCAGAACCTCGTTGCCAGCGCCAATCAAATGCGCTGCAATGTGTTTGGAGCGGTCGAGCACATAGTTGTCGCCGCGCTCGCCATAGGGGGCGTGAGCAGAATCGGCGAAGTAGTGCAGGCTGGCGTCGGGCAAGGTTTGTGCAATGGCCCGCAGCACCGACAAACCACCCACACCGGAGTCGAATACGCCGATGCGGGCGCTGCCTGGGCGTTTGACCGTGCTCTCGGTGGCGCTCGTCAAGGGATGCAGTCCTGCGGCCTCTCGCATCACCCAGACTCCAGGACCGCAGCAACCCGTTTTTGCAGTTCAGGTAGCACTTCAACCGCAAACCAAGGGTTGGCCTTGAGCCACAAGTTGTTGCGCGGGCTGGGATGCGGCAACGGGAGTACCCCGGGCCAATGCTCGCGCCATGCCTTGACGATTTCGGTGAGCTTGCGCGTACCGACATGGGGCAAATGCCAGTCCTGTGCGTATTGGCCGACGATCAAGGTGAGTTGGATGTGGGGCATGTGGGCCAACAAACGGCCGCGCCACTGTGGCGCACATTCAGGGCGGGGTGGCAGGTCACCCGACTTTCCAGTGCCCGGATAACAAAAACCCATGGGCAGGATGGCCACCTGGGTGGGGTCGTAAAACACATCGCGTGGTATGCCCATCCATGACCGCAAGCGATCACCGCTTGCGTCGTCAAAGGGAACCCCGCTTTCGTGCACCTTGCGGCCAGGTGCTTGACCGGCAATCAGGATGCGGGCTTGCGCATTGACCTGCAGGACAGGACGCGGTCCATGCGGCAAATGCGCTGCACACAGGGTGCACGCTTTGACCTCGGCGAGCACTAAAGGCAACGAGCGGGTGTTGGTCATTGACAAATTGATTGTTCACTGCGCCGGACGGCGCAGAATCGGCGTGCGGCGAAAAGGCGCAGAGTCATCGAAGAATTATCGACCCCCGCGAACGCCCAGGTTGACACGGTCAGAACAGCAGAGAAACAACAGCCTGTTGGACTGGGCACCCTAAAAAATTAGAACGATCGTGCTATTTCTATTTTTTCCCTCTATGCTTGCGGGCAGACAAAACGCGGCAGTCGCACAACATCCCACTAGAATCCATCTTACGTATACGTCAACTCAAGCGGAGTCTCAACAATGAAAGTTTTGGTGCCAGTCAAGCGGGTGGTGGACTACAACGTCAAGGTGCGTGTGAAGGGCGACGGTACGGGCGTGGACATCGCCAACGTCAAGATGAGCATGAACCCCTTTGATGAAATTGCCATTGAAGAGGCGGTGCGGTTGAAAGAGAAGGGCGTGGTCACTGAAGTGATCGCCGTGTCGTGTGGCATCGCGGCTTGCCAAGAAACCTTGCGCACCGCCATGGCCATTGGTGCCGACCGTGCCATATTGGTTGAGACCGATGCCGAGTTGCAGCCCTTGGCGGTGGCCAAGTTGCTCAAAGCCTTGGTCGACAAAGAACAGCCAGGCCTCGTGGTGCTGGGCAAACAAGCCATCGATGACGACTGCAACCAAACCGGCCAAATGCTGGCCGCCCTCACAGGCTGGCCCCAAGCCACCTTCGCCTCCAAAGTGGAGGTGCAAGGCGAACAAGTGCATGTCACGCGTGAGGTGGATGGCGGCCTGGAAACACTGGCCTTGAACCTGCCTGCGGTCATCACCACCGACTTGCGCTTGAACGAGCCTCGTTATGTGACCCTGCCCAACATCATGAAGGCCAAGAAGAAGCAGCTCGATGTGGTCAAACCTGCCGACCTCGGCGTGGACGTGACCCCACGCATCAAAACTCTGAAAGTGAGCGAGCCCCCGAAACGTGGTACCGGTGTGAAGGTTCCCGATGTCGCCACTTTAGTCGCCAAACTCAAAACCGAAGCCAAGGTGATCTGACCATGACTGCACTCGTAATTGCCGAACACGACAACCTCACCATCAAAGGCGCCACACTCAACACCGTGGCTGCTGCGGCCTTGTGCGGCGGCGACGTTCATGTGCTGGTGGCGGGCCACAACGCCCAAGCGGCTGCGCAAGCGGCGTCTCAAATTGCTGGCGTGAGCAAGGTGTTGCATGCCGATGGCGCCCCGCATGCCCACGGTTTGGCCGAGACCCTTGCGGCCCAGGTGTTGGCTTTGGCACCGGCCTACAGCCACATCCTCTTCCCCTCTACGGCCAGCGGCAAAAACACCGCACCGCGCGTGGCGGCTTTGCTGGACGTGGCGCAAATTTCCGACGCCAGCAAAGTCGTGAGCAGCGACACCTTCGAGCGCCCGATTTACGCTGGCAATGCGGTGGCCACGGTGCAAAGTTTGGATGCCACCAAAGTCATCACCGTGCGCACCACCGGGTTTGATCCGGCTGCAGCCACAGGCGGTTCGGCGGCTGTTGAATCGATCGCGGCGGTTGCCGATGGTGGATCCTCGCGTTTCGTCGGCAGCGAAATTGCCAAGAACGACAGGCCCGAACTCACGGCGGCCAAGGTCATCGTCTCCGGTGGCCGCGCCCTCGGGAGCAGCGAAAAATTCGCCGAGGTGCTGACGCCCTTGGCCGACAAACTCGGTGCTGCTCTCGGTGCCAGCCGCGCTGCGGTGGACGCCGGTTATGCACCCAACGACTGGCAAGTCGGCCAAACCGGCAAGATCGTGGCGCCCCAGCTTTATGTGGCCATCGGCATCAGCGGCGCCATTCAACATTTGGCTGGCATGAAAGACTCCAAAGTCATTGTGGCCATCAACAAAGACCCCGAGGCACCGATTTTCAGCGTGGCCGACTATGGGTTGGAGGCGGATCTGTTCACCGCGGTGCCTGAATTGTTGGCGGCGCTTTGAACTGACCCTTGTTGCCGCGAAATAAGCCCGTCACTGCGCACCTTTGCATGACGGGCTTTTTTGAGGCCGCACCCAGCCCATAAAAAAAGACAGGAGACATCCATGAGCTACACCGCCCCTCTCAAAGACATGCTGTTCTGCATGAAGGAACTTGCGCAGTTGGAGACGATATCCAAGCTGCCCGGTTTTGAAGACGCTGGCCTGGAAACCGCTCAGGCGGTGCTGGAAGAGTCGGCCCGCTTCAACCAAGAAGTACTGGCCCCTTTGAACTGGGAAGGCGACAAGAACCCGTCGTCTTGGAAAGACGGCAACGTCACCACCACCCCAGGCTTCAAAGAAGCCTTCAGCCAGTTTTCACAAGGTGGTTGGCAGGGGCTGCAGCACTCACCAGACTTCGGCGGCCAAGGCTTGCCAAAAACCATAGGCGCAGCCTGCATCGAAATGCTCAACAGCGCCAACATGAGTTTTGCGCTGTGCCCCTTGCTCACCGACGGCGCGATCGAAGCCTTGATGACGGCGGGCACGCCCCAGCAACAAGCGCTCTACATCCCCAAGATGATTTCCGGCGAGTGGACAGGCACGATGAACCTGACTGAACCGCAGGCCGGGTCTGACCTGGCCAAGGTGCGTTCCAGAGCCGAGCCTCAAAGCGACGGTAGCTACAAGATATTCGGCACCAAAATTTTCATCACCTATGGCGAGCACGACATGGCCGCCAACATTTGCCACCTGGTGCTGGCGCGGGTGACGGGTGCGCCGGAAGGTGTGAAGGGCATCAGCCTCTTCATCGTTCCGAAGTTCAAGGTCAAAGCCGACGGCAGCTTGGGCGAACGCAACGATGTGCACTGCGTCAGCATTGAACACAAACTCGGCATCAAAGCCAGCCCCACCGCCGTTCTGCAATTTGGCGACCATGGTGGTGCCGTTGGCCATTTGATTGGTCAGGAAAACCGTGGCCTTGAGTACATGTTCATCATGATGAATGCCGCGCGTTATGCGGTGGGCATGCAGGGCATTGCGGTTGCCGAACGGTCTTACCAACAAGCGGTGGCCTTTGCCAAAGACCGCATTCAATCGCGCCCAGTGGATGGTTCACTGCCAGACAGTGGCCCCATCATTCACCACCCTGATGTGAAGCGCATGCTCATGACCATGCGTGCTTACACCGAAGGCTGCCGCGCCATGGCTTCGGTTGCCGCAGCGGCTTTCGATGCGGCGCATCACCACCCTGATGAAGCCACGCGAAAACAAAACCAAGCCTTCTATGAATTCATGGTGCCCTTGGTCAAGGGCTACAGCACCGAGATGAGCCAAGAGGTGACGAGCCTCGGTGTGCAAGTGCACGGCGGCATGGGTTTCATTGAAGAAACCGGCGCGGCCCAGCATTACCGCGACTCCAAAATTCTCACCATTTACGAAGGCACCACCGCCATCCAGGCCAACGACTTGGTCGGCCGCAAAACGGCACGGGACGGTGGCCAAACTGCCAAGGCGATTGCGGCTCAAGTGGCGCTGACTGAAGCCAGCTTGAAGGGCAGAAGCAGCCCCGCGAGCCAGGCCATGCTCAAACGTTTGTCCGCCGCACGCCTTGCGTTCGAGCAAGTGGTGGACTTCATCGCCGCCAACACCAAGAGCCAACCCAATGCGGCATTTGCTGGATCGGTTCCTTATTTGATGCTGGCAGGCAACCTGATGGCCGGTTGGCAAATGGCGCGCAGCCTGGTCATTGCCGAAGATCAACTCGGGCGAGGTGTAGGTGATGCGAGTTTTCTGACGGCCAAGGTGGTCACGGCGCGTTTCTATGCAGAGCACATTTTGAGCAAAGCACCCGGCATGCGCGACGCGATCGTGGAGGGCGCAGACAGCGTGAACAGCTTGGCGCTCGAGTCTTTCTGAAAGTCAACATGTCACTGCCCGCCGTTTTGAGTCCCTTGCGCCTGCCTGTCATTGGCTCGCCCCTCTTCATCATCAGCAACCCACAGCTTGTCATCGCGCAGTGCAAGGCCGGCATCGTCGGCTCCATGCCGGCCTTGAATGCGCGGCCGGCCTCGCAGCTTGACGACTGGCTGGCCGAGATCACCGAGGCCCTGGATGCCCACAACCGAGCGCACCCCGAGCAACCGGCCGCCCCCTACGCCATCAACCAAATCGTGCACAAGAGCAACGACCGCTTGGAGCAGGACATGGCGGTGTGCGCCAAGTACAAGGTGCCGCTCATCATCACCTCGCTCGGCGCACGGGTGGATGTGAACCAGGCTGTGCACGGTTGGGGCGGTGTGGTGCTGCACGACATCATCAACAACAACTTTGCCAAGAAAGCCATCGAGAAGGGCGCTGATGGCCTGATCGCCGTGGCCGCAGGGGCAGGTGGCCATGCCGGCGTGAAAAGCCCCTTCGCCCTGATTCAAGAAATTCGCCAGTGGTTTGATGGCCCTGTGGCCTTGAGCGGCTCCATCGCCACCGGCGATGCGGCGTTGGCCGCCCAAGCCATGGGTGCCGACCTTGCCTACATCGGCTCCGCCTTCATCGCCACCCACGAGGCTCGGGCTTCAGACGCCTACAAACAAATGATTGTCGACAGCAACAGCGACGACATCGTCTACAGCAACCTCTTTACTGGCGTGCACGGCAACTACCTCAAAGGCTCCATCGTCAACGCCGGCATGGACCCCGACCATTTGCCTGAAAGCGACCCCAGCAGCATGAACTTTGGTGGCGACGCCAAAAAGGCCTGGAAAGACATTTGGGGCTGTGGGCAGGGGATAGGGGCGGTGAAGGCGGTGACGTCGACGGCCGAGTTGGTGCAGCGCTTGGCAAGTGAATATGCGGCGGCGCGTGCGCGCTTGGGTCTGGGTTGAGACAAGCTCAAGGTGCTGGCGTTTTCACTTCCAAACTGCAATCGCACCCACTGCCCGCCGAAATCATGCGTTTGGCCAAGCGTGTCGTCAGATTCTGCATCCACCCCGCCTGCAGCCCGGTGTAACGAGCCGGATGAACCAGCACCCCGCAGCGGTAGCGTGACTCGCCGTCCACCCACTCCAAGGCCACGCAAGCCCCAGTGCGGCGTTTGCTGATGAGTATGCCCACGGGGCAGGGCGCATAGGCGCAGCAGACGCCGCAACCATTGCAAGGCTCTCCCCACGCGGGCTTGGCCGGGGCGGCTTCATGCAAATGAAGAATGATGACTTTGTCTGTGGGCTTGACTGGCATGCACGCATTGCAGCACACCCGCGCAGTCACGCAAATCGTCCGCAAGAAGAGGGGCCGACGATGGCTCGAGGCAGAAATTTTGAATGGCAAACGAGTTCCGATGGTGTTACATTGCCACCCGTGACAACTTAGTCCCTTCCCGTCCCCTTTGGGGTTTGTGCTTCACAAATTTCAAAGGCGGGTCGCTTGTCCGCCAATCGGTCTAGCCGTGTCGCGGAAGGTTTTTAACCCATCGATGTGCCGCAGACCGGTGCGAAAGGTGAGCGAAAGATGATGCAAAAGCAGCAAGAGAACTCGTATCTGTTCGGGGGCAACGCGCCCTATGTCGAAGAGATGTACGAGGCCTATCTCGACAACCCCGGTTCTGTGCCTGACAACTGGCGTGCGTATTTCGACGCGCTTCAGCATGTGCCTGCGACCGATGGCTCCAACAGCCCCGATGTGGCGCATGCGCCTGTCGTTGAATCCTTTGCCCAGCGCGCCAAAGCCAATGCCTTTGGCAACAAGGCCAGTGGTGCCGACCTGGCCGTGGCGCGCAAACAGGTGCATGTGCAGTCGTTGATTGCGGCTTACCGTTTCCTCGGCTCACGCTGGGCCGACCTCGACCCCCTCAAGCGCCAAGAACGCCCCAAGATTCCCGAGTTGGAACCCGCGTTTTACGACCTGACCGAGTCCGACATGGACATCTCGTTCAGCGCCACCAACACGTATTTCAGCAAAGCTGAAAACATGAGTCTGCGCCAAATCGTGCAGGCCTTGCGTGAAACCTATTGCGGCTCCATCGGTGCAGAGTACATGCACATCACCGAGCCTGCTGAGAAACGCTGGTGGCAAGAAAACCTGGAGAGCATTCGCTCCAAGCCGAATTACACCGCTGACCAAAAGAAACACATCCTCAACCGCTTGACCGCAGCCGAAGGGCTGGAGCGTTACCTGCACACCAAGTACGTCGGCCAGAAACGTTTCTCGCTCGAAGGTGGCGAGAGTTTCATCGCGTCGATGGACGAGTTGGTGCAGCGCGGCGGCAGCAAGGGCGTGCAAGAAATCGTGATTGGCATGGCCCACCGAGGCCGTTTGAATGTGCTGGTCAACACCTTGGGCAAAGCGCCTGCCGAGTTGTTCTCGGAATTTGACCACACCGCCCCTGAAAACCTGCCTTCGGGCGATGTGAAATACCACCAAGGTTTCTCCAGCGACGTGACCACCCCTGGCGGCCCCGTGCACTTGAGCTTGGCCTTCAACCCCTCGCACTTGGAAATTGTGAACCCGGTGGTGGAAGGTTCGGTCAAGGCGCGTCTGGACCGCCGTGGCGACAAAGCCGGTACGTCGGTGTTGCCGATTCTGGTTCACGGCGATGCCGCGTTCGCGGGCCAAGGCGTGGTGATGGAAACGCTGGCGCTGGCGCAAACCCGTGGTTACTACACGGGTGGCACCGTTCACGTGGTGATCAACAACCAGATCGGTTTCACCACCAGCGACCCGCGCGACAGCCGGTCCACGCTGTATTGCACCGACGTGGTCAAGATGATTGAAGCCCCAGTGTTGCACGTCAATGGCGACGACCCCGAAGCCGTGATTCTGGCCACCCAGCTCGCGCTGGACTACCGCCAGCAGTTCAAGAAAGATGTGGTGGTGGACATTGTTTGTTTCCGCAAACTCGGCCACAACGAACAAGACACACCGGCGCTGACGCAGCCGCTGATGTACAAAAAAATCGGCCAGCACCCCGGCACACGCAGGCTTTATGGCGACAAGCTGGTCGCACAAGGTGTGTTGCCTGCCGAGGGCCCGGACGAGATGGTCAAAGCGTTCCGCGCCGCCATGGACGCTGGCAAACACACGATCGACCCTGTGCTCACCAACTACAAGAGCAAGTACGCGGTGGACTGGTCTCCCTTCTTGGGCAAAAAGTGGACCGATGCCGCCGACACGGCACTGCCCTTGGCCGAGATCAAACGCCTGGCCGAGCGCCTCACCACCTTGCCGGCCACCTTCAAAGCGCATTCCTTGGTAGAGAAGGTCATTGCCGACCGCGCCGCCATGGGCCGCGGTGAGATCAACATGGACTGGGGCATGGGCGAGCATTTGGCTTTTGCCTCGCTCGTGGCCAGCGGATATGCTGTGCGCCTGTCCGGCGAAGACTGCGGACGCGGCACCTTCACCCACCGCCACTCGGTGCTGCACGACCAGAACCGCGAAAAGTGGGACGAAGGCACCTACACGCCGCTGCAACACGTGGCCGAAGGTCAAGCGCCGTTTGTTGTCATCGACTCGCTGCTCTCTGAAGAAGCCGTGCTTGGTTTTGAGTACGGCTACGCCTCGGCCGAGCCCAACACCCTGGTGATTTGGGAAGCCCAGTTCGGTGACTTCGTCAACGGCGCGCAGGTCGTGATCGACCAGTTCATTGCGTCGGGCGAAGTGAAGTGGGGCCGTGCCAACGGCCTGGCTTTGATGTTGCCTCACGGCTACGAAGGCCAAGGTCCTGAGCACAGCTCAGCGCGCCTGGAGCGTTTCATGCAGCTGGCGGCAGACAACAACATGCAAATCGTGCAGCCCACCACGGCCAGCCAGATCTTCCATGTGCTGCGTCGTCAAATGGTGCGCATGTTCAGGAAGCCGCTGGTCATCCTGACGCCCAAGTCGCTGCTTCGTGCCAAAGACGCGACCTCGCCGCTGTCCGATTTCACCAAGGGCGAGTTCAAGACTGTCATCCCCGAAACCCAAGCCGATCTCAGCGCTGACAAAGTCAAGCGCGTGATTTGCTGCTCGGGCAAGGTGTACTACGACTTGGTCAAAGCCCGTGCCGAGCGCAAAGCCACCGATGTGGTCATCCTGCGTGTGGAGCAGCTCTATCCCTTCCCGCACAAAGCGTTTGGTACCGAGATCAAGAAGTACCCGAATGCCACCGACATCGTCTGGTGCCAGGACGAGCCGCAAAACCAAGGCGCTTGGTTCTTCGTGCAGCACTACATCCACGAGAACATGCTCGACGGTCAGAAGTTGGGTTACGCCGGTCGCCCTGCGTCCGCGTCGCCTGCTGTGGGTTATTCCCACCTGCACCAAGAGCAGCTAAAGGCCTTGCTCGAGCAAGCCTTCACCAAGCTCAAGGGCTTCATCCTCACCAAGTGAACTGACCACCACCTGCGCGCGCACCGAGTGCGGCGGGGGTGAGGTCACACCCGAAATCATTGAAAGAAAACAACATGGCCATCGTAGACGTCAAAGTTCCGCAACTCTCTGAATCCGTGGCGGAAGCCACCTTGTTGCAATGGAAGAAAAAACCCGGCGAAGCCGTGGCGTTGGATGAAATCCTGGTTGAAATTGAAACCGACAAAGTGGTGCTGGAAGTGCCCGCACCCGCTGCCGGCATCATGGCCGAGCATGTGAAGGGTGACGGCTCTAGCTGCGTCGGCGAGGAAGTCATCGCGCGCATCGACACTGAAGGCAAGGCTTCGGTAGCAGCTGCTTCAGCACCTGCCGCTGTGCCTGCTGCTGCCTCACCGCCCGCTACTGCAGCGGTTGCTACTGGTGGCTCCAAGAGTGACGTGGCCATGCCCGCCGCTGCCAAGTTGATGGCCGACAACGCCATGGCCGCGGGTTCCGTCGCCGGTACCGGCAAAGATGGCCGCGTGACCAAGGGCGATGTGCTCGGCGCTTTGGCCACCGGTGCCAAGCCTGCTGCACCCGCTGCCGCCGCGCCCGTTGCCACAAACGCAGCAGCCGCTAAACCCGCTTTGCCCACCGTCGCCGCGCCCATCAGCATGAACTTGGGCGACCGTCCTGAGCAGCGTGTGCCGATGAGCCGCTTGCGTGCCCGCGTGGCCGAACGTTTGCTGCAATCGCAATCCACCAATGCCATCCTCACCACCTTCAACGAGGTCAACATGGCCCCGGTGATGGAAATGCGCAAACGCTTCCAAGAAAAGTTTGAAAAAGAACACGGCGTGAAGATCGGCTTCATGAGCTTCTTCGTCAAAGCTGCGGTGGCCGCGCTCAAGAAATACCCGGTACTTAATGCATCGGTCGATGGCAACGACATCGTCTACCACGGCTATTTCGACATCGGCATCGCCGTGGGTTCACCCCGCGGTTTGGTGGTGCCGATTTTGCGCAACGCCGACCAAATGAGTTTTGCCGACATCGAGAAGAAGATCGCCGAATACGGCCAAAAAGCCAAAGACGGCAAGCTGGGCATTGAAGAGATGACGGGCGGCACCTTCTCCATCTCCAACGGCGGTGTGTTCGGCTCCATGCTGTCCACCCCGATCATCAACCCACCACAGTCGGCCATCCTCGGCGTGCACGCCACCAAAGACCGCGCCGTGGTTGAAAACGGTGTGGTCGTGGTGCGCCCGATCAACTACCTCGCCATGTCCTATGACCACCGCATCATCGACGGCCGCGAAGCCGTGCTCGGCCTGGTGGCCATGAAAGAAGCGCTGGAAGATCCGGCTCGTTTGTTGTTTGACATCTGATGGCGGAGAACAACATGAGTCAAAACTTCGACGTCATCGTCATCGGCGGCGGCCCTGGTGGCTACATTGCCGCCATTCGCGCTGCCCAACTCGGCATGAAAACCGCTTGCATCGACGAGTGGAAAAACGACAAAGGCGGTCCGGCCCCTGGCGGCACCTGCACCAATGTCGGCTGCATTCCGAGCAAAGCGCTGTTGCAGTCCAGCGAGCATTTCGACCAAGCTAGCCACCACTTTGCCGACCACGGCATTGGCCTGTCCAACCTGAGCATGGACATCACCAAGATGCTGGGCCGCAAAGACACCGTCGTCAAACAAAACAACGACGGCATCTTGTACCTCTTCAAGAAAAACAAGATCAGCTTCTTCCACGGACGCGGCTCGTTTGTGAAGCAGGTGGATGGCGGCTATGAAATCAAAGTGGCTGGCTCCAAAGAAGAGTCTTTGACCGGCAAACACATCATCGTGGCCACCGGTTCCAACGCCCGCCAGTTGCCCGGTGCCCCGTTTGACGAACAAAACATCCTCTCCAATGACGGTGCTTTGCGCCTTCCCGCCGTGCCCAAAACCTTGGGCGTGATCGGTGCGGGTGTGATCGGTTTGGAGATGGGCTCGGTTTGGCGTCGTTTGGGTGCTGACGTGACCATCCTCGAAGGTTTGCCCACCTTCTTGGGTGCGGTCGATGAACAAATCGCCAAAGAAGCGCACAAGGCCTTCACCAAGCAGGGCTTGAAGATGGAGTTGGGCGTCAAAATTGGCGAAGTTAAGTCGGCGAAGAAGGGTGTGAGCATTGCCTACACCTCGTCCACGGGTGAAGCCAAAACCTTGGCGGTCGACAAGCTCATCATTTCCATCGGGCGCGTGGCCAACACCATCGGCCTGGCCCCAGAAGCCGTGGGTTTGCAGCTGGACGAACGCGGTGCCATCGTGGTGGACGATCACTGCAAAACCAACCTGCCCAATGTCTGGGCGGTGGGTGATGTGGTGCGTGGCCCCATGTTGGCGCACAAAGCCGAAGAAGAAGGTGTGGCTGTGGCCGAGCGCATCGCCGGGCAGCATGGACACGTCAACTTCAACACCATTCCTTGGGTCATCTACACCTCGCCCGAGATCGCTTGGGTGGGCCAAACCGAGCAGCAACTCAAAGCCGCGGGCCGTGCCTACAAAGCAGGCACCTTCCCCTTCTTGGCCAATGGCCGGGCGCGCGCTTTGGGCGACACGACGGGCATGGTGAAGTTTTTGGCCGATGCGACCACCGACGAAATTTTGGGCGTCCACATCGTTGGACCCCAAGCGTCGGAATTGATTGCCGAAGCCGTGGTGGCCATGGAGTTCAAGGCCTCGGCCGAGGACATCGCCCGCATTTGCCACGCACACCCGTCCTTGAGCGAAGCGACCAAAGAAGCTGCTTTGGCGGTCGACAAGCGCACGCTCAATTTCTGAGCCCGGTGCGGCCATGAACAGCAGCGGGGCGACCAAGGGGACGCCCCGTTTTTCTTTGTGTCGGGTGTTTTGATGACCAGCGTCACCGAGCTTTACCACCAAACATTGCTTGAGCGGGGCTACCAAAGCGACGCGGCTCAGCTGCGCGCCGTTGAGGCGCTGCAGCGCTGCGCAGACGAGTGGTCCGTGTACGTGCAGCGGCGCCGCAGCACCATAGGAAAACTGTTCGGTGCGCGCCCACCGCTGCCGCGTGGTGTCTATATGTACGGCGGTGTGGGCCGAGGCAAAAGTTTTTTGATGGACTGCTTTTTTCAAGCAGTGCCCTTGAAGCGCAAAGCCCGTTTGCACTTCCATGAATTCATGCGCGAGGTGCACCGCGAGTTGGCCGAGCTGCATGGCACGGTGAACCCGTTGCACGAACTCGGCCAGCGCATGTCGCGGCGTTACCGCTTGATTTGTTTTGACGAGTTCCACGTGGCCGACGTGACGGACGCGATGATTCTGTACCGCTTGCTTGAAGCCTTGGTTGAGTTTCGCGTCAGCATCGTCACCACCTCCAACTTTCACCCGGACGGGCTCTATCCCAACGGCTTGCACCGCGACCGTATCCTGCCGGCGATTGAGCTGCTGAAAGAGCAACTGGAAGTGATCAATGTCGATGCGGGCACCGACTACCGCCAGCGCACTTTGGCCCAGGTGAATTTTTACCATTCACCCTTGGGCTCCGTGGCCGAGGCGGCCATGACCACGGCGTTTGAGCAGTTGATCGAGACCAAAGAAGAAACCCCGGTCATGCGCATTGAACACCGCACCTTGAATTCCCGCAGAAAAGCTGGCGGTGTGGTGTGGTTTGACTTCAAGGAGCTGTGCGCCGGTCCGCGCTCACAGAACGACTACCTGGAGCTGGCCTCGCAGTTCCACACCGTGCTGCTCTCGGGTGTGCCGCAAATGTCACCGCGACTGGCCTCGGAAGCGCGGCGTTTCACCTGGCTGGGGGATGTGCTCTACGACCGCCGCGTGAAACTAATAATGTCGGCCGAGGTCGAACCCGAGTCGCTTTACACCGAAGGGCCCATGGCGCATGAATTTCCACGCACCGTGTCTCGATTGCATGAGATGCAGTCGAGCGAGTTTTTGGCCTTGGCCCGCCGTGATGTCGACACCGGCTTGACATGAGCCGCCTGCGTCTTCTTTCGCTGCTCCTGCCGTGGCTTGTGCTGGTATCGCCAGCACAGGCCCAGCTGGACGCGGCTACCGAGAGGGCGCGAATCGCGCAAGAAAGATCCGCCGCTGACCAACGTTTGCGCGAGCAAGAAAAAGCGTGCGCAGCCCGTTTCGTCGTGACTTCGTGTGTGGAAGCGGCACAAAAGGCGCACCGAGAAACCGTCGCCCCACTGCGGCAGCAAGAATTTTTGTTGGACGATGCGCAGCGGCAGCAACGTGCGGCGCAGCGTCGTGCCGAGTTGCAGGAAAAAGCGGCTCAAACCAAGAGTGACATTGTTCTGCCGGGCACCCAACCGGTTGCAGCGGATGACGCAGCGTCTGCGCAAAGGAAAAACCAAGCGTCTTCTCGAAAAGCACCTTCAGCGAAAGAGCAAGCCCAGATCGACCAACAGCGTGCGCAACAGCAGGCGACAGCCCAGTTCGATGCAGACAAGCGCGTGAAGTCGCAGCAGCAAAAGCTTGAAGTCGCACAACGCCGCAAGGCAGAAGTCGAGAAAAGAAACGCTGAAAATGCGGCTTCCGGGAAACCACCTCCTGCAGCACTGAAAGTGCCGCCCGCCGCAGCGAACCCTTGAGTAATTTCTACTTCAGTGGGTCAACCCGAATCAAGGCCAGGGACAGGTTGTCGCCGCCGCCACGGGCGCGTTGCCGGGCTTTGCTGATCAACATCTCACTGGCTTCACGCGGCGGCAGGGCGTGCACGATGGCGCCCATCTCTTTGGGGGTGAAGTAGTGCCACAGGCCGTCGCTGCAGGCCATCAGGCTGTCGCCAATTTCCAAACGCTCGACGCGGTCGATGGTGATGGGGGGGTCTTGTGTGGTGCCCAAGCAACCGGTGAGCAGGTTGGATTGGGGGTGGGTATTGGCTTCGTCTTCGGTGATTTGGCCTTCGTCGACCAAACGTTGCACAAAGGAGTGATCGATGGTGCGTGCCACCATGTCGGCGCCGCGGAAGTGGTACACCCGGGAGTCCCCGGCGTGAATGATTTGGCACTCGCGGTTGGGTGTGACGATGTAGGCCGCTACGGTGCTGTGGGGTTCTTCTTCCGAGGTGATGGCGGTCAGTTTGATCATCAAATGCGCCTCCATCACCAAAGAGCGCAGGGTGTCGCTGGCTTCTTCTTGGCTGGGAGCGTAGCGTTCAAACAACTGACGAGCCGTGAGGATCACCTGGTCAGAGGCTTTGCGGCCTCCACTTTTGCCCCCCATGCCATCGGCCAGCACCGCCATGGCGCAACCTGGAACACGGTCATGGGCGAGGATTTCAACCTGGTCTTGCTGGTAGGCCCTGTCACCGCGATGTATGCCTGTTGCGGCAGAGAGTCGGTAGTTCAGCGTCGCTGTGGTGCTCATGGTCGAAAACTATAATGCTTTTGCTTGCTTCAATGGGCAATATCCTCGACCACTTTGCCCGATCATCGGTGTCCGATGGAAAACAACCTGCACTCGCCCCACCGCCAACTGATCGAATTGCGCATTGAGCATGCCGACCTGGACAGTCTGATTGACCGTTCACGCCTGGAAAACCCTGATGACGAGTTGACCATGCGTCGGCTGAAGAAGCGGCGCCTGCTGCTGCGCGACCAAATTGCCCGCTTGGAAGCATCACTTGAGCCCCCCGAGCCGGCTTGATGTTTTGACCGAATCGCTGACCAGTCCTTTGCGCACCGCGGTGGAAGCGGCCCTTGGCACCGCCGGTGCCTTGGCCCAGGCCGACCCGCGTTATGTGCAGCGTGAAGTGCAGCTGGAGCTGGCACTGGCCGTTGCGGCGGCCATCGACGCACGTGAGGCGCTGGTGGCTGAAGCCGGTACGGGCGTTGGTAAAACCTATGCCTACCTTGCACCCGCCTTGCTGTCGGGCAAGCGCACCTTGGTGAGCACCGCCACCAAAAGCCTGCAAGACCAGCTTTTTCTGCGCGACATTCCGCGCCTGCGGCAAGCCTTGAATGTGCCCGTGAGCACCGCTTTGCTCAAAGGGCGCGGCAGCTATTTGTGCACCCACCGACTGAACCAAGCCCGCCAAAGCGCGGAGTTGCCGGACCGTTGGGCGGTACGAACACTCGCCAAGATTGAGCAATGGGCCACCAGTACCCGCAGCGGTGACTTGGCCGAACTCGAAGGTTTGGATGAACGCAGCAGCGTGATTCCACTCGTCACCTCCACACGGGAAAACTGCCTCGGTACGGAATGCCCACAGTACCAAGGTTGCCATGTGGTCAAAGCGCGTCGAGAGGCCATGGCCGCCGATGTGGTCGGGGTGAACCACCACTTGTTTTTTGCCGATATGGCGCTGCGCGACACCGGTGTGGCCGAGCTTTTGCCCACGGTGGAAGTGGCCATATTCGACGAGGCCCACCAGCTCAGCGATGCTGGGGTGCAGTTTTTGGGCGCCACGCTTGGCACCGCACAGCTGCTCGATTTTTCACGCGACATGCTGGCCTTGGGCCTGCAACAAGCTCGCGGTTTGGCGCCTTGGCAGGTGCTGGCACAGCGCTGTGAACAAACGGCGCGTGAGCTGCGTTTGGTTTGCGCCGGAAGCCTGGGCGAGGTGCGCGGTGCCATCAAGCTGCGCTGGGACGAACGCTGCAACCTGCCTGAATTTGTGCAAAGCCTGGGGGCTTTGGGTGATGCGGCACGCGCTGCACAGTTGGCGCTTCAAGCGGTGGTGGATGTGTCGGTGGACTTTGCCAAATTGCTGGAGCGCGCCCAGGGCTTGGCTCACCTGTCGGAACAGTTCATGCACAGCGCGGCCCCAGGAAAAGTGCGCTGGATCGACCTCGGACCCCACAGCGCACGGCTGGTGGAGTCGCCGCTCGACATCCGAGATGCACTCACAGAACAAATGTCAGCCGCACCCAAAACATGGGTCTTCACCTCGGCCACCTTGGGCGACGACGACGCGCTGACCTGGTTCACCGAAGGCGCTGGCTTGACCCATGCGCGTTGCCTGCGCGTGGGCAGCCCGTTTCCCTATGCGGACCACGCTCGTATTTATGTGCCGCGCCGATTTCCCAAACCGAACGAGGCAGCGCACCCGCAGGCCGTGGCGCTGCTGGCGGCCCGCTGCGCACAAGCCTTGGGCGGCCGCACCTTTGTGCTGACGACCACGCTGCGTGCGCTCAAAAGCATTGCCGAAGACCTGCGCCAATACTTTCAAACCCACGGCTTGGACATCGACGTTCTGATGCAAGGCAGCAGCCCCAAACGCCAGTTGATGCAGCAGTTTTTATCGCAACCGCACTCGGTGCTGGTGGGCTCGCAAAGTTTTTGGGAAGGCATCGACGTGCCCGGCGACGCGCTGCAATGTGTGGTGATCGACAAACTGCCCTTCCCGCCACCCAACGACCCCTTGGTGCAAGCCCGGGTGCAGCGGCTCGAATCCCAAGGCCGAAATGCCTTCGCCGACTACTTCGTCGCCGAAGCGGCGGTGTCACTCAAACAAGGCGCAGGTCGATTGATCCGCAGCGAGACCGACAAAGGGCTGCTCGTGGTGTGCGACCCGCGATTGGCGGGGATGAACTATGGAAAACGGCTGCTGCAGGCGTTACCGCCGATGGGGGTGTTGACGACGGAGGAGGATGCGTTGGGATGGTTGGGGTCGCTAGTTTCCGCCGTGTATTGAAGGGATACAAAAAATCTGCTGACTTCAATGGCTACGCTCAAGTCCCTCGGCCGCAGACTTAACTTGGATGCGGTGTGGTCAGTTACCTCTGCGGTTCACCGGGACATTGAGTCGATGACCTCTCTTTATTCAGTGTCGTTCGTCGTCGTCCCATGTTTTTCCTTCATCGCGCGACCGCATGGACTTTCCATTGGCCATGAACACCCAAAGAGATCCATCGAAGTGGTCCACCAGCATATTTCGAATGGTGGTACCTTTGTATCGTTCTGGCGAAAGCCCCGTTTGGTTCCAGGTTAAACCTCCGTCTCGACTGGTCATCAGTGCATACTCAGTTTTTGGGGACGTGAAAAGTTGAGATTTCGGCAGCGATACGGCGTAGATGGTTGTTCTGTTTTTTGCGGCAACCGCAAGGGTGAACCTGCTCAGATTCAGTTCGGCCCATTTATTCCCACCATCGTGGGATATCGAGAAAGACCGCGGGAATCCTCCGACACGCAACAACAATCCGTCAGGTTGAATGGACAAGCCGGAAACAGACTTCCCTCCGTCAATTATCTGAATTCGCTCCGTGCCTCCGTCTACAACGTAAAAAGTGCCACCTGCCGTCATCACGCCGATCTTCTCTCCCATGCTCACCACGAAACTGAGAGGCTGATGTGTCGACGCACTCTGCGACTCTTGTTTAAACGAACCAATTTTTGTCCAACGACCTGTGACTAAGTCTTCGCTTGTGTAGGCATTCCACTCCGACTGAATACGAGTTACCGCCAACGCCTTGCCATTTGGCAACGTCACCAGTCCGTAGATAACGCCACGGTCAGGTGAGTCCAGTCGACTCCATGTACGACCTTGGTCGGCAGACATTCGAAGTAAACCCTCCTCGCCTGCGGCAATCAATCCATTGCGATAAGGACGCAGGACAAGGACTTGCCGCCAAGAGCCAACGTTCAACTCCCGCCATCTAGTGTCCCCCGCGTTGCGCCAGTAGGCTCTCCCGATCTTGCCTCCCGCAAAAAAAGCGCCATCGCTGGATTGCCAAACACCGCCTATTGCCGGGTATTCAGCGAGCGCCAGGCTTTTGTTGAATTCGTCTATTGAACTTGTACCCTGTTGCAAATCCGGTTTGCGATCCAAAGTACTAAATTGGCGCTCTTTTGATTGCCGCGCCATCGTCGGAAAAACGCTCTGGAATGTTTCAAACAATTCTTCCTCCGGCGGCAAGAGGGTGACAGTGAAGCGCCGTCCCCCCACCGGGTGAACTAGCAAAGTTCCGAGCAAAGAAACTTCACCGGCTTTTACGTCAAAGCTGCTCAGCATCGATTCCATCGGAAACCGGTAAGTTGCCCCTTCATCAGGAGAGCCACCCGACGCTTCCAATACGGCGTACCGCCCAGCCGGTAGCATGCCGCTAAAAACGGCTGTCGAGTGACTCGACAGGCGAGATCTATACAGCACGAAGCTGGTTGGTCGACCTTCTTGCGCCTCACCTGGCAATTTTTCTTTTTCCAGCTTGATACTGGTTAGGAAGTCAGAAGGCCCACCATCCTGGCCACTGTTAACCAGCTTGAAAACTACGGCTCCCTGCGAATCTGTGAGCGCTTGTTTGTCCGCAATCGGGGGTGCCACGGTGGCACTGCAACCCGCGAATAGACCAAGTAGGCAAACGAAACAAACGGGCAGTAGCCGATAGAGCATTCTTTTCCTTGAGGAGAATTCAGCTTTACGAGGGATTGTTGCGTGCGAAGAAATCAACAGCAGTTGCCGGCGGGAGCGCGATCGTCGCATCACCAAACCTGCCACCACCTCTTCTCCTTCAGCCCCAGAGACGCTGCCGTCAAAAACTTGGTCTTGGGAAAGTTTTTCTGCTGAACACTTTTAGCCGCATCGCGCAGGTCGTTCATGCCCAAGCGCTCGTAGCTGAACACCATGATGGCCAGGGCTTCTTCTGCGGCGGGGGATTGTTGGAACTCTTGCACCGCTTGCTGTGCGCGGTTGGCCGCGGCCACGTAGGCGGCGCGGCGGAAGTAGTAACGGGCCACATGCACTTCGTAATCGGCCAATGAGTTGACGATGTAGTCCATGCGCAGTTGCGCGTCGGGAGCGTATTTGGACTGGGGGAATTGGTCCATCAACTGTTTGAAAGAAACGAAAGATTCGCGCGAGGCTTGTTGGTCGCGCTCGGCTAGGTTTTGGCCGGAGAAGCTGCCCAGAATCCCTAAGTTGTCGTTGAAGTTCACCAGGCCCTGAAGGTAAAGCGCATAGTCCAGTGCTGGGCTGCTGGGGTTGAGTTTGATGAAACGCTCCAGCACCACCTGGGCCTGGGCTTTTTCGCCGGAGCGGTACATGGCATAGGCGCGTTCCAACTGGGCTTGCTGGGCCACGATGTTCAAGGTGGCGCGCCCCTCCAGGCGTTCATACAGGCGGCCGGCCTTCTCCCAGTTGCCTGCGGCCATCTCTTCTTTGGCCTCTGCATACAATCGTTCCGCCGTCCAGCCAGCGGTTTCGTCTTTGGGCGAACTGCCGCAGGCCGATAAAAGCAGCGCCAGGCAAGCAGTACAAAAAGCAGCGCTGGTTTTCCAACTGATCGTCAAAGTCATGTGCTGCAAGCCGCCGCACTAAGCGGCAGGGTCCGTCAAAAAAATGAAACCTGATTATAGAGACGCCCCCCCACTCGATGACGAGGTGGACGAGCCGCAGGACGATCTGCCCGAAACCCGTGAGCAGGTGGTGGGCAAAGAGCAGCACGGCCAGCGGCTGGACAAGGTGCTGGTGCTGCTCGCGCCCGAGTTTTCCCGCAACCACTTGCAGGGTTTGGTGGAGGCGGGTCACGTGCGGGTGAACCACGCTGCCGTCACCACGCCATCACGCAAGTTATTACTGGGGCAGAAGGTTGAGGTGGACCTGGTCCCCACAGCGCAAAGTTTGGCGTTTCGTGCCGAGGATGTGCCTGTGCCCGCGGTGTTTGAAGACGAGCACCTCCTCGTCGTGAACAAACCCGCCGGTTTGGTGGTGCACCCGGCGGCGGGCAATTGGTCGGGCACTTTGCTCAACGGCCTGTTGGCCCACCATGTGGGTGCAGCGATGCTGCCGCGTGCTGGCATCGTGCACCGCTTAGACAAGGACACCTCGGGACTGATGGTGGTGGGGAAAACGTTGGTGGCGGTGACTGCCTTGGTACGTGCCATCGCCGCACGTGAAGTGCACCGCGAGTACCTGACCTTGGTTCATGGCGAGTTTCCCTCGCGTGTGTCCAGCATCGATGCGCCCGTTGGCCGGGACCCGAAGTCGCGCATACGCATGGCGGCCATTGCCTCGGGCAAGCCCGCGCGAACAGACGTTGAGCGACTGGCCACCACGGGCGGATTCAGCGCGTTGCGGTGCGTGTTGCACAGCGGTCGAACCCATCAAATCAGAGTGCACTTATCAAGCCTGGGGCATCCGCTGGTGGCTGATGCCGTCTACGGTGGCAAGCCCGCGCTGGGCATGGCGCGGCAAGCATTGCATGCGACGGCGCTGAAGTTTGTTCATCCCAGCAGCGGTGAAGCGCTGGTATTCGGTGCCGACCCACCCGCAGATTTTGCGGCTGCATGGACCCAGGTTGTGGGCGCGAAGCAGGTGCCTTGAAAACAACGGCCAGGGCGCGTCAACAGCTCAATTCGTGCACCAGCCTCAGCCTTGGCTACAATGGGCGACGATTCAGTGCATGAAGGTGCCCCGGGTTGGCGGATAGAGGCCAGCCACGCACCCCACACGAACCCTCCCAGCAAACCCTGTACGCAGGGACCGCGAGCCCGGATGGACAGCTTTTGCGCCCCCCGGCATCGCACCAGTGGGATGGTGCGCACTGAACCCGCAACGAGACTGCAAATACGCGACGGCACCGTCAGCGGCTCCACCAGGTGGTGGGGTGTAGGTTGCCCGCACACACTGTCCCCAGATGCATGCCGCTTTAGAACCTATCCGTGAATAAGACAGCCCTGCGTTGTGACGACAAAGCGATGGATGCAAGGCGCAAGCCGCAGCCCAGGGCCTACCCCTGGGCAAGGGTTGCAACGCCGCAGACGCGCTTTGTCGTCGCAACCCTTCGGGCCGGGGCTCTACGGGCCACAAGCGGGTGTCGCAACCCGCTTGTGGTGATGTACACCACGGCGCGGCTCGCTCCTACGCCTGTGGCCTGTAGAGCCCCGGCGCAGGGCTGTCTTGTTCACGGATAGGTTCTTAAACCGGCCAAGGATGTAGAAGAAGTCCATGAATACACAGGATGCAAAACGCGTCCTCGAGACTGCGCTCATTTGTGCCCGCGAGCCCATGCCCGTGCGCGACATGCGAACGCTGTTCGACGATGAACTGTCGCCCGATACCCTGCGTGCTTTGTTGGACGAGCTGTGCCGCGATTGGGATGGCAAAGGCGTGGAACTGGTTTGTTTGGCGACCGGCTGGCGCTTTCAAAGTCGGCCCGAAATGCGCCAGTTTTTGGATCGTTTGCACCCGGAAAAGCCGCCCAAGTATTCACGCGCCGTGATGGAAACGCTGGCCATCATTGCTTACCGCCAACCTGTGACACGTGGTGACATCGAAGACATTCGCGGCGTGACGGTGAACAGCCAAATCATCAAACAGCTGGAAGACCGCGGCTGGGTGGACGCCATCGGCTACCGCGAAGCGCCGGGACGCCCCGCCTTGTTGGCCACCACCAAGCAGTTTCTTGACGACTTGGGTTTGGCCAGTTTGGAACAATTGCCGCTCTTGGAAGGCGGCGCGTTTGATGCCAGCACCTTAGACGCATTGGTGCCACAACAAACCATGTTGCTTGACCCTCAAACCAGTTTGGCTTTGGACGATGTAAGCGCACCAGACCTGAACTTGCTTTTCAATGAGCCCGCCGAAACGTCGGCTGATTTGCAACTTGATCTTCACGAGGTGGCCGACACAGCCGTCGGCAACACCCCTGACAACGATTCAACGCCAGACCCGATGGAACCCCAAGCATGAACGTGAACCCAGATTCTTCTTCCTCGACCGAGGGCGATGCGCAGAAGTCGCCCGAGACTTCCGCCACACAGGAGGGGTCAGGAGCGGCAACGCCGGTGCGTCGCAAACGTACCGTCAAGGTGGCGACTTCGGCCGATGGAGCCGATGCCGCACCTGCAGCGTCGGACGACGCGCCTGCGGTTGCCAAGCCCGTACGTAAACGTAAGGTGGTGGTTGCTGCTGCGGACGAGCAAGCGTCACAGCCCAGTGTCACGGCGCCGCCTTCCATCGCAGCGGCAGTTGAACCGCCCGCGATACCGGCCGCAACGCCACCCGTGGGGCAGTCCTCGGACGCACCACGACCCGTGTCGGTTTCACAAAATGAGGGCCAAGATGGGAGCGCGGTTAACCCCGATCGAGCCCAAGGCGATGAGCCGGGCCGCCGTCGCGGACGTAACCGCCGCCGTGGTGGCCGCGAAGGTGCAGTGGGTCCCCGCGACGACGCGGCTGGCCCACAGCAAAACATGGCTGTGGCCAGCGATGTCAGCTTGGATGAAGACGACGCGCCCGTGACCTTGGACCCCAAGGTGGTCGAAGAAAAATTAGGCGAGGTGTTCTCGGTTTTGTTGTCAGGCGAGTTTGATGCCGACGAGGCGCCAAGCGAGTCGGCCCCTGCAACGCAAGCTGTCGGCGCTGAACCGGTGCCCGGTGAGGCCCCCGCCGCTCCGTATGAAGCACCCAAACGTGTGCTCTTGGCCGAGCCCGACGCGCCCAAATTGCAGAAGGTGCTTGCACAGTCTGGCATAGGCTCACGCCGTGACATGGAACAAATGATCGTCGACGGTTTGGTCACGGTGAATGGCCAAGTGGCCCATGTGGGCCAGCGCATTTCGTTTGGCGACCAAATCAAGGTGGACGGGCGTTTGGTTCGTGTACGCATCGTGCCGCCAGCCCCGCGCATCATTGCTTATCACAAGCCTGTGGGCGAAGTCGTGACCCACGACGACCCGCAGCACCGGCCCACGGTGTTTCGCCGTTTGCCGCGTTTGCCACAGGGCAAGTGGCAATCGGTGGGACGGCTGGACATCAACACCGAAGGGTTGCTGCTGTTCACCAACTCCGGTGATTTGGCCAACAAACTGATGCACCCACGTTTTGGCGTGGAGCGTGAATATGCAGTGCGTGTACTGGGCACCTTGGAGCCCGACGCCAAAGCCAAGTTGCTCGCCGGGGTGGAGATTGAAGGCCAGACCGCGAGTTTCCGTTCCGTTGAGAACGGCGGCGGCGAAGGCGTCAACCACTGGTACCGCGTGGTCATCACCGAAGGCCGCAACCGCGAAGTTCGCAAATTGTTCGATGCCGTGGGTTTGACGGTGAGCCGTTTGATCCGCATCCGCTATGGCACGGTGGTGCTGCCCCGTGGCCTCAAACGTGGTGTGTGGGTGGATTTGGAAGACACGGATGTGCGTTTGATACGCCAGCTCGCCGGTCACACCTCTCAGCCACGCCAGGACAACGACCGGGGCGGTCAACACAAAGGCAAAGGCGGCAAGCCGCCGCGCCGAGACGAAGTTCGCCGTGACGAAAAACGTCCTCAAGGCGGCAAACCCGAATTCAACGCCCAGCGCGATGGCCGCGGCAACCGCCCGCAACAGCCACCTCGCCGCGATCCGCCCGAAGTGCGCAGCACCCCGCGGGAGGAGGGCTGGGAGGACGATTTCGACCCGGCGCGTATTCCCAATCCGCTGGAGCAAACTTTCGACAAACGTTTTGTGCAAAACCCGCGCAGCCCGGCGGGCGGACGCGGTTTCCGCAATGGTGGTGGGGGTTTTGGTGCAGGCGGCAGCGCGCCGGATGCGCCTGCCCCGCGCAAGCCAGGCAGCCCACGTGAACCCGATCCTCTGCAAACATCGGTCGGCTACATCGGTGCCAATGCCTACCACCGCAAAGGCGGTGGCGGCGGTGGTGGCCGTGGCGGGCAGGGCGGCGGGGGGGGGTATGGCGGCGGTGGAGGCGGTGGTTACTCCGGCGGTGGCAAGGGCGGTGGCGGTGGCCGCCGCGGTCGTTGAGCGTCCCGCGGTCCCCCGTCAACAGTCAACCCGCTGTTGACATGTAGAGAGCAAATGATCTGTCCGGAGCTGTAGCAAGTAATCTGTCCGGTTTAGGGGAGGTGCGATGTTCGCACCACAACTGAGCCGGGCGCACTTGATGCAAGGAAGCCGGATCATGAGATTTGAAGAGGTTTACGAGGGTTGGCATGCCAGGCGATTAAGCCAGGCCGAGGCGGCGCAAATACTGGGGGTGTGCCCACGCAGCTTTCGTCGTTACGTTGCGCGCTACGACGAAGGTGAAGGGGACCTGAACAGTTTGGCGGATCGGCGTTTAAGCCAAGCCTCCAAGCGCAAAGCGCCAGACGCTGAGATCACAGCGGTGCTGGCGCTCTACAAAAGCCGCTTTGAAGGCTGGAATGTCCAGCACTTCTGCGCCCACTACCGGCGCGATATGCAAGCGCAGGCACAGCCTGTGCGCAGCTACAGCTGGGTCAAGACCGTCTTGCAAGGCGCTGGCTTGGTGGCCAAGGGGTCAGCCAAAGGTCGCCACCACAAAAAGCGCGATCCCAAGCCCATGGTGGGCATGATGGTGCATCAAGACGCCTCCACACACGAGTGGGTGCCCGGCAAGCACTGGGACTTGGTGGTGACTATGGACGATGCCACAGCAGAACACCTCTCCATGTTTTTTTGCGCCCAGGAGGGCACGGTCTCCAGCTTTCACGGCATTGGGCAAAGCATTGCCCGCTATGGATTGTTTTGCAGTCTGTACACCGACCGAGGGGCGCACTACTTCACCACGCCGGTAGCACAAGGCAAGGTGGATAAAACCAATTTGACGCAGGTGGGGCGGGCCTGCCAGCAACTCGGCATTGAGCACATTGCGGCGTACTCACCGCAAGCCCGAGGCCGCAGCGAGCGGGCGTTTCGCACGCACCAGGACCGGCTGGTCAAGGAGCTGGCCCAGCAAGGCATTAAAGAGATGGTGCAGGCCAACGCCTACCTGGAGGAGGTCTACCGTGGGCAGCACAACAAGGAGTTTGCCCGGACTGCGGCCAACCCCGGCAGCGCCTTTGTGCCCTACATCGCCCAAGCGCACTTGGCCGACGCGCTGTGCGAGCAGCATGAGCGCGTGGTGGGCAATGACAACACGGTGCGCTTTGACGGTTTGGTGCTGCAAATCCCCGAGCAGCAACTGCGCTACAGCTACAGCCGTACCCACGTGCGAGTGCATCGGTATGTGGATGCAACGCTGTCGGTGTGGCATGGCCCCAGGTTGCTCGCGCGCTTCACGGCGCAGGGCAAGAGTCACGATGCTGAGGTGACTCAAACGGATCAGCGCTTGGCTGCGTGAGCATCGCCTGTACCAACGGGGGGCTAAAAAGCAGCGAAGAAAGGGGGGGGCCTGCGGCGCCCTGG
>JANPCX010000037.1:0-21688 GCA_031431125.1 Burkholderiales bacterium
AGCCAGCTCCAGGAATTCTCGTTTGACGTTCATGAGGTCTCTCGGTTGCCAGGTCATGCACTTCTCCTTGCGCTCGTCGCGCCAGAAAAGTGTTACCCATGTCCCCGCACACCTGTTACCTATGTCCCCGGTCCATACACTGGTGCAAAGAAAGTAAGCAAAGAAACACCTGAACACCAGCCTATTTGACGGGTGACGGATCGAACCGGGATTGGGGTGGATGCGCTGGTTCGGTTTGGCACCACTAGCCCTCGGGCGACGTTTTTTCGGCGGCTTGTCGCACCAGCCGTTGAACGCATATGACGCGTCCTGGGCATGCCGCCCTCTTGTGGCGTTTCGCAGTGTTGTGAAAAACCGCCGAGAAAACGTCGCTCGAGGGCCAGTGGCCACTGGTCGAATCCAGACCCCACGTCTGCGCTCCCGTATCACGTTGCCTCCGCCCAAATAGGCTAGTGTTCAGGTGCTTCTTTGCTTACTTTCTTGCACCAGCAAGAAAGTGAGTCGCCATGCCGGGGCGAATTCCCGGCGCGGTGCTTCAAACAACGGCTGTCCTCCACCAAACGATGCTCTCCCACAGACCGGCCGTTCAGACTTCAAGGGGCCGCACCCAATGCGATCAAGGCAATTGACAGACTCAGGGCCAACGAACTGAAGTCTGTCTCGAGATGGATATGAAAACATCTGCAGAACGACTATGGCTTGAAGCAGCCGTTACTTGGGGCGTATTTCAAACGCCAGAAACTGAGTTGTCTGTTCGTCTGCAAAGTTGTTATCAGCCACCAGGACCAGGGTGCGGTTGCCGTTGAGCAGGCGCGGGCCCCAGGTGATGCCCTCGATGTTGTCTAACTTCACGCCGTTGTAGTTGATTGGCATCTCCAACAACAGTTCGCGGGTCATGGGCTTGTAGCTCGCTCCGGTCAAACTTTTGATGCTTTTCACGTCGGTGGTGTCCGCCTCTATTCGTGTCAGCACCAGACGGATCGTATTGCCGACGCCATCGCCAAATGCACGCTCCACAGCGATGAACTCGTTGTTAGACACTGCGAGCAACTCTGGCAAACCGTTGTCGGGCGGGAAGCGTCCGGTGGGAGCGCGGTCAACCGGAATTTTCGGAAGTTGATAGGCGTACTGCGCTGTTTGTTGGCCAGTGACGGGGTCGAGTTTGACGACACGAACCACACTGCCCGCCGACAAGGTCGTGAGGGGGCCGTCTTCAATCAGTGCATCTTCATTGGCGGTTACCACCGTGCCATTGGGCGTGACGGTCAGCGCCTCGAACAGTTTGTTGCTGCGGCCGCCCGCAGTCGTGTTGTCCACATAGTTGAATGCCGCAGGCGTGTCGAATGCGCGCACGAAGCTGCCGTCGGTTTTGATCTCTCGAACGAATGGCTGAAACAGTGCACCCGGTGTCGCGCTCCAGTTGCCTTCGCTGGAGATGTACAGATTGCCGTTGGGTGCCAAACGAATGCCTTCTGGATCCACGGTTCGGGTGGTGCTGGAAAGCAAGTTGCCGTCCGGCCCTTTGATGTACACCATTTTGTTGATGGTGACGCTCTTGAAGGTGTTGGCATCGAAATCCACTGTCAGCGAGTAAAAACGCGGTGTACCTCTTTCACCACCACGGTCGTCTGAGATGGCCCAGTAGCTGCCATCGGGTGCACGGTCGATGCCAGAGATACCGCCAAACTCGACGCCCTCGAACAGGGTTTTTGTTTTGATCGAGAAATCACCGATCAGGCGCAATGAGCCAATGCTGTTGTTTTCTGCATCATCGCTGCCGCCGCACCCACCGAGTCCGAGTGCAACGAAAAAAATGGAAAGAATCAACTTGGGTATGGCGTGAAATCGTCGCGTGAGCATGGAACGTGCACTGGTGTTGAAAGAGCACAACCATAGAGAGCTCGTATGACTGCTTCATGTCACTTCAAATCAAAAAGTCGTTCACCGCTTGTGGACAGACTGAACACTCGAAACGACACAGCAAAAAAAAAGGGCGCTGAGTGCGCCCCTTGTTGCCTGCTTCGCCCGCAGTTACTGCGCCTGCTGCAAAGCCTTGATCCGGTCTTCAATCGGGGGGTGGCTGGAAAAGAGCGCCATCAAACCACTGGGTTTGCTGCTGATGCCCAGGGCCTGCATGGCCTGCGGCAACTCGGCGGGCTGCAAGCCGCCCAAACGCGCCAAGGCGTTCATCATGGGCTGTTTGCGGCCCATCAGTTGTGCGGCACCGGCGTCCGCACGGTATTCACGCTGACGCGAGAACCAGGCCACGATGATGGCGGCGAGCACCCCCAGCACGATGTCGAGCACGATGGTGGTGATGTAGTAACCCATGCCCGGGCCATCGTTGTTGTTGCGCAGAACCACTTTGTCCACAAAGTAGCCAATCACGCGCGACAAGAACACCACGAAGGTGTTCATCACGCCTTGAATCAAGGTCATGGTCACCATGTCGCCGTTGGCGATGTGGGCCACCTCGTGGCCGATCACGGCTTCCACTTCTTCGCGGCTCATGCTTTGCAGCAGGCCAGTGGACACAGCCACCAGCGAAGAGTTCTTGAACGCACCGGTGGCAAAGGCGTTGGGCGCGCCTTCAAAAATCGCCACTTCCGGCATGCCGATCTTGGCCTGGTCTGCGAAGCGGGCCACGGTATTGACCAACCACTGGTGGGTGGCGTCGGGCGAGCCGTTGATGACTTGGGCCTTGGTGCTCCACTTGGCCATGGGCTTGCTCATCAAGAGCGAAATGATGGCGCCGCCGAAACCCATCAAGGCGGCAAAACCCAGCAACTGGGTCATGTTCAAGCCGTTGGCCGACAGATAGCGGTTCACGCCGAGCAAATTGGCGGCAATGCCCAGCACGACCATCACGGCCAGGTTGGTCATCAAAAACAAGAACACACGTTTCATGGCAATCGCACTCCAATCAAGCCGTAACCAGACGGCGGCAAGCAGCATATTAGGGGCAAGGCCGAAACTTCAATGCCTGGCCCTGAATTTCATGGGGTTTTGGCGGTGGCATTGGCGGGACGGAACACGGTCTCGTCCTCGTAGAAGGCGAGCTTGTCATTGGCCGGCCACCAGCCAGGCACCCCGAGCAAGGGCAGGGGGTGGAAGGGCTTTTTTGCCAGCACATCAGGCTTCAAACTCTCCAGCAACAGGCCTTCCACATCATTTCCTGGCGGTAGCAGCCACACATGGGCGGTGATGCCTTTGCGCGGCATGACCAGTTTTTCCATCAGAGCGTGGCCGAAGAGGGTGAGCTTGGCGTCAAGCCAAAGCGATCTGTGGGTGATGAACAAGGCCTGCCAGTCGCGGCGTTTGAGAGCATCCGTCAACGCCACAGGGGCCTGCAACAGGGCAGCGTTTTCATCAAACAGCGTGAGCGCATCGCGCAATGCCCCACGCACCTGTTGCACGCCTTGGGCGGCGATCTCTGCCGCCTGAAGCTCGTTCAATCGTTTCTTGGCCTGCGGGAAACGCCACCACACCAAACCATTAAAAAGGTCGTGCAGGTTGTCTCGTGTTGGAACCTGGCGGGTGCGGTGGATGAAAGCTTCGTAGGCCTCACCTTCGGGCAATGCCGTCGCAGGTACAAAACGAACCGGTGGTTTGGGCGACGGGCCCGAGGCATCCAATGCGCTCAAGCGTTCGACCACCGAACGACCACCTTGTGGTGTTTGCGCCAAGACCTCGCCCCAGTGGCGATAGGGTTCCAGCCAGGGTGCCAACCAATTGATGGCCGGTGTGTTCGGCGAGGGTTCCGTGTTCAAGCTGCGTCGAATCCGCGCTCAATCCACCTGCCGCCACGCCAGGGTCTCACCGCCGCGCAGCGGCTTGAGTTGGGCGTCACCATACTGCACGCTTTCAAGCAGCGTCCAGGCCTCTTTGCGCAAGGTCACCGTGCCGCTGTTGCGTGGCAGGCCGTAAAAGGCCGGGCCGTGGAAGCTGGCGAAGGCCTCCAGTTTGTCCAAGGCCCCGGCGGCTTCAAACGCTTCGGCGTACAGCTCCAGTGCACTCAAAGCGGTGTAGCAGCCTGCGCAACCCGTGGCGTGTTCTTTCAAATGCGCGGCGTGGGGTGCGCTGTCGGTGCCCAGGAAAAACTTCGTGCTGCCACTGGCGGCGGCTTGCACCAAGGCCAGTCTGTGGGTTTCGCGTTTGAGCACAGGCAGGCAGTAGTAGTGCGGCCGAATGCCGCCGGTGAAGAGGGCGTTGCGGTTGTAAAGCAGGTGGTGGGCGGTGAGCGTGGCGGCGGTGTACTCGCTCGCGTCGGCCACGTACTGTGCGGCTTCGCGTGTGGTGATGTGCTCGAAGACGATTTTCAGTTCCGGGAAGTCGCGCCGCAGCGGGATCAACTTGGTGTCGATGAAAGCGGCTTCGCGGTCGAAAAGGTCAATGTCCGCGTCCGTCACTTCGCCATGCACCAGCAGCAACATACCTTCGCGCTGCATGGTCTCCAGCGTGGCATAGGTGTGGCGCAAGTCGGTCACGCCGGCATCGCTGTTGGTGGTGGCACCCGCGGGGTAAAGCTTGACCGCGACGACGCCTGCATCTTTGGCGCGTTTGATCTCGTCGGGGGGGAGTTTGTCCGTGAGGTAGAGCGTCATCAAGGGCTCGAACTGCAGGCCCGGAGGCACGGCCGCTTGAATGCGTTCGCGGTAGGCCACGGCTTGGGCTGCTGTGGTCACGGGTGGCCGCAAATTCGGCATGATGATGGCGCGGCCAAATTGGCGCGCGGTGTGCGGCACGACGGCCTGCAGCGCAGCGCCATCGCGCACATGCAAATGCCAGTCGTCGGGGCGGGAGAGGGTCAGGGTCTGGGTCATGTGGAAATTGTCGCAGACCGGGCGCTGGTTTTGCGCAGCTTGCACGCATGCTTGGCGCTGTCGGATGGGGTTGTATTTGGCACGCGGTACACCGCGCCGGGTCTCGGCCCGGCTGCCGAGTAACTTCTTTTGCTGGTGCAAAAGAAGTCACGAAGAAAACACCTCAACACCAGCCTATTTGGGTAGAGGTGGCTTGGTGTTGGAGCACAGACGTGGGGTCTGGGTTCGGTTAGTGGCCACTGGCATTCGTGCGACGTTTTCGCCTCGCTTCTTGGAGGCAGCACCTTTCGCCACAGGGGGGCGCCCCTCTTCGTCATTCCCGCCGTCGCGGGAATGACGCTGGTGGGTGAGCACTCTTAACGGAAGAACAAGCCTTTAACGTCGCCGTGAATGCTTGTTGCCACTGGCTGAATCCAGGTTCCACGTCTGCACTTCCGCATCAAGCCACCTCTACCCAAATAGGCTGGTGTTGAGGTGTTTCTTTGGTGACTTTCTTTGCACCAGCAAAGAAAGTTACTCGGCCGCCGGGCCGAGACCCGGCGCGGTGCAAATCAAAGTGGAAGCCTTGAACAGCGGCACCAACAAGCGCCGCAGGCAACGCAGCATCGTCGTTAAACGATCTTCTCCCCCGGGTGCGTCACCTTGCGCATGGGTTCATACCGGGGCGCGTTAACGCACAAGGGGGCATTGGTGGCACCACCGTTCCAGCTAGGGTCTTCAATCGACTCAAACACCTGACGCAGCTTCTGGCCCCAGGTGCTGCGGATCATGTGGAAGTAGGGGTTGTTCTCGTCGATGCAGACAATCTGATGGGTTTGCAGTTGATGGGCCGGGTAGACCAGCAAGTCCAGCGGCAAACCCACCGACAGGTTGGATTTGAGCGTCGAGTCCATCGACACCAAAGCGCATTTGGCGGCTTCGTCCAGCGGCGTGCTGGGGTTGATCATGCGGTCCAGTACCGGTTTTCCGTACTTGGACTCGCCAATTTGAAAGTAGCAGGTCTCGCGCGTGGCTTCGATGAAGTTGCCGGCGGAATACACCAAGAACAAACGCATGGCTTCCCCGCCAATTTGGCCGCCAAAAATCATCGAGGCATTGAAGTCCACGCCGGCGGCTTGCAGGGATGCAGCGTCTTGCGTGTAAACGCGCCGCACTGCGCTGCCCAGCACACGCACCGCGTCGAACATGCTGGTGGCGTTCCAGATGGTGATGGGCGGGTCGTTGGGGTTCTCCGCGGGCAGTTTTTCTACTTGCAGAATTTCCCGCACCGACTGGCTGATGGACAAGTTGCCGGCCGACAGCATCACCATGAAGCGGTCGCCGGGGCGCTCGTAGACCATCATTTTGCGAAAGGTGCTGATCTGGTCCAAGCCAGCGTTGGTGCGCGAGTCGGACAGAAAAACCAAGCCCGCGTCGAGTTTGATGCCTACGCAATAGGTCATGACGGTGTCTCCTGAAGAAGTTGTTTGAGTTGGTAGAGCTTGTCCAGCGCCTCTTTGGGTGAGAGGGCGTCGGGGTTGAGTTTCGCCAAGGCGGCTTCTACGGCCGATGGTTCGGGCGCCGCAACAACCGCCGGCGCGGCGAACAAATCAATCTGCGCACGGCCTGATTGCTGCTGCGCTTCAAGCGCTTCCAGGCTTGCCCGCGCTTGGCGCAACACACTGGTGGGCATGCCGGCCAAACGTGCCACTTGCACGCCATAGCTTCGGCTGGCTGGGCCGGGGGTGATGTCGTGCAAGAAGGCAATGCTGTCGCCGCTTTCCACTGCCGACACATGCACGTTGAGGGCGCGGTCGTGTTTCACCGGGAACTCGGTGAGTTCAAAGTAATGCGTCGCAAACAAGGTGAAAGCGCGGTTGCGGTCGTGCAGGTGGGTGGCAATGGAGCCCGCGAGTGCGAGGCCATCAAAGGTGGAGGTGCCGCGTCCAATCTCGTCCATCAGCACCAGGGAGTGTTCTGTGGCGCTGTGAAGAATCGCCGCGCCCTCGGTCATCTCCAGCATGAAGGTGGACTGGGCGTTGGCCAAATCGTCCGCAGCGCCAATACGGGTGTGGATGGCGTCTATCGGCCCCAAGCGGCAGCTCTGCGCGGGCACGTAAGACCCCATGGCCGCCAGCAAGGCGATCAGCGCCACCTGGCGCATGAAGGTGCTCTTGCCGCCCATGTTGGGGCCGGTGATGATGAGCATCTTGGTTTTGGCGTCCAGGCGGCAGTGGTTGGCAATGAACGCACCGCTGCCGGTTTCTTGCAAACGTGCTTCCACCACCGGGTGGCGGCCCGCCGTGATGTCGATGCAAGGTTCACGCACGAACTGAGGGCGGCACCAGTTCAGGGTGAGCGCCCGTTCTGCCAAAGCGGCTACCGCGTCCAAGGTGGCCAAGGCACGGGCCAAGGCAGAGAGGCTGCCCAGGTGCGCCATCAGGTCGTTCAGCACACCTTCAAACAGCTGCTTCTCGCGCGCTAACGCACGGTCTTGGGCCGACAGCGCTTTGTCTTCAAACGCTTTGAGTTCGGGCGTGATGTAACGCTCGGCGTTTTTCAGGGTTTGGCGTCGCTGGTAGTCGGCAGGCACTTTGTCCACCTGGCCTTGCGTCACCTCAATGAAAAAGCCGTGTACTTTGTTGAACTGCACCCGCAGGTTATTGATGCCGGTACGGGCGCGTTCGCGGGTTTCCAGGTCCAGCAAAAACGCATCGCAGTTTTGGCTGATGGCGCGCAACTCGTCCAAAGTGGCATCAAAGCCGGTGGCGATCACGCCGCCGTCGCGCAGCAGGACCGCAGGCTCTTCGGCAATCGCAGCTTGTAAGAGTGCAGGCAGCTCAGGTGGTGGTGTGAGCGCGGCAGCACATTCATCCAACAAGACCGCTTGGTTCAAGGGCAGCAAGGCCTGCAGCTTGGGCAGCGCATGCAAGGTGTGGCGCAGCCCGGCCAATTCACGCGGGCGCACTTGCCGCAGCGCCACGCGGGCGGTGATGCGTTCCACATCAGAGATGCCGCGCATGGCCTCGCGTATCGAATTCAAAGCGGTGGAGCCTGGCGTCAGCAACACCGCTAGCGCGTCCTGGCGCAAGGTGGCGGTGCTGCGATCCTGCAACGGATGCGTCAACCACTGGCGCAGCGCCCGGCTGCCCATGCCGCTGGCACAACTGTCGAGCAGCGAGAACAAGGTGGGGGTGTCTTTGCCGCTGAGGGTTTGTGTCAGCTCCAAGTTGCGGTGGGTGCTGGCTGGCAAATCGAGCAAGTCGCTGGGCTTCTCGACCTGCAGTTGACTCACATGGGCCAGGGCCTGACCTTGGGTGTGCTCGGCATAACTCAGCAGTGCGGCGGCGGCGGCATGGGCCACGGGCAAGTCTTGCGCGTTGAAACCCGCCAGGCTCGCGACTTTCAGTTGCTCGCACAGTTTGCGTTGGCCCAAGTCGGTGTCGAACTGCCAAGCCGGGCGGCGGGTCAACATCACCCCCGATTGGTTCACAGCAAAGGGCAAGGGGTCGGCCTGTACCAGCAGTTCAGCGGCGTTCAATCGTGAAAGGGCACTGCCCAGTTGAGCGTCGGCGCATTCGCTCAACCCCAATTGCCCACTGCTCAATGCCAGCCAGGCCAGGCCATGCGTGGTGATGCCCTTGTGTGTTCGGCTGGCCACGGCCAAGAGCAGCGCATCGCGTTTGTCGGACAGCAGCTCCGTGTCGGTGACGGTCCCGGGCGTGACCACCCGCACCACCTTACGTTCTACCGGCCCTTTGCTGGTGGCCACATCGCCGACCTGCTCACAAATGGCCACCGCTTCGCCGAGTTTGATCAGCTTAGCGAGGTAAGACTCCAGCGCCTGCACCGGCACCCCGGCCATCACCACCGGCTCACCCGCACTTTGACCGCGTGCAGTCAGCGTGATGTCGAGCAAACTGTTGGCGCGCCGCGCGTCGTCAAAAAACAGCTCGTAAAAATCACCCATGCGGTAGAACACCAGCGCATCCGGGTGCTCGGCCTTGATGCGCAGGTACTGCTGCATCATGGGGGTGTGGGCGGAGAGGTCCACTGCGGGGATAGGTTGTTGGGCTGTGAGGGCGTTGTCGCTCATCGCACGCATTGAAACTAATCCAAGGAAGTGCAATTAGAAGGGCGCGTCTTTGCCTTTCGCCACATCCGCTTTACGAATGCGTACCGCGGTCTTCTTTGGCGCAGTTGCAGGCACCGCGATGCCAACCGTTGTGGCCAAGGCCTGTTCTGGTGTGGTCTCGGTGGGTGCGTCCGTTGTGTTGATCTTGTCGTCCTCTGAACTTTCGGTGATGGCCCGGCTGTAGGGCGCCAAGAGCGGCACCAACTGCGCAAAAATCTTCGGGTTGCCCGCGACCACTTCGCGTTGGTATAGGTAGTCGGCATCGCCCGTGAAGTTGCCCACCAGGCCACCGGCTTCGGTGATCATCAAAGAGCCTGCGGCAATGTCCCAAGGCGACAGGCCGGTTTCAAAAAAACCATCGTAGTAACCAGCGGCCACATAACAAAGGTCGAGTGCGGCGGCGCCGGGGCGGCGCAGGCCGGCGCATTGGGTCATGATGGTTTCGAACATGGCCACATAACGTTTGAAGTTGTCGCCTTTGCGGAAAGGGAAACCGGTGCCGATCAAGGCATCGTTCATGCGGTTGCGCTTGGACACGCGCAGGCGTTTGTCGTTGAGGAAAGCGCCTCGGCCTTTGGACGCGTAGAAGAGGTCGTTGCGGCAGGGGTCGTAGACCACGGCTTGCTGAATTTGGCCTTTCACGGCCAGGCCGATGGAGACCGCATACACGGGAAAGCCGTGGATGAAGTTGGTGGTGCCGTCGAGCGGGTCGATGATCCAGAGGTAGTCGCTGTCTTTCGCACCATGGGTGCGGCCCGACTCTTCGGCCAAGATGCCGTGGCCGGGGTAGGCGGTGAGCAGCACCTCAATGATGGCTTGCTCGGCCGCTTGGTCGACCTCGGTGACGAAGTCGTTGGGGGATTTGGTGTTGACCTTGATCAGGTCCAGGTCCATCGAAGCCCGGCTGATGATGGCCCCTGCGGCACGGGCGGCTTTGACGGCCACATTGAGCATGGGATGGAGTGCTTGCGACATGGGGCAACCTTCTGGTGGGATCGACTGGCGGATGAAAAGAGCGGGGCAGCGGGCCAGCAAGAAGCGGGCGGTGTCACTAGTGTCGTTTCAAGGCTCAAATGCCGCCAGCTCGCTGGCCCTTAAACCCAATGGCGTCGTTGTTCCTCGTCGCCATAGCCCAAGCCATGACTCCTCGTTACGCCTAGCCCTCGGGCTTAATTGCGGCGCGATCAACCGACATTTGAGCCTTGAAACGACACTAGGCTGCGGATAATCGCAATTTTACCCGGCACAGAACACCCTGCCGCATTCCGGCCTGCCATGTCTTCAAACTGTCCCACCGCACTGTGAACTCCATCACCCGATTCATCCTTGTTGAACCCAGCCACCCCGGCAATGTGGGGGCCGTGGCGCGGGCGATGAAAGTGATGGGTTTTGACGACCTCGTGCTGGTGGCGCCGCGTTATGCCGATGTGTTGCAGCACGACGAGACGGTCTCCTTGGCCAGCGGCGCCACCGACGTGCTCGCCAAAGCCCGTGTGGTGCAGCGGTTTGAAGACGCGATGGAAGGCATCCACACCCTGTGCGCGACGGCCATGACCCCACGTGACTTTGGCCCGCCCACCCACGCCCCGCGTGCGCTGTTGCCCGAATTGGTGCAAAGTGGCCACAGCGTGGGTTTTGTATTTGGCTCCGAACGTTTTGGCATGCGCAATGACGATGTTTACCGCTGCCAGGCCTGTATCTGCATTCCCACCCACCCGGACTATGGCTCGCTCAACCTGGCGCAAGCGGTGCAGCTGTTGGCCTACGAGTGGCGGCAAGCACTGGGGGGATTTTCTGTTGCCGCACGCACACCGGCGGCAGACCATGCCGATGCGGCGGCGGTGCAGCGCCTGCTCAGCCACTGGGAACAAGCCCTGGTCGCCATCGAATTTTTAGACCCCGCCACGCCACGCAAGCTCATGCCGCGTTTGAACCAGTTGCTGGGCCGCCAGCAGCTCACCACCGAAGAGGTGCAAATCCTGCATGGCGTGGCGCGCGAGGTGCTCAAGCGTGTGGTCAAGCCCAAGCCGTGAGCGGCCCTGAGCGTGACTGGCTACACTGGCCTGCGATTCATTCCGATACACACCATGTTTGACCGCCTTAAAGAAGACATCGCCTGCATCCTTGAACGTGACCCTGCCGCGCGTTCGCGCTGGGAGGCGCTCACCTGCTACCCCGGCCTGCACGCCTTGGTGATGCACCGCTGGGCCCATGCCTGCTGGCGTGGGGGGTGGTTGTGGCTGGGCCGTTTTATCTCGCACATGGCACGGTTTTTTACGGGTATCGAAATCCACCCCGGCGCCACCATAGGCCGCCGTGTCTTCATCGACCACGGCATGGGTGTGGTGATCGGTGAAATGGCCGAGATTCACGACGAATGCACCATCTACCAAGGTGTGACCCTGGGTGGCACCGCTTTGTTCAAAGGGGCCAAACGCCACCCCACGCTGGAGCGTGGTGTCATCGTCGGCGCCAATGCCTGCGTGCTCGGCGGCTTCACTGTGGGTGCCGGTGCCCGTGTGGGCTCGGGTGCTGTGGTCACCAAAGCGGTGCCGCCCGGTGCCACCGCCGTCGGCAACCCCGCGCGCATCATTGAAGCCAGCCAAGAAGCTCAGCGTGAAGCGGCCGCGGCCAAGATGGGTTTCTCTGCCTACGGTGTCACCCAGGGCGACGACCCGGTGGCCCTGGCCATGAAGGGCCTCATCGACAACGCATCTGGCCACGAACACCAAATCACCATGCTCTGGCAAGCCGTTGAAAAACTCGCCAACCGCTCACGCGAGTTGCCAGGCGCCGACGATTGCGTGCCTGCGGATGCCCAGACCACTGAAAACTTCGATGCCCAAGGTTTGAATCGTTTGGTCAAGTGATGCTGACCCTGCGTCAGGGGGAGGTCGGCTTCTGTTTGTCAGGCAAATCCAAACTCGCATCAAAACCAAACAGCTTGCCTGCCCACAAAAACACCACCCACACCAAAATGCCAAACGGCAAATAACCGAAGAAACCCAGCAGGGGCATTTCGGCATAGATGTGGATGACGTTCACATAAGGAATGTCATAGATCCAGTAGTTGGGGTTGGTGGCGGGCAGGCTGGTGGGGTGGGCGCTGCCGTAGTTCCAGAACTCCCACAAAAACCCGTTGAAGAGGGATGCCAGCGCCACCAGCACCATGGGCGACCAATTGCCCTCGGCCATGGCCGAGAAGGGGGTCCACACTTGCAGGCGAATCATTTGCCCCACGATGACGACCATCGGCCCTATCCACACCACCCAAAAAAGCGGCAGCGGCCAAATCACCATGGCCATCAACAGCAAGAGGCCACCTGCTATCAACCAAGCCCCAGGCAAAGCCAGCTTGGGGCCTTGGGCATAACGTGCGACCAGATTGGGGAAACTGACCAACAAGGTGTACCACTCAAAAATGGCCGGCCACACGGTGGTGTAAGCGATCAGGAAAAGCACGACGATGGTGGTGTGGCTCAGTTCCGGCATGTGCCCATTGGGGTAGTACCAGTTGCCCAGGACAAAGTAGTTGGCAAACTCAAAGTAGTACCAGCCGACCACCGACACCAAGGCGCTGATCAACATGGTGCGTGGCCGGGAGGCCAGCAAGGAGCAACCCCTTCGGCGGTAGACCACACCGTCCAGCATCACGATGAAGCCCCACCACAGGGGCGAAAACGCGTAGTACACCAGCGGACCAAACACCGTGACGCGTGCAAACATCAGCCACATGAAAAAAGCGGTGAACACCGCGCCGACCCAGAACCACCACGGCAAGCCTGTGGCCGCAGGCGGTGCTTGCCGCTGTTGCGGCGGCACGGGTTGAAAACCAAACCACTGCGGAAACAATAGAAACGCGGTGATCACCAAGGCCACGACCAACACCAGTAAAAAGTAAGGCCACCAAAACCGCGGGTCTTGTTGAACAAACTCGGGCGGAAAAGCGCCGAAGCCCGGTGGCACGTGGGTGCTGGGGTAGGCAAACCAGCTTGCTGCCAAGAGCACCGCAATTGTGGCCAGAACCGGCCAAATCAGGCTCCAGGGTTTGATATTTTTCATCTGTGACTCCATGGCAATTGATGTCAAAGCGACGCGACTTTGTCGCGCGTCTTTCGGCGGCGTTTGTTTTCGTACATGCGCGTGTCGGCCAGGTGTTTGAGCTGGTCGCGCTGCGCACTTTCAAACACACGCACCGAGCCGCAGCTGGCGCCACTGAGCTCATACCCCTCGGCGCGTATGTCTTGCACCGTGTCCTGCAGCAACTGCTCAATACCGCCCACGTCACCCTCGTGGCTGGTGGCGGCAAATTCATCGCCGCCCAAGCGGTGCAGCGTAGCGGCCGTGCCCAAGCGCGCGGCGAAGGTTTGGGCGAAGGTGCGCAGCAAGGCGTCGCCGCTGACGTGGCCGTGGGTGTCGTTGTAGTGTTTGAGTCCGTCCAGGTCGATGAAAGTCAAACTCCCGCGCTGCGGCATTTGTGCCAGCTCGATCTCCAGTGCGTAGCGGTTGGGCAAACCGGTCAGTGCATCGGTGCAGGCCAGGCGCAAGTTGTTTTCTGCGCGTTCGAGGGCTTGTTCTTTCTCCCGCTGCAGCATGCCGAATTGGTAAGACAACACCAAGGCCAACAGCAGCACCTCAATCGTCACTGCCACCATACCAATGTGCTCGATGTAGATGGTGTAGACACCCTCCAGATCGAGCAGTGAAATTGCGCTGATACCCGACGCAAAAAAGCCAATGTTCGCCAGCAAATACAAGCGTGCCAGCGTTTGGCCGCGCCACGACTGAATCACGCCTACAGTCAAACCGAACACCAGAAAGAGCCCCACACCGATGCGGCACAACTCCAGCGACCAGTTCAGCTTGAACACACCCAAGACCGCAAAAGCGCCCAACAACAGCAACAACGCACGCCCCACCGCAAACATCTTGGGGTGGCTGCTTTGGCGTATGCCCAGCAAGTCCATCACAAACACCACATAGGCCATGTTGGACAGCAAGATCGGCAGGCTGATCAAATAGAACCAGCCCGAGGCCACCAGGTCGTGCCAAGCGAGCAAGGCCGTGCCGTTGTAAAGCAAGTTGCTCAGAATGAAGGCGGCATACATGGCGTGCACACGCTGGTGGCGTATCAGGGCCAAGCTGGCGTAGTACACGCCCAAGCCGATGAACACGCCCAGCCCAATCAAGAGCAAGGCGTTGCCCTCACGGATCGTGACTCGATAGTGGGACAGTTCGTCGAGGTAGGGTTCGGGTTGGGCCAGGTAAAAGGGCGACTCCATCGTTGTCACCAACCTGTAGCGCCCGGTGGGCAGCTGCAGCTCACGCCCATGGCGCAGGAAAAACGGGTTGACCTCGGCGTTTTGTATGCCGCCTTGCGCTTGCGCCACCAGCGCACCGTTGGCATCGAAGACCTGGTGTGTGAAACGGCCCAACACGCTGGAGTTTTTGAAGTCGATCACATGCCTGTCGGCATTCGGGAGTTCAAATTCGGCCTCGTACTGGAAACGCCCGCCGGTGGCGGCAATGCGTTCAACCTTGTGCGGCGGCCCGTCTGAGGGCAAGGCCGTCCATTGCCCTTTTAATGCGGTGGGCGCGGCGCCAACGCCCATCCATGGCAGCAGCAACACCAGCCACACCGCCCAGGTTGTCAGAAAGCGCTTGAGCGGGTGGGGCATTGCTTGTGTCATGCGGCGCCATCATATTCGGTGAACATGCGCTTTTTTCACCTGCGCCTACCCGGGTTTTCCACCTTGCTGCGAATCAAGGCGTGATGCGCCCCACCACCGTCAGCCCTTGTGCCGTGCGCTGAACGACCACGCCTTCTCCCGAGCTGGGCACGATGCCGGTCAGCGCGGTGATGTTCACCTGGTGTGTGACCACCACCAACACACCGGTACCGCGCCAAGACGCCAGCAATTGCTGCGCCGCCCGGGTTTGTTCGGGAGCGGCATCGGGCGTGCCAAAAAATGAGTTGAACGCAGGCTGATCCACCCGCTTGCCGGGGAAGGCCTGGTCCGCAGTCTCCCGTGTGCGGCACCACTGTGAAGACCACACTGCACCGACCTCGATGCGACGGGCATTGAAGGCCTGGCCGATGCGCTGGGCTTGTGCCCGGCCTTCGTCACTCAGGTTGCGCTGGGTTGTGCAGTCGTTCAGTTTGAAACCCGGTGGGTCGCCGTTGCCAGGGGCCAGGGCATGGCGGAACAAGACCAGGGTGCCGGGCTGTACCGCGTTCCAGTCATCGCCCGCCCTGGCAGGGCTGTGGGCTGCGATCGCCAGGAAGGCCATGAGTAGCAATGCCAGCAGTGGCAGGGCGCGGTGGTTCATGCTCTTCATTGTGTTGTTTGGCTGAAGACCTGAATAGAGAAGGGGGAAAGGTCACGGGTGACGACTTGGCAGACTGGCACAGTGGAAATTGTTTGACAGGGCCCAAAGCATGGCAGCGCTGCCACCACGAAGCGACAAAGTCAGTCGCCTTTGAGTCGACCGACGAGGCCATGGATGTCCCCGAGCACCCAGAGGTCTCGGATCAGCGGTCCGTCGAAAGTGAAGATGGGCATGCCATACCACCACACATGCCGGCCCGTGGGTGGAATGCCGAACAACTCCGCGCGGTGCAAGCCATGAAACCGCAGCTTCGCGAAAACCTGGTTTCCTTCCTCCGCGATGGCGAGGATGTCTGAGGTGTACTGGTCCAGCGCACCCGTCACAAAACGAACATAGTCAATGAACTGTGCGTGGCCCACCAGCGACGGGCCCAAGGAGCCGCGAAAAGTGAAATCAGGGTGAAACAAGTGGGGCACCAGTGCGGTATCGGCGTGGTCCCACATCTCCTTGTAAAAGACCCTGACCTTCTCCTTCTGAGGAGACCACGGGACGGTGGCCAGATTGAGCGCTGAATCTTGCATGTCGTGGGCTCCGGGCGCTGCTTCAGAAATGAAACTTGAGGTTTCGTTGCCGCGAGTCTTTCAAGGCTGATCCAGCGCCAATGTCATGAACCGGCTGAACGCATCAGCCCGGTAGTTCGCAAACGGTGCGCAGTCCACGAATCCGAATTTCCGGTACATCGCGAGCGCTGGTTCAAACGCGACTGAGCTGCCGGTTTCCAGGCTCACTCTCACGTAGCCGCGCTGGTGCGCGAGTCTGAGCAATTCAGTCAGGATGGTTTGTGCAGCGCCCAGACGCAAACAGCGGGCACGGGTACGCATGGACTTGAGTTCACCGTGCCCGCCTTCGCTGGCGCTGGTCGGCGCCAGTTCTTTGATGGCACCCATGGCGACCAGTTCGTCTTCTCCACCCGGCGGTGCCGCGGACGCACCACGCCAGGCCGTGAGGAAGGTGATGTTGGATTGGCGCAGGCCGCTGAGGTCCAGTGCGTGCACGCTCTCGGGCGGCGAGTTGGCGTGCATGCCAGTCAGGTGCTCGCGCAGCAGCGCGAGCACCTGTGGGTGGCTGAATTCGCGGTCGATGCGGATGTGGAACGGGTTCATTGCGGTGCTGTTGTTCATCGTGCCCTCACTCTACCGTTGGCGCAGACCTGGACGCCTCGGGCCGTGTCTGCATTCGCGCCGCCAACACACTGGCGAGCAGCACCAAAACGCTGGCTGCGAGCGCGGTGAACTGCAGAGCGTCAGTGAATGCCGCTTGTGCGGCGCTCAACAGCGCTTGCGCTGGTTCCGGCGGCATCTTGGTGGCGGCTTGCAGGGCACCGCCCAGTGTGGCTGTGGCCTCAGAAGGCAGGGCGGCCAAGCCTGCGTGGTTCAGTTGGTGACGGTAGATCAGCGTGCCCGCGCTGCCGAACAAAGCAATGCCCAGCGCACCGCTGAACTCCGAGGCGGTTTCTGCAATGGAGGACGCTGCGCCAGCCCGTTCAGGCGGTGCCGCGGTGATGATTTGTTCGGTGCCAATAGCGAACACCGGCGCCATGCCCAGGCTGACCACCACCATGCCGGCGATCAGCACCCACAGCGCCCAAGGCCCATCGGCCCACACCATCAGCAGCATGCCGATGGCAGCCGCCGCCAGCCCCCATACCAACACCGGACCGGGGCCGAAACGCGCGGCCATCCGAGGTGCCAATACCATCGAGCCCACCACAAAACCAACCGCCCACGGCACGGTGGCCCAGCCGGCTTGTAGCGGTGTGAGCAAGAGCACCATTTGCAGGTACTGCGCAATGAAGATGTAGATGCCGAACATGGCCAAACAAGACAAGGCATAAGCGACGATGGCCGTGCGGAATGTGGGAATCGAGAACAGCCGCAGCTCCAGCAAGGGGTAGTCAATTTGCCGCTGCCGGCGCACGAAAACGACGCCAATCGCAATCCCTGTGACAAGCAACAGCAAGCGAGATGCGCTGGGCCCGGCTTCCGCCATGGCTTTGACGGCATAAATGGTGCTCAGCACCGCCGCCAACGACAACACCACACTCGGCGCGTCCACGCGGCCCGCGTTTTCATCCCGGTACTCGGGCAACAAGCGTGGTCCCAATAACAGCAGCAGCACCATCACCGGCACGGCTGGCAGAAACACCGACCCCCACCAAAAGTACTGCAGCAACCAACCCCCCACCAGCGGACCCATCGCGCTGCCCACCGAAAACGCCGTGATCCACACGCCAATGGCGAACTGCCGCTGCGTGTCGTCGTGGAACATATTGCGAATCAAGGAGAGCGTGGATGGCGCCAGGGTCGCCCCGGCAATGCCCAGCAGAGCGCGCAGCAGAATCAATTCAGTGGGTGTGCGCGCAAACGCGGCCAGCACCGACGCCGCCGCAAAAAACGCCGCCCCCCACATCAACAAACGCCGCCTCCCCCACCTGTCGCCCAGCGTGCCCATGGTGATCAAAAAGCCCGCTACAAAAAAGCCGTAAATGTCGACGATCCACAGCAACTCCGACGCACTCGGCGCTAGCGCGCGGTTCAGTGCTGGCACCGCCAAATTCAACACCGTCAGGTCCATGGCGTAGACCAAACAAGGCAAAGCGATCACGGCCAAGCCCCACCAGTCGCGGGGGGTGGCTCTTGCAGTCGGTGGTGTGGTTGTGGGAGACAAAGAGGAAGTCATGCGAGTTCACTTTCGCACTCTTGCCGGTTGTTGAGTTGGCCAGGTGTCAGTATGGCCTGGAGGATGCTCATGAGCCAATCGGCGATACCGGGCATGTGGAATTCGAAGCCGCCGGGAATGGACAGGTTCAACGCCCGGTAGACGTTATTTACATCAGAACCGAGACCCGGGCTCTGCGAGGAAATCAATCTCCTCTTGCGTTGACTGCCGCCCCAACGCCGCATTGCGGTGCGGGTAGCGACCGAAGCGGTCGATGATGGCTTTGTGGCGAAGTTCGAAGTGGTGGTTCTCTTTTGCTGTGTTCTCGCGGAACAGACATTCGGCGACGGCATGAATGACCTGGGACTCGCTGTGCATATAGGGCATGTAGAGGAAGGCGCGCTCTTGCGGCGACAGTGCCCTGTCTGCCCCGGTTGCGACAGCCTCTTGTGCGAGGGCGAGCGCCAGGGGGTCGGCCGCGAAGGCCCTGGAGTCTCCGCGGAAAATGTTCCGAGAGAACTGATCGAGAACGATGATCTCGGCCAGCCGCCCCGCAGGGGTCAAGCGCCAATCGAACAGCTCCGCGCGGGCGGCGCGGCTGTGCAGTTCACCGAATCGCGTCTGGATCATCTGGTCAAAGTCGAGGTCAACGCGCCACCATTGGGACGGCTCAATCTCTTGGAACCAAAACTGAAGCACGGTTTGATGCACAGAAGCCTCTGAAGTGATGGACGCCGACTGAACGAGGGCAGATCGCCCCCGATTTGGCAAGCCCAGTTTAGACGACGTAACACACGACATGCGGACACAGTCCGAACCCAACGATCCCGTTAACAAGTGACGAAGATGCCCTCGACCGATGGCCTTCTGCTGACATCACGCTGTCAGCAGGGTTGGCGCAGCATGGTGGTCCTAGGGCTTTGACACAAAAAAGGCGCTAATCAACCACCCCCGAAAGGACATTCACCGTGACCACCCCCCATGACGCCATCACTTGGTTCGACATTCCCGTGCGCGAGCTGGACCGTGCCCAGCGCTTTTACGAGGCCGTGTTGGAGCGGCCCATGACACGCGAGACCATGGCTGGCGAACAGATGGCGCTGTTCGCGGCTGCTGACGCTGGTGTGAAGGGCTGCCTCAGTCTCGCTGCCCATCCCGTTGCACCTTCCTCAGAAGGCACGCGTGTTTACCTGGATGCATCGCCCTCGCTGGACGCTGCACTGGCCCGCGTTCCCCGTGCTGGCGGCGGCGTGGTCACGCCTAAAGTGGCCTTGCCTGAAGGCATGGGCTTCTTCGCTCACATTTCTGATACCGAAGGCAACGTGGTCGGGCTGCACGCGCTCGCGTAAGCTCGGTCTATGGCCGCCTGCAAGGACACATGGCTCGCACTCGCTCCCGAGGGTCGAGCCGTGCTCGTTCGGTCGGGCGTGCGCAAGCGCAGCAGACGGCCGTAGAACCAAACACGCCATGCGCCGCGCTGACCGCCTCTTCCATCTGGTGCAACTGATCCGTGGCCGACGGCTGAGCACCGGCGACTGGCTGGCTGCGCGGCTTCAGGTGTCGCTGCGCACCGTCTACCGCGACATCGCGGACCTGCAAGCCCAAGGCGTGCCGATCGAGGGCGAGGCCGGCGTGGGCTACCGCATGGGAGCTGGTTTCGAGCTGCCGCCGCTGATGTTCGGACAAGCCGAAGCCAAGGCCTTGGTGGCTTGCGTGCGCATTGCACAAACCCGGCTCGACCCCGAACTCGCCATGGCGGCAGAACAGGCGCTGCACAAAATCGTCGGCGTGTTGCCCTCCATCTTGCGCGCTGCGGCCGAGAGCATGGTGTTGCATGCCCCTGTCAGTTCACTCGACGAGACCACGCGCGTACGGCTGCAAACGCTGCGCCAGGCCACCGAGGCCAAACGCAAGCTCAGCTTGCACTACTTCGATCAGAACGAACAGACCAGCGAGCGCACAGTGCGGCCACTCGGTTGTTTCTACTGGGACGCGGTGTGGATCCTTGCCACCTGGTGCGAGCTGCGAGAAGACTTCCGCAATTTTCGTGTCGACCGCATTCAATCTCTTCACGTCAGCGAAGAACGCTTTCGCGATGAACCCGGCCGCACGCTGGCCGATTTGCTGCGCATTGAAGAAGTTTGTTTGAGTACGAGCGGTCGGCGTTGAGCGGGTCGACGGAGTCAGGCCTCATTGCCGGACGGCGGATTGCGCGACCAGCACTCCAGGTGAGAGTTTTCTACTGCACGGAAGTACCCACGCTTGTACGCATCTGTGACCACGTTTGGATCGAAGCCTGGAAGCTTGCGAGCGAACCATTGGGTTAGCTCGCGCTCACCGATGTCGGCCTCCTCGATCTCGATGGCCTGTTGGTCTCCGAAGACGATCCAGCAAGGCGTGCCACCAAGGTATCCATAGGTGGGCTCACAGAACAGTACCCTCTGAACTTCAGACCACCCGATGCTCTTGTTCGGTTGATTCGAGCCAGTCTTTTCAACTCCACTGTCGGACAGCACCAGTGTGGCATCTGGTGCTTGTTCTGAAGTGGACCGCTTGTCTCTGGAGGCCGTGATAAGGCGCGACAAACGCCTCACAAGCGAAGATGCAGATGCAGCGACGGTCATGGGGCCCCAAGGTTTGAGCTCCGCTTCAGCGAGGGGCTAGGAGGCTGCGCGGCAGAAGGTCGTCGGCTGCAATGCGCGAGAAACCGGTCCATTTTGGTATCACCTCCTGCGCCCAGGGGGTTACCCTGGGCTTGTCGGTGCTACCAAACTGTCCTCGGTTTTCGCACGTTTCGCTTCGACGCCTTCTGCCGCGCAGCCTCCTAGGCGGCATACCCGCGCGACTGAATCAGTGGGAGTTTGCTTCGCATGAACACACCGTTTCCTCGGCCGACTTCATTGCCTTCTGAATCCGTGAGGACCGCTTCGGCAATGAACTGCAGCTTGTTTCGATTGACCACTCGGCCAAGAGCACGAAGCGTTCCCGAGGAGACTGGTCTTGTGAGATAGGTCGTGAACGACGTTGTCAGGACGAACACCTCATGTTCGAGCGAGTTGGCCGCAAAGAACGCAGCGTCGTCGAGCATCTTGAAGTAGACAGACCCGTGCACCGCCTCCGCGGAGTGGAAGTGCTTCTCATAGACGGCAATCTCGATCGTTGCCTCACCTTCGGAGACCTTGATCTCTGGCATGTAGAAGGTGTTGATAGGGGCCGCCATGTACATGTTCTGTAGGGCAACGTAATGCTCTTGATTCGTCATGCCGTGGGTTCCTGTGCAGCCTAACCAAGCTGGGAAAAAATCCCCTCCGATGCCAAAGCGCCAGGGGTTTTGGCAATAGACGAAGCAGAGAGTTTCATCGGCCGACTTGGTTGGGGGTATGGAATGCGTGTGACGCATTTTGACCCAAAACCCTGCTCTAAACGCCCCAGCACTTGCCCTAACGGCCCTGGGCCTATTCCTGCCAGCCACTTCGGGCCGACTTCTCAGTGTTGTGCACCAAGCAGTACAAATGCCGCTGTGTGTTGACCTTGTCTTGGCCGTGCAAGTTGAACTGGCTTAAGTGACCTTGCCCCTGTTCGACGTAGTGCATAGCCACTCGGTTACGCGGCTTGTTTAGCCTGGCCCGCGTGCCAGTTTTCTTCATACTTCATTGGACTGATGTAACCCAGCGTGGAGTGAAGCCGGCGATGGTTGTAGAAC